>JAYVSV010000125.1:0-39605 GCA_043775015.1 Verrucomicrobiota bacterium
ACAATCACGCCGATCAACTCGCCCATCTCCGTGTTCTCAGAGCCAACCACCAATGGCTCTCTTTCTGGAATTAATCTCACCCACTTTTAATCACACCCAGTAGTCAAACCCCGCCAAAAATGTGCTGCGGCGTGCCGCTGAACTGGTATCGGTAAGAATCTTACACATGAATAACCGCGCTAAAATCACGTTGTTTGTCCTGATGATGACCGCATTCATCAGCGGATGCCAGTCGTCAAAAATTCATTTGACCCTAACCGAGCAGACCAAAGCGGAATCTTTGGAGCCGATCAAAACTTATGCGGCTAGGATACCGGTGAAAATCCAAGTGGTGAACTTCGTCGTCAACTCTGCCAAAAGCGCGGCCGGCAACGTGAATGAGGTCGAACTTAAACGCTATTATGAATTAGCGGCCGCAAACAGACTGCAATCAACAATCGGCCAAAGGCACGTATTTTCAGAGGTCTCAAGGGCAACGCGAGCAGATCCAAGTTCAGCAGACTTCATCGTCACAGGCGAATATGACTATTCGTCTGAAGCAAGGGGCTTCAGTTTTTTGGCGAGCCAAATCAATCCAATCTTCAGGACTCACTCGATTGATGTGAAGGGGATTATGCATGTTCATGTCGTTGCAGCCAAGACCGGGGGGGTGGTGCATGACAAGGTTTATGTCGAAGCCTATTCGGCCTCATCCGGTGCCACCGAAAAATTAAGCGGACCTTCGGTATTACGAACGGCACATCTAGCAACCATCTCTGCCGACATTGAAACGGCGGTTCAAGCAACAATCAGAAAAGAGCCATGACGATTACATCCGAAGTTTTTCACAGAACCGAAAGGCTCACGAATTCAACGGGGAAAAATCAGACGAACAGCCGGGACTGTTTCAAACGTGGCAAAACTGCGAAAGGCATGTTTGTTCGGATTATTTTTAGCGTGGTTACGGCGTGCTTCTTGAGCGGTTGCGAAACGTCCCACATCACTTTGGCCGAAGCGTCCAAGCCGGAAAGCCTTGAACCGATCAGAACGCCCCGATCGATACCGGTTAAAATTCAGGTGGCGAACTTTACGGTGGACTCCGTTGAATGTAAGACTGGTGGCATCGACGAGGTAACCATGCGCAAGCATCTTGAACTGACGGTGCCGAACCGGATTTTTTTTTCGCTGGGCAATCGCCATGTGTTCTCGGAAGTCTCAAGGATTGCCAGCACCAATGAGGCCTCTGCCGATTTTGTTGTCTCTGGAGAATACGAATTTATCTACCGTTTAGGGGGAGGGGTTATCAGTGCTGCGCATGCCTACGTGAAGGGAACCACCCACCTTCACGTGATTGATGCAAAAACCGGCAACGCCATTCTGGAAAAGACTTACGTGGAAGAGCATGGCGATAAGTCTACCAACCCACTGCTGTCTAATCACTCCTTCCCGCTACGCCCAAAAGTGCAAGGGTTGCAGGACGCGCATATTGCAGACATCACTACAGACATAAAAAAGGCGATCTTCCAGAAAATAGGAACGACTCCTTAACATTTCTACTGTAATCGACTTTCAAATCAAAATATGAAAAACATGAATTGTTTTACTAATTTGGCGCTGGTTGCCGGTCTGTGTGGGGGCTGTGCCAGCGGCCCGACTGTTCAGCGGCTACTTTCAGAGTCCGGCAAGCGTTTTGAGGATGCGTATCCCATATCTCCCACGCGGGCGAATATATTTATTTGCCGCAACCCTCAACTTTTCACCATGACGGTTAATGTTGATGGTCTCCCCACGCAGGTTCCATTGGCGGGTGGGACATTTTTGCCGCTTCAGATCGCTCCAGGCGCTCATCAAATTACGCTTAAAAACGATGTGGGACACAACGAAGAGAAAACTGTGAACATCTCGGTCGCAGCTGGACGTAATTATTATTTCCGGACCGGCATCGGTTTTATTTCGCCCAAAGATCTCAAAGCACTCTCCGAAGATGAAGGACAAAAAGCCATTCTCGGTGGGCGTCCACCGGGAGTATCCGGTTTCATCATCCCTGAAGCTGAGACAGGAGGTGGCAGCATATCGCAACCTAAACAGCCGATAATTCCGGAGAGCAAGCCGAAGTAAAGGCCAAGTCCGCGCAAATACGGACCAGGCATCCATTCACAATAAGAGAGTGTTCGTAAATGGTATTGGCATGTTTTTCTGTTCGCTTCTTGGTTCGCTGGCAGCCGCTTCCCGAAGCGCCGCCCTCGCCGAGAACGTCGCCCCCTCCGCCCGCCCGGAATCAGCGGTCAGCCGTCTTCGCCCCGCTTCGCCGCGCCGTCCTACAGAGCGCAGGCTTTCCTCATCGCCTTTTTGACGGCTTCCAAGTCTGCGGGTGGCACCACGCCCAAACGCTTTTCAAACCGGACGGAGGGCAACGAGCCGATGGCCTGGACATTGGCAACGGATTCCTGATCGAGAAACGGCAGATGTCCGAGTGGCACTTCCAGTTCGCTCCCGCGATTCTGTTTGGTGATGGGAATGTGAATGATGAGCGAGCGCGGTGCGTTGAGATTGTCGGCGATGAGAACGATGGCGGGCCGCGTCTTGGCAGCCATGCCCATGTCGGCCAGCCAGACTTCGCCGTGGCGCGGGTTCATTTGCTGTCGAGGATGTCGAGAACTTCCTGTTCGACTTCGCGAGTGGGGAGCACGTCCGCCCACGCGGCTTCTTCGCGCTGACGGGCGAGGAATTTCAGGTAGAGCAGGACTTCGCGCAACAGCGGTTCGGGCTGGTGTTTGATTTCTTCAACCAGAATGTCCTGCGTGCTCATGCCGGAAATTATCCACCATTGCGCGTGTGATGCAAGCCGCTGTTTCCCGGCGAGCCGCCATCGCCGAGAACGTCGCCCCCACCGCCCACCCCATCGCCCCGCCCGGACTTAAACACGCCCGCCGTCGCTTCGCTTCCGCCTTTGCTTCCGCCTTTGCTTCCGCCTCCGTCAAACTTCGGCGAGACAAGTCGCTTCGTCGCGACGCCGGAAGTCAGCGGTCGGAATTTTAACGCAAAGGCGCTAAGACGCCAAGAATCCCAAGGGGATTCCAGCATTCAGCCCAGCGGTTGCGAGGAACGAGCTACCCTGGGTCCGCGTCCGAAGAGATCATCTACCGCAACGCGGTTGTATCGCCGTTCCGGTGTATCAATTGATGAAACCCCGTTGGGGTTTGATTCGTTTTGTGATTCGTTACCCAGCGTAGCCCCTCCTGCGTCGTGGCAACGCTGGGCTGCATGACGTAATCCCTTCGGGATATTTTCTTGGCGTCTTGGCGTTAAATCCGTTGTTGTGCGGGAGACATCGCTGGGAACGTCGCCCCCTCCGCCCGCCTCAGCGCCCCATCACATTCGGAATCGTCAGAGGAATGATTGTCAGGGGAATAAAGCCAAGCCCCACATTTCGCTGCCGTCCATTCCCCTGCCACACCCCAAAGCGGTGCTAAAGCCACGCGCACTCCAGACGCTTCGCGCTTGCCCTGCGTCAGCAAATCGCGCGGAGCGTCTGGACTGCGGCGCGTTCACCGCCGCTTTTCCTATCGCATTGCAGAGTTTGACGCCCGCCCCATCGCCACGCCCGGAAACAGAGGTCAGCCGACTTCGCTTCCGCCTTCGCCGCGCCGTCGGAAGTCACCGGTCGGTGGGAAGCAGGATTCTTCAGCGGACCAACTGAACGAGGCTTGCTTCACTGGATCATGGTTGAGCCAAACTTTTCTCCTCCGCCGTGAGGCTGAGAAACGTTTTCTCCAATGCGCCCGAGGCTCCGCTTTGTTTGCGCAACTCATCGCGCGTTCCGACGGCAATCAATTTTCCCTGGTGAATGATGCCGATGCGGTCGGCCATTTCCTCGGCAACGCTGAGTTGATGGGTGGAAAGAAAAACCGTCATGCCCGCGAGCGAGCGCTCTTTCAAAATATCTTTGACGACGCGGACATGGTGCGGGTCGAGTCCGACCATCGGTTCGTCGATGATAAAAACTTCCGGGTCGTGCATCAGTGCGGAAACGATGGCGACGCGCTGACGCGTGCCGTGGGAGAGACCTTCGATCGGTTTGCTGACGAAAGGTTCCAGGCCGAAACGCGGGACGAGTTCGCGACAGGTGGATTGAATGCGTGCTTCCGTCATTTGAAAAAGCTGGCCGGTAAAACGGAAGAATTCCCACGGCGTCAACTTGTCGTAAAGAAACGGAAAATCGGGGACGTAAGCAATGCGCCGGCGCGCTTCGAGCGATTCGGTTTGCACATCGAAACCGGCCACCCGCGCCGAGCCGGCCGTGGGTTTGAGCAGGCCGGCCAGAATGCGAATCGTGGTGGTCTTTCCAGCGGCATTCGGCCCAAGCACCGCGAAAAATTCTCCGCGCGGCACCGTAAGCGAAACGTCATTGACGGCAATGAGATCGCCAAAATTTTTGGTGAGATGGATGAGTTCGATCATGGCTTCTCAAAAATGGGTGAAGGCGTCGTTGCTCAGAATAATTTGATCGGGCAGTTCGACCCAGAGAATTTCTCCGACGCGACTGACGAAAATAAACGCTTCATAACGTTCAAACAATTTTGCCCGCAACCGATAGACACGAACTTTGGAATGGCCAAAGCGCATGGTGTCATTGTTTGCGTCCCATTTGATCGGCAGCGACGACGCTGTGCTGTTGGTTTTTGCAGGATCGCCCAGCCCGAGATTTCCCATGCCGCCGAGAATGCCCAGAGCGAGGGGGCCGCCGAATTCGCGCAGGAGAACCTGTGGGTTGCGCAGGTCGGCAAAGGTAAACGTTTGCTCCCATCGCTCAACCGGGCCGTCGATGAGGAAACGCGCTTTTTGATCGGCAGCGGTGGCGTGAAGTTCCCACGAGTCAGGACGCATGTTGGCGCGGATGGTAAATTCCTCCCATGACCGATCAATCGAAAGTTTCAGGTTGATATCGAAACGCAGGCGATTGGTTGTCCCGCTCAGAGTGGCATTGCCTTCGAGATCGAGATTGTAACTGGTCGGTTGCTCAACCATTCCTTCCGGTTGAAAATCATTGGAGAAAGTCTTGCTCGCCTGCGCTCCCACACTCGTAGCCCAACGGCAGAATCCGATTTTTTTTCCGTGATAAAAAATTTCCAGCGAAGAGGCATCCGGCGCGGTGAGAACTTTATTCCAAACCGTCTCGATCGAAACGTTACTGCCAACCTGTTTGTGTCCGCCGAATTCGGAGCGCCACAAAAGAAAATTCATGGTCAGCCAGAAAAGCGCGATCAGCAGAAAAAAGAGGCGCGAGAGCATGGGAGATCATTGCGTGGTTGACGGAATGTTCAGCGTTTGGCCCACCTTCAAGCGGCGTGGATCCACTTTTGGATTGGCCGCGAGAAAGACGTTCAGCTTGATGTCGTATTTGGCCGCGACCGAGGTGACGGTATCGCCTGTCTTGACGACGTGGGTTTTAGGCTGGGTGGAAACAGTTCGCGTGGTTCGGGTTTCCGTATTGATGGAGCGCGCCGCATTGTTGGAAGCCGTTGGAGCGGAAGAATCCGGACCTGGTGCGGCGTACTGAGTTGAAGGGGAATTGCCCGCCGGAACAGTCACGCGTGCGGAAAGTTGTAATTGCAGCGCTTCAATTTGCCGTTTGAGTAAAAGATTTTCTGCGGTGAGTCGCTCGAGATCGCGCTGCATGCCTTGGTTGACCGGTGCGAGAAATTCGTTTTTTACAAGATCGGTTTTGCAGGCGCGAATGCGGCCTTTGGCTTGTTCGGCGTATCCGGAGGCGGGTCGCAAGCGAAGATGCTCTTCGTAATGATAGATCGCGGCGGCGTAGTTGGTGAGCTGCGTTTCATTCAGCAAACCGAGTTCAAAATGAGCCGAGGCGGAGTTGGGATTTGTTCGCAGCGCTTTGGAAAACTCTTCAACGGCTCCTTTGTAATCCTGGGTGGAGACACGGTTGCGACCGCTCAAAAAATTTGCATCTTTCTGTTCGTCCAAGGCGCTCTCGGGGCCTGAATCGCAGCCAGCGATACACAGCAGTAAAATTAAAATAAGGCAACGGATTGCCTGTAAAATCATGCCGAGAAAGTTAATTGAACGAGCCTCGTTGAGCAAGTAAGCGATTGGAGAACCCTTCACGTTGCCGGGATGAAACGCTGAAAGAGCAGCGCCGCAAAAAAAAGACCGACGAAAATCGCGCTGGTCAACGGATCGGTCGTGTCAACGGCGAGCCAGTCCACGACAGTGATGCCCGCGAGCAATTGCGAAACGGTGAAGCCGATGTTGCCCTGCGGTTTCCAAAAGGTGTGTCGCAACGACCAAAGTGCCCAAATGGCGAGAGCAAAAGAAATCAGGAACGCTGGCCGTTGGTGCCCGCCGGAATTGGCCAGTAGAGCGAGAAGGATCGGTGCTGTGAGAAAATAGCAGGGCCAACTTTCGATCGCGCTGCGGCTCGACTCGCGCCGCGCCAGATAGCTCAGTCCCACAATGTAAAAAGCCAATGCGAGAGCGCTCCAGATCGCGAGGCCATTGACGCCATCGGCGGTGGCAGAAGCGGCGACCAAGTAGAGGAAAAACCGGCAGCCCGCCATCAGGATGGGCGAGATGGAAATGGCTTTGTGAATGGCGTCATAAAGAACAATGCAGATGATCAGAAACAGAGTGAGAACGGCGGTGGTTTTCCCCATCCAAACCAGAGATACAAAGCCGGCGATCAGCAGAAAAAATCCGCAGATCCAGACTTTACGTTCGCTGATGGCGCCGGTTGGAATCGGACGCTGCCGTCGATGTTGCCGATCAAAATTGGCATCGAACGCGTCATTCAAGAACATGCCGCCGAGGTAGAGAAAGGTTGCGCCGATGGAGAGCCAGACGAGACGCGGGAACTCGCCGCCGCCTCCGATCAGCCAGCCCGCAAAACAGTTGGACCAGACGGTGGGGAGGTTCGAGGCGCGCCCTAAAATTAAAAAGGTGCGCAGAGAGCTGGGTGGCGTGCGCGAGTTCAAGATTTAAGATTCAAAGTTAAAAGTTTCAGACGCCGGACTTTGAACATTAAACTTTGAAAAGATTTCTTTCCGCCAAACGTTGCAAAGTCCATTCGTATTCGGCGACGAGTTGATCGACGACGCTGCGATTTTTCATTTCTGCCGGCATAACTTCCCAGGTGTAGGTTTCCATTTCGAGATGGGAGCAGAGCGCGGGATTTTTCGAAAGAAGGTCGAGAACGCCGAGCAAATGGTCAGTGGTGTTGCCAAATAATTCCGTCGCCCCGCTATGCAGTGGAATATGAAAATGGATGCGCCATTCTTCTCCAGCGGCTTGCGAGAGAGCGTCGGGTAAATCTTTGAAGCGTTTGAAATGGCCCCCGGCATCGCGCGAAACGACTTGATGCAAATAAACATCGTCAGAAAAAGCCTTTAGCGCCTCGCGCACTTCTGCGGTCGGAGTCACTTTCAAGGCCGAGCTTAGATGGAGTTTGCTGATTTTGACCTGATGTTGCTCGAAGGTTTTTAGCGACGTGGCTGGATCTTCAAATTCAACGGCAAGATGGCAGGCGTCGTAGTTCACCCCAAGGAATTCGTAAAGACGCGGATCGCAATTATATTCCGCACGAAGGCGATCGAAGAAATGGACGGTTTCGCTGGTGGTTTCCAACAGGCAAAGCGGCTCCGGTTCCAGGCCGAGATGCAACTTGCGTCCGGTCTGCTGGCAGACGCGCGCGATGTGATCGACGCATTGAAAAATGTTTTTATGAATGGCCCTGAGTTGATCCGGCGCTTTGATGAATTCTTTAAACGATCCGGGCACCGTGCTGACGCTGCCTTCAATTCCCGGAGGAACCAATTGCGCCAGCAGATCGAAAAGCCGATTTGTGTAGGCCAAACGATCCGGCGAAGTCCAATCCGGCGAATAAACTTTTTCTTTGACGGGACCGCCGTGAAAACGTCCGAAAGGAAATCCGTTGATCGTAAAAACGTAACAATTATTTTGATCAAGCCACTTGCGGAAGGCATTGATGGCCGCTGGAAAAGACAAGTCATGCGCCGCGCGATCACTGAGGCGAAGGCCAATGGCGTAGGGTTGATTCGGGCTGACGCGATCCCGCACCGCCAGGGTGTATTGCTGGAGCGCGGCAAAGGTCTCCGGCCAGCTTTCACCACGATGAATGTTGGTGCAGTAGGCCAGATGAAGGCCGTGGTTGAGTTTCATTTTTTAGCCACGGATGACACAGATTTCACGGATTAAAATACGACTCTTTTAAATTCAACTTTGCTTCGCCAGATGGAGAGTAAGTTGGCGCAACTTTCAATTCAACGATGACCTTTCCGCCCACCAGAAGGTCTGCTTGATATTCGCCGACTATGATTTCTTTGTAACGGACTGTTATTGGATGCTCTAATTCACACTGGAGATTACGTCGAAGCAATTCCGCTGGCATCGCGCGCTGATAAACTTTTTCGAGATAGCCGTAACCGAGTTGGTTATAAACTTCAAAAGCTGCCCCGATCATTTCCTTTGTGATTTCTTGATGAAGCAAAGTTGCCATCTGCTTTTTGCCTCCCGCCAAATCAATCTGTGAAATCTGTGTCATCCGTGGCTAAAAATTAAATCTTAAACTTCGGCGTCTGGCTTAAAAATTTCAGCGGATTTTGGTAAACCACTTTATCCACCAGATCGGAGGTGTGCCCGCGCCGCTTCATTTCGAGCGCAGTGCGTGGAACGGCCAGCGGAACACTCACGCCCCAATCGCACGCGCTGTTCATCCAGATGCGTTCGTTGCCATAAACTTCCACCATGTCGATCGCGCGCGCCGGGGTGCATTTCGATTCCGGGTAGAGCGTCATGCCTGCCCAGAAACCGGCGTCGAGCACGAGTTGAATCGTGTGTTCCTCGACGTGGTCGATGATGACGCGTTCGGGGCGGATGCGTTTGTCGTTTTTGAGCGCATCGATAATGAGCTTGGTTCCCTTCAACTTATCTTCGAGATGCGGCGTGTGGACGAGAACAAGTTGATCATGTCGCGCGGCAACTTCGATGTGCATTTCGAGAACTTTTAATTCGTTGCGCGAATTTTTGTTCAAACCAATTTCGCCGATGCCGAGAACGTTTGGCCGATCAATGAACTTCGGGATAAGGGAAATGACCTCCTGAGCGAGTTTAACGTCTTCGGATTCTTTTGGATTGATGCAGAGCCAACAGAAATGCGGAATGCCAAACTTCGCGGCGCGTTTCGGTTCGTGTTCGGTGAGCTGGCAAAAGTAATCGTAAAAGCCGTCGGCGGAACTGCGATCAAAGCCCGCCCAAAACGCTGGCTCGCAAACACAAGCGCAACCCGCCGTCGCCATGTCGATGTAATCATCCGTCGTGCGGCTGACCATGTGTCCGTGTGGTTCGATGTAACGCATGATTTTTATTTAGCCACGGGTGACACAGATTTCACGGATTAAAAAATCAAAATCTGTGTCATTGTCATCCGTGTAATCTGTGGCTCAATTTATTTTATTTCCGGATAAGCTCCTGACGCAGCTTTCGTTGTTGCCGCAGGAATTGGCCCTGTCGTCGGATCACTCAAGGAAAGCAAAACCCGTTTCGCTCTATCCGAATTTCCTTTTTCCAATTCCTTCAAAGCTTCGCGAAATGCTTTCATCCGAAAATCTTCATCACCAGTAGCGCGCTCAACCCGATCCATGAACGCCGCCAAATCAATTACTTTGGCGCGCGCTTCCATGAAGTAGAGATCGAGAATTTGCTGGCGTGTCATACGGTTATGGACGGCAATGTAGCTGGTTTTTATTCGGCGGCAATGTTTGTGAATTGTCCGCACGCAAGTTGCAATCAGAAGTTAGGTTTTTCTTATCAAAGATCGTCGCGAAAATTTTCAGCTAAAGCCCCTGAACGCCGACTGACCAAAAGATGTTCAGCTTTGACCAATAAACGGGAAGCGTTGTGTTTTGATTTCGCGGAAGTTGCGATCGGGACAAGAATCCCGCTGAACAAATCAAACGAAAATAACTATGAAAACAAAACTCATCCATAAACTGGCAGTCGTTACGGCAATGGCCATCACGAGTGCCTTCATCACATTGGTTCCGTCTGAAGCTCAAGCCCAAAAAGGAGCAGGAGCTGAAGCGTTGATTGCAAAACCAATCGACACTGTAAAAGACATTGATGCATTGCAACCTGGCGACATGGTCATGATGTCCTGCCCGAAATGCAAAACCACGATGGTTTCCTACCTTGAAGAAGGAAAAGGATCGGTCAAAAAAACTCGCGTGCGTGGAGAACATCAATGTCCGGGTTGCGGGCAAGTCATCAAAACCACCGGCGTTGGAAAACAAGCCACTGATCATGTTACCCACGTCTGCTCCAAATGCGGCAGCGATATGGCCTTCTGCTGCTCAGTGAAAAAAGGCGACCTGACCAAAGGCATGGAAAAGAAAGATTAGTCGAAATTGCCAGACCTGTGTTGGATTGGATGTCGCATTCGACCCACGCAATCCGAGTTAAGCCGTGAGCTAAACTTGCGGGGGGAGCATCCACTGGATGCTCCTTTTTCTTTTCTTCCGACATGTTGCGTTGGTTAAAAAGATTCTGAGGGGTTGTCTTGGCGGCGGCGTATTAAGAGTAGTGGAAAACCACTAGAAAGAATAAAAATATGAAAACAAAAATGTTACTCGCAGCGTTAGTTGCCACGGCTCTTACCGCGATCAGTGGCGTTCAAGCAGGTGAGCCGCTATTGTCTCCCCGCGCTTCGGAGAATCAAACCAGAACCATTTCGGACAATTCAAAAGATGCCGATTTTGTTTTTAGCCAAACAGCGACAGGGAATGCTGCTCGATCAAAGAGCATGAGGCATCCGGTTGTGGCGGCTGGCTCGCAGAAAAATGCGGACACGCTGGCGATGGTTAAAAATTGTCCCCTGTCGCCGAAGGAAAAGGACGGCTCGCCTGCTTGCAAAAAATGCTGCATGACGACTGCGATGAAGTAAGCGTGTCAATCGCTTTGAAAAGTGTAACTTCAATGCGGGTGAGTGGTTCATCCACCGCCCGCTTTTTAAAATGAAAAACAATCAGCGCAATGATGATGAAATGCTCCGCATAACACTGCGGGAGTGGAAAGAGCAGTCGCCCTTGCCGCCACGATTTCAAGAGCAGGTCTGGCGTCGAATCGAGCGAGCCGAAACCGAGGGAAAAACCACGCGCTGGAATTTTCTGCGATCCATTGAAATGCTTTTCGCTCGTCCCGTCTTGGCTGTCTCTTATGTTGTCGTTCTTCTCGCAGTCGGAATGAGCGCGGGTCTGTGGCAGGTCGAACGAAGAACCGCAAAAGTGGATTCGACGCTCGAACGGCTCTACGTCCAATCGGTTGATCCCTACCAAACCCCGCGCCATTAAAGATGAAACGCCTCTCATTTATTTTGCTTCTCGGTTTGATCGTAGCCGTTGCGGGCTATTGTCTCTTTTATTTTCCCGGCGCAACAAAACATAACCAAATGTTGCAAAGCTCACCGCCCGAACTGGCTTGGGTGAAATTTGAATTTCAACTCAACGACGCGGCGTTCACCAAAGTTTGCCAACTGCACTTGGACTACATGCCGCACTGTAAGAAAATGTGCGACCGCATCGACAAATTGAACATGGAACTTGAGAGCCTTGTGCTGCAAACCAACGCGATCACGCCGGACATCGAAACGAAAATGACGGAAGCAGCCGGCCTCCGTCTGGAATGTCAGAAAATGTTGCTCCAACATTTTTATGAAGTCAGCCGCCAGATGCCGCCTCAACAGGGCCAACGTTATTTGGCCATGATGCGGCAACAATCTGTCCTGTCGAAATAACCGCCAGAATCCATGAATCAAAACGGGGATGAATTGGACGGCGTGGATATGGCGGCGCTCGCTGTCGGTCGCGACGCTGCGCTCAACAATCTCATGGAACGGCATGGCGAAAAACTTTTCCATTATCTCATCCGCCTGTTGCAAAACGAAACGGACGCGGCGGATCTGGCGCAGGAAACTTTCGTGAAAGTTTATCAGAATCGCGGAAAGTTCAGAGGTGATTCCAAATTTTCCACCTGGCTTTATGCCATTGCCACGAATCTGGCGCGCTCCAGTTTTCGCTGGAAAGCGAGGCACCCCGAAGTTTCGTTGGAAGCGAAGAACCAGCAAACGGAGCGAAGTTTAGGAGAGTTCATTGCTGCGTCGGAAGTTTCCCCGTTCGAGATATTACAAACGGAAGAACGGGCTGAGGCGATTCGTCAGACGGTGGCCGCGCTGCCGGAGGATTTGCGCGTCCCGCTCGTGCTTGCGGAATACGAAGACAAGTCACAGGCAGAAATTGCGGCAATTTTGAACTGCACGGTCAAGACGGTGGAAATGCGAATCTACCGGGCTCGTCAACAATTGCGGAAGCGGTGCGACACCGTGGAAAAAGATTTCTGATGGATTAACAAAACAAAAAAATGAAATATGAAAAAAACAAAACGGCTGGTGTTGCTGCTATTCGCGCTGGCGATTGGTATCACTGTAATCGGCGTGAATGGATGTAAAAAATCCGAACACGACTCGGCGGCTCCTCACGCTCACCAATACACTTGCACCATGCACCCGGAAGTGGTGCAAGACGCTCCGGGCAAATGTCCAAAATGCGGCATGGCTCTGGTCGAGAAACATTGACGGAAAAAAGCCCTGCCGAGGGTTTTCGGCAGCGCTATGATGTAATTCAAAAGGTCACGGCTAAATTAATAACCATACTTATATCCGTCAGCATGCTGATGGTGATAGTCACTGTGAGAAGGTTGATAAACGTCACGTGGCTCGCTGTATATTACGCGCGGTTGCTCAATAATCACCAGGGCCGAATCAATCGGAGCCGGTGCATGGTAACGAGCAGCGCGCTGAGGATGACCGTGATGATTGTCGAATGAAATGCTGAAACCCGCATCTGCTTTCGATGTTGCAATTCCAGCGCCGAGAATAGGTAGAGCGATTAGAACTGTTTTTTCATAATTTCTTTTATTGTGCCAGTGTTTTACTGACGTGAGATTGTACGGCACCCGATTCAAAAAATTTAGTTGCCCGTTCCTCGCTGTAAATATTTGTAAAAAGTTTGAGGGTCTGGCTCAGGCGTGGCGTATTAACCTGGACGTTAGACCCGATTGACAATTGACTTTGAACGAAGCAAGTTCCAACGCGTCTGAAGAAAATGAAAATGAGGCTGACCAGAAAACTTAAACCGATTCTCCGCATTTCTGCGGCGGTGTGGTTGTTTGTTTGGGTCGCAGCGGTCGCAATTTGTTCAGCGGAACCTTTGATCGGTCATAGTCATTCTGAAATAAGCCCAGAGACAGTTCATGTTGAAACTCATCACGACAATGATTCGCATCAGGACAATAATTCGTCCGGCAAAAGCCACGACGATCCATTTTGCCAAGCGTTAAAAACAGTTTCTTCAACGTCTCATTCCGCAATTCTGACGAAGCCAGATTTTGGAGTCATTGCTTCACTTAATTTTCTCTGGTTGTCACAGGCTTCAACTTTTGTTCAGCCTGAAATTCAAAATCTTCGCCAGTCACCCGACCGTGTTCCGATGGACACGCATGAAGTGTATCTTGGCTCGGCGATTTTCAGTCACGCTCCTCCGCTCGTCGCTTAATTTGAATCCGTAACGCGACCGCGTTTTCCAGATTCAGATTCTTTCCCGTATCCGCGCCTTTTAAAACACGGAGAAATTCTATCCATCGGTGGGAAAAAATATTTCTGCCAAAAATATAAACCGAAATTATGTCGAAATTTTTACTGAGTTATTTAGTTCTGCTGCTCGCTGGTCGAAGTGTGTTCGCTGAAAATACGCCGACGAAACTAACGCCGCAGGATGCCGCATCCATCGCGCTGGAAACTAATCGTGATTTGGCGGCGGCACGCTTTGCCGTTCAGCAGGCGGAAGGGCGTTTGAAGCAGGCTGGCTTGTGGCCGAATCCAGATTTTGAATTGAGCCGCCAACGAGACACGCCCTTTGCCAATGAAGGTGAATATTCTTTTTCCGCCGGTTTCAAGCAACGCTTTCCCATCACGGGCCGACTGCAAAAAGCCAAAGCCGTGGGCCGTGTGGATGTAGCGCTGGCTTGGGCGGAAATTCGCAATCGCGAGCGGTTATTGATTGGCGAGGTGTTGGCAAAAAGCCGCTCCGTGCTTGTGCTCAAGGAGTTGTTAAAAACCAGTGACGATACGGCGAAATTTCTCGAACAATTAGTGCAGGTTTCGGAAAAGCGTCTCACGGTTGCTGAAGTTTCTGTCACGGATGTCAATCTCGCCAAGCTGGAATTACAACGGCTTCGTTTGGCGCAAAACCAATTTCAAATCGAACAAAGCGCTTCTCTCTCTGAGCTAAACCGGCTACTCGGACGCGGTGCGAAAGAGCCGCTGGAAATAATTGGCGAATTAAATACCGCGCCTGTCCCAATGTCGCTGAACGAGCTGCGCCAGAAAGTTTTGGCCTTCCGTCCTGACCGCCAGCAAGCGATCCTCTCGATTGATCGCGGAGCCGCCGAAGTGAAATTGGCTTGCGCTTTAAAATGGGAAGATTGGAGTGTGGGTTTTGACTATAGTCGGGATCGACAAGTTTTTAATGCTCCGATTGGTAACAAGGAGGATCAGTTTGTTGGCCTAAGTCTTTCTATTCCGTTGCCGCTCTGGAACAAAAACCAAGGGCGAATTGCCGAAGCTCGTGCGACTGAGGAAAGAGCAAAGGCCGAATTAGCCGCGCTGGATTTGACTATTCTTGCCGAAGTTCAAATCGCTTTTAATCGGCTGGAGCAACTGCAACCGCTCATTCAGCAATACCGTCAGGAAACCCTTAAACTCGCAGAAGATAATATTGCATTGCTCCAAAAAGGTTACGCACAAGGTCTGGTGAGCATCGCCCAAGTTATCCAGGCACAACAGCAACTCGCTGCTCTCCGCCAATCCTTCTGGGAAACCGTTGGCCAGTTTGCCCGCGCTCAGACGGATTTGGAAACCGCTTCGGCAACCAGTTCGTTTTTAAAATCTCAATCATCGAACAAACCATGAAACCAAATTATTTAAAAATTTACGCGCTGTTCTTTTTTACCTTTGCCTTCGCACCGCCTGCCTTTCCTCACGCCGGACATGACAAAGCGCCCGGTGAAGATGGTGAAGGCGCAATCAAAGGGCCGATTACAATTTCCGAAGAAGCAAAAAAAAACCTTGGTCTAACCGTCGAAGAAGCCGCGCTGCAAACGCTGGAGAAAACTTTTACGGTCATTGGCCAAATCGAGATCATTCCAAATCACGCCGCAGCGGTGAGCAGCCGGATTCCTGGTCGCGTCATTCAGTTAAAAACTGCCGAAGGCCAGGCGGTCAAAAAGGGCGAAGCAGTTTTGCAAGTGGAAAGCCGTCAACTGGGCGAGCCGCCTCCCCGCGTTCAACTTTTTGCGCCTATTGATGGAATCGTTCTGCATCAAGAGGCCGTGTTGGGAGACACCGTCGAACCGGACAAGCATCTTTTGGAAATCGCGGACTTGTCGGAAGTCTATGCGGAAGGCCGCATTTTTGAGGGACAAGTTGCCAATGTAAAAATCGGTCAAAAAGTTCGCGTTTCGGTTGAGTCTTTTCCAAAGGAAACCTTCACCGGCACGGTGGATTTGCTCAGCGGCGCGCTCGACGCCGAAAGTCGCACGCTCAAAGTTTGGGTTCACATCAAAAATCCTGACGCCAAGTTGCGCCCGAACATGCGAGCGCGGCTGAACATTGTCACGGCTGAGGCGGATTCCGTCGTTGCCGTTCCGCCCAGCGCCGTGCTGGGTGAGGCAGGGAATTTGTTCGTGTTTGTGCAATCGGACACCAACGAATTGGTTTTTGAAAAACGAACGGTCGTGACCGGAATGAAAGACGACCGTTTTGTCGAAATTGTCGAAGGCGTTTTTCCAAGCGATAAAATTGTCACGGTCGGCAATTATCAACTGCAATACGTCACTTCGCGCAAAGCGCCGGAAAAAGCTGTCGGCACAAACGCTCCGGCAGCGGCGCACGATGACAGTCATGCCGCTACGGAACAGAGTCATTTCCCGAAAGCCCCATTTCTCTGGATGGGAATCACCATCGCCGTTCTGCTTTTGTTGAACGCAATCCTTTTACTCGTGCGAAAGCGTCCTTCGCCGCAAGCGACTGCTTCCACTCAACCTTGTAGCGACACGGTTTCAAAATAGGAATCACATGTTAAATCGCCTGATCCAATTTTCGTTACGCAACCGGCTGTTCATTGTCGCCGCCAGCGTTTTGCTCCTCGCCTACGGCGTGATGACGGTTCTGCAATTGCCGGTGGATGTCTTTCCCGACTTGAATCGTCCTACGGTCAACATCCTGACGGAAGCTCCGGGTCTTGCGCCGGAAGAAGTCGAGACGCTTGTCACGCGGCCTTTGGAAACCGCGCTGAACGGTGCGCCCGGCGTCAAGCGAGTGCGTTCCAATTCCGGCATCGGGCTTTCGATTCTTTATGTGGAATTTGATTGGGGCATGGAGATTTATCGCGCGCGGCAATTGGTGCAGGAACGATTGCAACTCGCTGCGGAAAAATTGCCGAAAAATGTCAGCCCGGTGATGGGGCCGATTTCTTCCATCATGGGCGAAATCATGTTGATCGGTTTGTCGAGCGACGGCGGAAAAACTTTGCCAATGGACGTTCGCAGCATTGCTGATTGGACGATTCGCCCGCGCTTGCTCACGATTCCCGGCGTTTCCCAAGTCATCGCAATCGGCGGCGGAGTTAAACAATATCAAATCCTGGTTTCGCCGGAAAAAATGGCGTCGTTCGGAGTGACGTTGAAACAGGTTTTGGACGCCGCCGAGAAATCTCAAGTCAACACCGCCGGTGGTTTCGTGGAAGGCGCAAATCAGGAAGCGCTCATTCGCAATATCGGACGCACCACGTCCATTGACGACATCGCCAACTCCGTCATTGAAACGCGCAACGGCGTTCCCATTCTGCTCAAAGACGTGGCCGAAGTGAAATTCGGCAAACAAGTCATGCGCGGTGATGCTGGCGTCAATGGTTCTCCCGCCGTGATTGTTTCTGTCCAAAAGCAGCCGGGTCTCGACACGATCAAGCTCACGGCGGAAGTAGAGAAAGCTCTCGCCGAAATCAAAAAGGGCTTGCCCGCTGACGTTCAAATCACGCCTCTTTTTAAGCAGGCCAAATTCATCAACTCCGCCATCACCAATGTTGAGGAAGCCATTCGTGATGGAGCCATCATGGTCGTGATTATTCTTTTCCTGTTCCTGCTAAATTTCCGCACGACCTTCATCACGCTCACGGCCATCCCGCTTTCGTTTGTCGTGACGATTCTCTATTTCAAATTTGCGGGAATCACCATTAACACCATGACGCTCGGCGGTCTGGCCGTCGCCATCGGCATGGTGGTGGATGACGCGATTGTTGATGTGGAAAATGTGTTCCGCCGTTTGCGCGAAAACCGTCACGCCGCGCAACCGAAACCAATCCTGCGAGTTATTGCGAGCGCTTCGGCGGAAGTTCGGAATTCAATTCTGTTTGCCACGTTGTTAATCATTTTGGTTTTCATCCCGCTCTTTGGCTTGGGCGGTATCGAAGGCCGATTGTTCGCGCCCATTGGCGTGGCTTGCATCGTGGCGATGATTGCGTCCTTCATTGTTTCGCTCACGGTCATTCCTGCGCTTTGTTCGTATTTGCTTCCGCGCATGAAACGCATGTCCGATGAAAAAGACGGCTGGCTCGTGCGCCAACTCAAGAATTTCGACCGTGCGGTTGTGCTCAAATACACGCTGCGTCATCCGTGGCTGATCATTTCCATCGCTCTGATTCTCGTTGTCGGTTCGTTCGCGCTTTACCCAATCATGGGCAAGGAATTTTTGCCGGAGTTCAACGAAGGGACAGCGACCATCAATGTCGTTTCTGCGCCCGGCACTTCGCTACAACAGTCCGACCGCATTGGAATCATTGCCGAAAAACTTTTGCTCAGTGTTCCCGAAGTTATTTCGACTGGCCGACGCACAGGCCGCGCCGAATTGGACGAACATGCTGAAGGTATTCACTACTCCGAAATCGACGTGGATTTCAAAAAATCAAAACGGACGCGCGAACAAATCCTCGATGACGTGCGCGACAAGCTTGGGCAAATTCCTGGAGTAGTCCTGAGCGTGGGCCAGCCCATTTCTCATCGGCTCGACCATCTTCTATCCGGTGTCCGCGCACAAATCGCCGTTAAAATCTTTGGAGAAAATCTGGACGAACTTCGTCCCGCTGCTGCCGAAGTTGAAGCGCAGATGAAAACCGTGGAGGGAATCGTTGACCTGCAAATTGAAAAACAGGTTTTGATGCCGCAGGTGAAAGTTCAGGCCGACCGTGAAAAAGCCAGACTCTATGGCGTGCAAGTTGGCGAACTTAACGAACTCCTCGAAACCGCGTTGAACGGACGCGCGGTGGCGCAAGTGCTCGACGGCCAAAAAACTTACGACGTTGTGGTGCGCTATGATGAAGCGTCGCGCGACAATGCGGAAGCCATTCGCAATTCGCTCGTGGATACCGGGAAAGGCCAAAAAGTTCCGCTCTCCTTGCTGGCCAATGTGCTGGAAGGCAAAGGCCCGAACATCATCAACCGCGAGAACGTGCAACGCCGCATCGTCGTTCAAGCGAATGTTTCCGGCCGCGACCTCGGCGCGGTGGTTACGGAAATTCAAAAGAAAATTAACGAGAAGGTTCACCTGCCCACCGGCTTCTTCATCAGTTACGAAGGGCAATTCCAAAGCCAGCAGGAAGCAACGAAGTTAATCGGCATTCTTTCCATCGTCACGCTGGCGACGATGTTCCTGGTTCTCTACTCGCACTTCCGCTCGATGATGATTGTCGCGCAGATTCTTCTGAACATTCCTTTGGCGTTCATGGGCGGACTGATTTTGACCTACTTGATGGTAGGCAAAGTCTCCATTGCCACGCTCGTCGGACTCATCACGCTCGCCGGCATCGCTTCGCGCAACACGATTATGATGATTTCCCATTACATCCATTTGATGGAACACGAAGGCGAAAAGTTTAGTGAACACATGATTATTCGCGGTTCACTTGAACGGCTCGTTCCAGTCACGATGACCGCCGCTGTCGCGGGTCTGGCGCTCGTCCCGCTCGTGCTGTCCGCTGGCCAACCCGGAAAGGAAATCCTTTTCCCCGTCGCAGTGGTAATTCTCGGCGGATTGATTAGTTCCACGATTTTGGACATGGCGGTGACTCCGGCGGTTTTCTTCAAATTTGGCCGCAAGGCTGCCGAGGAATATGTGGCCCGTGACCAAGTGGACGCACTCGACGCCATGCCAGCAATAACGGGCAGCAGCCCAAAAGATTTTCTTCAATCCCACAAACAAGATGCCCCCGCCAAGTTGGCTGTGTCTGGTGTCACGTCTGGCGTTGGAGAAGAAAACGAAAACAAAACATTATGAAAACAAAAACACTACTGGCGATGGGGCTTTGCGCTGCCATCGGTTTGATGAGCCTTGGAACAACCCGCGCCTTTGCTGATGAGGAAAAGGAGGCCAAGACGAAGATACCTGACACCACGGAAGGCATCTTCAAGGCTATCCACACGGAACACATGGAACTCGCCGAAACCGTCAAAAACAAAAAGCTGGCGGACGTGCATCATCACGCCTTTGCCATCCGCGACCTCGCCAAGGCGCTTCCCGCCAAGGCTGCCGCCGAGAAGAAGAAGCAGGTCGAAGGCGCGGTCAAAAACATCGCCAAGCTTGCCGACGACCTCGACAAGGCTGGCGACGACGGCAAGCAGGTGGAAACGGAAGCGCTGCTCAAAAAGCTGGACGGCGTGCTCAAGGTGTTGGAAGCGCAATTCGAGAAAAAATAGCTCGCCCTCGGCAACAAGGTTGGCGGCGTGCTTCGTCGTCAGCCTCCCGCCCCCATCACTGATAGATAAACCACACACATGAAGAAAAATATTTTGACCATCGCGCCCGCGCTGGCGATGGGATTTTGAAAGAAATCCACCAGCGCCATGTGGAGTTGGCTGCTACTGTGAAAGCGAAGAAGCTGGACGTAGTTCACGAGCACGCCTTTGCGATTCGTGACCTTGCCAAGGCATTGCCAGCGAAAGCGAATCCCGACATGAAGAAAATGGTTGAGGATGCTGTCAAGCGAGTTTCGCAACTGGCCGAAGCCCTTGACAAATCGGCGATTCTGGCGACCAAGCCAAGACCGAAGCGAACTTGAAGCAAATGGGCGCCGCCCTCGAGACGCTCGAAGAACACGCGACCATGTAATCATTTCCAATCAATCCGTTGCCAGTAACAATGCCGGCAACGGAACAATTTACAAATGATGACAATGATAAAACCGATGATTTTTTCGGCGATGCTGCCGCCGGCATTAGTCGGATGCACGAGCGCGAATCCGAAAGCCGCGCTGGACGACGTGAATAAAATGGTCGCCATGCGCACGGGGCAGCAAATGCGCGGAATGAGCGACGGGGTGCTGAACGCTTTGCTCCAAACCAATCTCACCGCGCAATCCGCTGTGACCATTGCGCCGGTGAACAACCGTTCGTTACAAGCCGAGTTCGAGGAGATCGGAATCTCGCTTGCCGTCACGTTGGCGGCGTTGCTGGAACTGCGCAGCCCATTTTTGAATTATGAAAAAAGATCCGATTTGCGGCATGACGGTTGATGAATCCTCCGCGATTTCTACGGCTCGCGACGGAGAAATATTTTATTTTTGCAGCGAACATTGCCGCCAGAAATTCATCGGCCAACCGGAAACAATTCCGTTAACGGCGACCGAGTCGGCGCAGGATTGCTGTTCAGTCAAAACGGCTCACGTCCATGAAAAACACGAGGAGCCTTCCCGCGAAGAACATTCGTGCTGCTCTGCCCCAAAAGCGAAACCAACGACGCCCGAACCCAAATCGTGTTGTGGCGGACATGATTCCTCGGACGCAGTGAAGCCGTCCGCCGCCGCGAAATATTTTTGCCCCATGTGTCCAGGCGTGGAATCCAACCAGCCAGGGGATTGCCCAAAATGCGGCATGGCTTTGGAACGCAATCCTTCGTGGCTGGCCGCGGAGAAAACAATTTACACCTGCCCGATGCACCCGGAAATCCAGCAGGATCATCCAAGCGATTGTCCGATTTGCGGGATGGCGCTTGAGCTAAAAAACGTGAAGGCGTCCGACGATGCGGAAGACGACGCAGAACTTCGCGACATGACGCGACGCTTTTGGATCGGCGCAGCGCTCACGTTGCCCGTGTTCGTGCTGGCGATGGCGCACCTGATTCCGTCGCTGGCGCATGACTCGTGGGCGAGTGGTTCAGTCTCACGCTGGCTGCAATTCGCTCTTTCAACGCCGGTCGTTTTATGGGCGGGTTGGCCGTTCTTTCGAAGAGGATGGCGCTCACTCGTGACGTGGCATTGGAATATGTTCACGCTAATCGCCATCGGCGTCGGCACGGCGTTCGTTTACAGCGCGGTTGCCATGTTGGCGCCGGGGATTTTTCCTCCAGCAATGCAATTGCACGGCGGATTGGGAATTTATTTTGAAGCGGCGGCGGTGATAGTTGTTCTCGTTCTTCTCGGACAAGTTCTCGAACTGCGCGCCCGCAGTCGGACGGGCAGCGCGATCAAAGCGTTGCTAAATCTCGCCCCGCCCGTCGTGCGGCGCATTGGCAGGAATGGCGATGAGGAAATTCCGCTCGAACAAGTCCATGCCGGCGATTTGTTGCGCGTTCGACCAGGCGACAAAGTTCCGGTGGATGGCGTGGTCACGGAAGGCCGCTCCAGCGTCGAGGAATCCATGATCACCGGCGAATCGTTGCCCGTGGAGAAAAATGTCGGCAACAAAATAACCGGCGGCACCGTCAATGGCACGGGCGGTTTCGTCATGCGCGCGGAAAAAGTCGGACGCGACACGATGCTGGCACAAATCGTGAACATGGTGGCCGAAGCGCAACGCAGTCGCGCGCCGATCCAGGGACTGGCGGACAAGGTCGCCACCATTTTTGTTCCGACCGTTGTGGCTGTTGCGATTTTGACATTTGCGCTCTGGATGTGGTTTGGGCCGGAACCGCGTCTCGCTCATGCCATCGTCAATGCCGTGGCGGTGCTGATTATCGCGTGTCCTTGCGCGCTCGGTTTGGCTACGCCGATGTCGATCATGGTCGGCGTGGGTCGCGGCGCTCAGGAAGGTGTGCTGATGAAAAGCGCGGAAGCTCTCGAACGCCTTGGAAAAATTACCACGCTCATTGTGGACAAAACCGGGACGCTCACTGACGGCAAACCGCGTTTGATGGAGACGATCGCGGTCGAAGGCCTAGACCAAAACGAACTCCTGCGCCTGGCCGCTTCGCTGGAACAAAGCAGCGAACATCCGTTGGCCGCTGCCATCGTGACCGGCGCGAAAACGAAAAATCTCAAACTTGAAACGGTCCCCGAGTTTCGTTCTGTCACGGGCGGCGGTGTCTTTGGTCGGGTGGCGAATCAAACTGTTCTCGTCGGCAAACCCAATTTTCTTCGTGCAGAAGGAATCACTGACCTTGGAAATCTCGAATCCAAGGCCGAACAACTCCAGCAAACCGGACAAACCGTTGTCTTCGTTGCCGTGAACAGAAAAGCGGCTGGTTTGCTTGCGGTGGCTGACCCGATAAAATCCACCACGACAGACGCGATTCGTGATCTGCGTGCGCTCGGTTTGGAAATCGTCATGGTCACTGGAGACAATCGCCGCACCGCCGACGCTGTGGCCAAGACGCTTGGCATTGATTCGGTGGAAGCCGAGGTTGAACCGCAGGCCAAAAGCGTGCGCGTCCAAAAACTTCGGCACCAAGGAAAAATCGTGGCGATGGCTGGCGACGGTATCAACGATGCGCCCGCGCTGGCAGCGGCGGATGTCGGAATCGCCATGGGGACGGGAACCGACGTGGCGATGCAAAGCGCCGGAGTCACTTTGGTAAAAGGAGACTTGCGCGCCATTGTTAAAGCGATTCATCTCAGTCGCGCCACGATGCGGAACATTCGGCAGAATTTGTTTTTTGCATTTTTCTACAACGCGCTCGGCATCCCCATCGCAGCGGGTTTGCTCTACCCATTCTTCGGAGTGCTGTTGAGTCCCATGATTGCAGGCGCAGCGATGAGTTTGAGTTCGGTTTCAGTTATCACCAACGCACTGCGACTGCGCCAAACAAAATTGTGATATGGAGCCAACTTGCGTGTGTCGAAGCAAGGAGCAGGCTCCAAGAGCTAAAAGTCACAGTGGTTTCGTTCGTTGAATCCGCTTGCTTCTTTGTTTCTGACCATCGGATTGGCTTGGAAAACACGTGGAATACTTGACGGGGAAAATTTTGAGTGATTTTTTGTGAAAAAGCGTCTAAACTGTTAATGAAAAATATGAAATGCTTGAAACAGATTGCCGTCGCCACGTTGCTCATGGGATTTCTCGTTGCTCCATTTACCTCTGGCGCTGCGGAAGAAAAGAAGGCGGAAAAAGCCAAGCCCTACACTCTCAAAACCTGTCCTGTCTCGGACGAAAAGCTCGGCGAAATGGGTGCCCCGTATGTCTTCACGCACGAAGGTCGCGAAGTGAAACTCTGCTGCAAATCCTGTTTGAAAGACTTCAAAAAGGATTCGGCCAAGTATATCAAGAAAATCGAAGCAGCCGAAGCGAAGAATAAAAAGTCTTAACCGATGAATTTTTTGAAAACAACTTTTGTGATCCTAGCCAGCGTCATGCTGGTTGGGACGCAGACTGTTTTCGCAGTTCAGCCCGTCACGCCAACAAAATCGCAGGTGTGCGGTTGCTGCGCCTGCAAGAAAATGGATTGCTGCGTCGCTCAGCCGACGTCAGTCCCTCAACCTGTTCCCGCTTCTCCGGTCCGCACTGTTTCACAAGACAATCTTCAAATCATTGCAGCGGTCGTTTCAATGCTGCTGCCAGATCGCGAAAAAATTGCCGAGCCAATTTCGTTTGCGCCGTTTTCATCTCTCCATATAGCTCACGTTCCGCTTTACGAGTGGAATTGCAGTTATCTAATCTGACCTCTCCTTTCCACGCCATTGGTGTGCCCTGAACAGGCGCAGTGTGTCTTTTTCCGTTCGTTGTTTTTCTGATAATTTATGAAATTTTACGTCAGTCTAGTCATGTGCAGCGCCACAGTTGGAACGCTGTTGGCCGAGTCGAATTTGTCACCGACAAATGTGGTGCAAGTGACGCCCGCATTTATCAACGCGCTGGCCGACGAGGCGCGCACTAACAATCCCGCGCTCAAATCTGCTGACGCGCGCGTCAATGCCGCACGCGCTGACGAACAAACCATTCGCTCCTGGGAAGATCCAACCGCTCGCATGGGTGTGAGTGCAGCGGAGCGGACGACGCGCGCGGATGACGGCGATCTAATCTATGGAATCGAACAAAAATTGCCGCTGTTCGGCAAACCGAAGGCGGCCCGGATTTTTGCGGAATCAGGAACAAAAGTTGAGCTGGCCAATGCCGATTTTCAGTTTCAACAATTGCGAAAAGAGATTGCGCAAAATGTTTTCAAAACCGCGCTCGCGAATCGCACTCTGGAAATTGCTCAACAAGATTTGGCCTGGCTTGACACGATGCTGGCGGTGGCTGAGCAACGCTACGAGCTTGGGCAAGCCACTCAATTCGATGTTTTACGGATGCAAAACGAACGCTCCAAACGCGCGGAGCAATTGAAAACTGATGCGCAAATGCTCGAACACGAGCGCGTGAATTTGAATCGGCTGCTGAATCGCAAATTCAATTCGCCTTGGCCGATGTTGGAATTACCGCCGATTGCTTCGCCAGTTTTATACAGCGAACAACTCGTCAAACTGGCAGTGAAATACGAGCCGAAATTGAAAATGATGCGTCGGCAAATCGAGCAGGCGTCGGCATCGACGGAAAAGACGCGGCGCGAGCGCTATCCCGATTTTGCCGTTGGGGCGGAGGCTCGAAATTACAGCGGCAACGGCGATTTTCGACAAGGGGCGGTGATCCTCAGTTTCAATTTGCCCTGGGGCAACCGGAAAAAATACGATGCCGCGATCAAACGCGATGAAGCGAAAAAGGAAGCGATTGAACTCGATTCCGCTGATTATGAACTGTCCATCCGCAACGAGATTCACAATCTCATAGTGAAAATTGATGAGGCGCGTCGGGAGGCGGTGCTTTATCGCGATGAAATTCTTCCGCGAAGCCGGATTGCACTCGAAAGCGCTCGTGGCGGTTGGGAATCGAATGCGGGGATGTTTCGCGATGTGCTTGACGCCCGCCGCATGTTGCTCGACGCGCAACTCATGTATGAGCGCGCTATCGCCGAGCAGTATCAAATGATGTCTGAACTCGTCCTTTGTTGCGGGCTTGGGGACCTCGAAGCATTGCAAATGATTGGCGCCCAGATCGGCAACGAAAATCCTGAACCAAAAAAATAAATTATGAAAATTAAAGCTCTATTTTTGATTTTGCTCGTCGCTGCCGTTGCCGCGCTCGGCGGTTGGTGGGCGGCGCAACATTTTTCGCACGCGCATGATTCCAGTGCGGCTGTAGAAAACGGCGAAAGAAAAATTCGTTTCTATCAATGCTCGATGCATCCGCAGGTGAAGTCCGACAAGCCGGGCAAATGTCCGATTTGCGAGATGACCCTCAGTCCGATTTATGAAGGGCAGGGTGCGCTCAGCGAAAATCTGATCGCGCTTGATTCCAATTCGATCAGCGTCATCCATGTTCAAACCGAAGTTGTGAAACGCCAAACGCTTTACCGCACGTTGCGCGTCGCCGGGACAATTGACGATGATGACACGAAGCATCGCATCATTTCCGCCTACGTCGATGGTCGCATCGAAAAGCTGTTTGTGAATTACACTGGCGCTGAAGTTGAAAAGGGACAGCCGCTCGCCGCGTTTTACAGCCCAAATCTTTTGACGGCCGAACGCGAATATCTAGTCGTCGTGCAGCGCGAGCCGACTAATGGCGTTGCGATTCTACAGGAAGAACACAAACGCATGCTCAATGCGACGGTGCAAAGATTGAAACGGCTGGGACTGACTGATGCGCAAATTGAGGAGTTGAAAAAATCCGGCAATGCAGAAACCCAAACGCAAATCGTCTCGCCGATGTCCGGCACGGCTGTGAGTCGCTTCGTTTACGAAGGTCAATATGTGAAAGAGGGCGAAAAACTTTTTGAGATCGCTGATTTCTCGACGATGTGGTTCCGGTTCGATGCTTACGAAAGCGATTTGGCCTCGTTGAAGATCGGGCAGAAAATTGAAGTCACCACACCTTCTGTTCCTGGAAAAATATACGAAGGAAAAATCAATTTCATTGATCCAAATCTGAACGACCCGACCCGCAGCGCAAAAGTTCGCGTGGAAATTCTGAATCCAATTGTCGAAAAGGAAGGCGCGGCTCGCCGCGAACTTTTGCACCGGCTCTATGCCGAAGGTTTGGTGAAGATTGATTTTCCAGATGCTCTCGTTGTGCCGCGCGCTGCCGTTTTGAATCCCGGCGGTGAACCGCGTGTTTACGTGGAGCAAAGCGGTGGAGCCTACGAATTGCGAAAAATCAAGCTGGGCGTTTTCGGCGACGAAGGTTGGCAGGTGCGCGAAGGTTTAAGCAAAGACGAGCGCGTGGTCACTTCGGGAAATCTGCTGATGGACGCTCAAGCGCAATTCAATCAAGCCGGAGCGCCGACCTCGGAGCCAGCTTCTGGAAGCGCCGACGCGACGGTTGGCCCTCCCAAAGCGTTGCCGCCGTTAAGCGAGGCACAACAAAAAATCGCGGCGGAATTTTTCGGCGTTGCCAGCCAGATGTCAGGCGCTCTCGCCAGTGACGACTTCAAAGCCTTCAACGAACAGGCCACAAAACTGCACATGGTTCTTCCTGCGCTGGTCAAAATTTTCGCCGATGATCCTGAGCGCAAAATATGGGTCGAAAAAATTGAGCGCGCGGGACATTTGCCGAAGGTGGACGACATGGCTTCGGCGCGAAAACTATTTGTTCCATTCAGCACCGCGACGGTCGAACTCGCCAAAATATTGCGAAACGATTCGTTGTCCAAAGTGGTGAAAATTTACCGCTGCCCAATGGCAGATCAAGCCGTGCCCGGCTCGCCAAAAAATGGTTACTGGATTCAGACTGAAGGCGCGCTGCACAATCCGTTCTTCGGCGCGGCAATGCTCGATTGCGGAAGTGAGGTAAAGCCGTGAGAAATTCCAGAACTTCCCGGGTGGCGACTGTCTCCGGCGAGTGCGAATCTTCGTCCATAGCTCAAGGTTTTATACTTCTTCCGGTGTCGCGCCGGTTTGCAACCGGCTTTTCGCCCGTTCAAAACCCAAAGCCGGTTACAAGCCGGCGCTCCATTCGCATCCGCCAGAGACAGGTGCCATCCGGAGGAAAAATATGATTCGTCAGCTTATCCAATGGTCGTTGCGCAACCGTTTTCTGGTTTTGTGTGGCGCACTATTCATCATCGCATTTGGAATCCGCGCTCTTTACACGACGCCGGTTGATGCCATTCCAGACCTCAGCGAAAACCAGGTGATTGTTTTTGCCGATTGGGCCGGGCGCAGTCCTCAGGAAGTGGAAGATCAAATTACTTATCCTCTTTCCGTGAATTTGCAGGGCCTCGCTGGAGTGAAAACCGTGCGGGCCAATTCGATGTTTGGCTTCTCGCTGATCACCATCATCTTTGATGACAAGATTGATAACTACTTTGCGCGCACGCGCGTACTCGAACGTCTCAATTATCTTGGCGGAATTTTGCCGGGCGGCGTCACGCCGATGCTTGGTCCGGACGCAACCGGTTTGGGTTGGGTTTATCAATATTATCTCGAAGTTGATCCAAAGAAATCCACCGACGGCGGCTACGATCTGGGCCAGCTTCGCGCAATCCAGGATTGGTTCGTCCGTTATCAACTCAATTCCGTGCAAGGCGTCGCCGAAGTCGCGAGCATCGGCGGATTTGTGCGCCAATATCAAATCGAAGTTTCCTCAACGAAAATGCGGGCGGCACAGATTTCATTGCAGGAAGTCATGGATGCTGTGGCCAAGGGGAATTTAAACGTCGGCGGAAAAGTCATTGAGGAAAACGGAATGGAATTCGTCGTGCGCGGCATCGGCCTTGTTCAAAAAATTGAAGATTTAGAAAATCTGGTTTTGAAAGAGGTCAACGGCACGCCGATTTATTTAAAGAGTATTGCAACGGTGCAAATTGGCGGCGATTTCCGCCGCGGCGCGCTCGACGTGAATGGAAACGAAGTCGTTGGAGGAATCGTGGTCATGCGAACGGGCGAAAACGCGCGGGACGTCATCGTGCGGGTGAAGGAAAAAATCAAGCAGATCTCGGCAAGTCTTCCTTCGGGCGTGAGCATCAAGCCTTTTTACGATCGCAGCGAATTAATCGAGCGCACCATCGGCACCCTGAAACACGCGCTCATCGAGGAAATTATTCTGGTCACCCTCGCTCACATTCTTTTCCTTTGGCATTTCCGCAGCATTTTGATTGTCACGCTGCCTCTGCCAATTTCGATTTTGATTTCGTTTGTGCTGATGCGCCAATTCGGAATCACCTCGAATATCATGTCGCTTTCAGGAATTGCGATTGCCATCGGCGTGCTCGTCGATGCGGGAATTGTGATGACGGAAAATGTGATTCGACACTGCGAGCGGGCCGAAGAAACAAAATCCGCTCGTCTCACGAAACAAGAAACCTGGCAAATCACCCTGGAGGCAGCGCAACAAGTGGGTCGACCCATTTTCTTTGCAATGATCATTATTATTCTGGCATTTGTGCCAGTGTTCGCGCTGTCCGGCGCGGAAGGAAAATTATTTCATCCGCTCGCCTTCGCAAAAACGTTCGCGATGATCGGCGCGACTTTGCTGGCTGTGACGTTTGTCCCGGTGCTTTGCACGCTGCTCGTGCGCGGCCCGTTTCATTCCGAAGATAAAAATTGGGTAATGAGCCGACTTTTAAAAATCTACAACCCAATCCTCGACTGGGCGCTCGAACATCGCAAAACCGTTTTGAGTTTTGCGGCCGCGCTTCTGGCAATTTCACTTTTGCTCGCGCTTGGTTTGCCGAAACCTATTTTGCGAAAACTTGAAACTTCGAACTTCAAACTCGGAGATCGCGCCTTGCGCGGCATGGGCAGTGAATTCATGCCGACGCTCAACGAAGGAAGTTTGCTCTTCATGCCGGTGCTCTTGCCGAGCACGTCATTGACCGAGGTAAAACGAATCATGTCGTGGCAGGATCGCGTTATTCGCGAAACGCCGGAAGTCGCATCGGTCGGTGGAAAACTGGGCCGCGCCGAAACCGCGACGGATCCTGCGCCTGTCGAAATGATCGAAACAACGATCATGCTCAAGCCGGAATCGGAATGGCGCCGAGGAATGACTCGGGAAAAATTGATTACTGAGCTCACCCAGAAAATGACCCAGGTGCCCGGTTATGTTCCAGGGTTTCTTCAGCCGATCGAGAATCGCATTTTGATGTTGAGCACGGGAATTCGCGCGCAGGTCGGCGTAAAAATTCTCGGTGATAATCTCGACACGCTTCAGCAAAAGGCGTTTGAGATCGAAAAAATTGTCCAGCAAGTTTCCGGCGCAGTCGGTGTCACCGCGTCGCGCGTCCAAGGCAAACCTTACCTCGAAATTGAAGCCGATCGTATTGCGATGGCACGCTTCGGACTACGCGTGCAGGATGTTTTGGATGTCGTCGAAACCGGCATTGGTGGAAAGAACGTGACCACCACCATTGAAGGACGGCAGCGATTTCCAATCCAAGTGCGGGTTCAGGCGAACGAGCGAAACAACATCGAACGACTCGGTGAAATTCTGGTGGCAACTCCATCTGGAAAACAGATTCCACTCGGACAACTCGCCAAAATTAAACGCGTGGTTGGTCCGAGCGAAATTACCAGTGAGAACGGGCGTTTGCGCGTGTTCGTTCAAGCCAACGTGACGGACCGCGATCTCGGCGGGTTTGTGACGGAATTGAAAACTCGCATCGAGAAGGAAATCAAACTTCCGCCGGGAATGACGATTGAATGGAGCGGGCAATATGAAAATCAGATTCACGCACAACGCACGCTACAGGTCATCGTTCCTGCTGTGCTACTGATTATTTTTCTGTTGCTTTACATCGTTTATCACTCGGTGAAGGAGGCCGCACACGTGATTCTCGCGGTTCCTTTCGCGTTGACGGGCGGAGTGTTGTTGCAGTTTTTGCTCGGCTACAATTTTAGCGTCGCGGTCTGGGTTGGTTACATCGCGCTTTTCGGAACCGCGATTCAAACCGGTGTCGTCATGGTGGTTTACCTTGAAGAAATGTTGGAAAAGAAAAAAGCCGAACGCGGCGCGGCGTTCAATCGCGACGATTTAATTCAAGCCATCAAGGACGGTGCGCGGTTGCGGCTCCGTCCGAAAGTAATGACGGTAGCAACCGTCGTCGCCAGCTTGTTACCGATTATGTGGAGCACGCAAACTGGCGCGGAAGTAATGAAGCCGCTTGCGACGCCGGTCATCGGAGGAATGATCAGCAGCTTGATTCACATTTTAATTGTGACGCCGGTGATCTTCGCGTGGTTGCGTGAACGGGAGCTAAAAAGAAAAACGGTCGATTGACCTGCGTCAAACGACCGTTTTGAAATAGAAGGAAGTTTACTTGGCTTCTTCTTTTTTCTCTTCGTGTTTATTGCATTTTGCGCAAACTTTTCCGTCCTTGGCCGCTTCGACGCAGCAAGGGTGGGTGCAGGTTTCGCCCGCTTTTTGTTTCTTGTCGCAGCAACTGCCTGCAACGATTTTGCCTTTGAGCTTCTTCTCGGCTTTTTTCTCTTCGGCCATTGATGGAGTGGCAACCAGTGCAAACGCGCACGCCGCAATCGCTAACAATTTGATGAGCTTCATATTTGAACCTTTAACTTGTTTCAACCCTGCAACCCGTAGCCTCATGGCGACTCAGCCAGAAACCGGTTGTCAGATTTGATACAGCCGACTTCTACAACAGTGGGCTGGATTTGTCCATAGTCATTTAAAGCTCGTTTCAAGCAGTCGATCGAGGTTTGCGTTGACCGTTCCTTGCCGCCGCATTTAATTGCGCTGGAATGATTCGGTTGCCACCAGAGTTAGAAAAGATTCTCTTCCAAACTGCGGAGATGAAAAACGCCTATCTCGTGGGCGGTTGTGTGCGCGATGCCTTGCGCGGTTTGGATGGCAAAGATTTCGACATTGAAGTTTTTGGAATCAGCTACGAACAGTTGGTCAACGCTCTGGCGCGTTGGGGCAAAACAGACTTGGTCGGACGTTCCTTTGGCGTGGTAAAATTGACGACCGGCGGTCACACGTTTGATTTCACCATTCCTCGCCGTGATTCCAAAATCGCGCCCGGCCATAAAGGTTTCCAGGTTGAATTTGATTCTTCCATCACGCCGAAGGAAGCGTCGTCACGCCGCGATTTCACGATCAACTCCTTGATGTTTGATCCGAGGTCAAAACTGTTGCTCGACTTTTTTGGCGGTGTTTCTGATTTGGATCAAAAAATTCTTCGCCACACCAGTTCCGCATTTCCGGAAGATCCCTTGCGCGTGTTGAGAGGAATGCAATTCGCCGCGCGATTCGACCTGGAAGCAGCTCCGAAAACGATCGCGCTTTGTCGCGAAATTAAATCGCGTTACAGAGAACTCGCCGTCGAACGTGTGCGCGAGGAATGGTTTAAATGGGCGGAGAAAAGTTCGACGCCATCACGCGGACTCAAATTCCTGGTGGCAACGGAATGGATGGATCATTTCCCCGAAATTCAATCGCTTGTCGGAACCCCGCAGGAACCGGAATGGCATCCCGAGGGCGATGTATTTATCCACACCTGCCATTGCTGCGACGCCATGGTAAATCTTCCCGAATGGGAAAATGCGGACGCCGAATCGCGCATTGTCTATTCGCTGGCCATTCTCGCGCACGATTTCGGCAAACCAGCGACCACGCAGCACGCCTTGAAAAACGGGAAAATGCGAATTGTTTCGCCGGGACACGAAGAGTCGGGGGCACCGCTCACGGAAAACTTTCTCGCAAGAATCAACGCGCCGCTCGCCATTCGTGAACGAGTCATTCCGCTGGTTTTGAATCACCTCGCCCATTTTCAAACCTTGACCGATCGCGCGGTCCGCCGTCTCGCCAAACGTTTGGAGCCGGAGAATATTCACAGCCTTTGCGTGGTGATGACCGCTGACCACATGGGACGTCCGCCGAAGCCGGCCGTGGTTCCTGAAAATGTGAAATTGCTTTTGGCGCGGGCGCATGAACTGGAAATCCAATCGAAACCGCCACAACCCATTTTGCTCGGACGACACTTGCTGGAGCTGGGAATGCCGGCGGGAAAGGAAATGGGGAAAATTTTGCACGCCGCTTTTGATGCGCAGCTTGAAGGAAGTTTTTTCGATTTGCCGCAAGCGTTGCGCTGGCTGGGCGAACAAAAAGAAATTGAATTGCCTGCGATTGTCAGAGAAAAACTCCTCGAGAAGAAATTATGAAAAAAATTTCCCGATTCACCTTGGCCCGCAAATTTCACCCTTTCTCCGACCTCATCAGGCGTTTCTCATTAACACCCTGCTTTAGCTGGGTGTGGAAACGCTGCGACAAGAAAAACCGTTTCAACGGTTTGTCGCATGCAACCGAAACCGTTGAAACGGTTTCGATGTCCGCTAACTCCCAACTCACCCGGCTAAAGCAGGGTGTTAATGAGAAAATTTTCGGTGCGCGGTCGAGAATCCATGAAATTTTCGGGCGAGGCGCGACGGCGATGCTGCTGATGGTTTTATTGGCTGCTCAAACTTTCGCGGTGGAAAAGGACGATCCAATCCGTTGGGAAAAAACCATTCAGGAATTTGAAGCCGCCGACAAAACCAATCCGCCGCCGAAGAAAGCGATTTTGTTCATTGGCAGTTCGAGCATTCGCATTTGGAAATCGCTCGCCGATGATTTTCCCGAACACAAAGTCATCAATCGCGGTTTCGGCGGTTCGCATTTGAACGACTCGGTTTTTTATTTCGACCGGATTGTAACGCCATATAAACCAAAAACGATTGTCATCTACGCTGGCGGGAACGACATCAATTTCGGGAAAACGCCGGAAGACGTTTTCGGCGCGTTCACCAATTTTGTGGCGAAGGCGCACCAGGCTTTGCCGAAAACGCGCGTCGCCTACATTTCCATTGCGCCCAATCCGTCTCGCTGGTCGCAAGTGGAACAAGTCAAAGCGGCGAACCAACTGATCGAGGATTTCATAAAGAAGGATTCCAAGCTGGCGTTCATCAATATTTTTCCCGCGATGCTCGGTGAAGACGGAAAGCCGAAGCCCGACATTTTTCTGAAAGACAATCTGCACATGAACGCGAAAGGCTACGCGATCTGGGTGCCGATTGTGCGTCCGTATTTGAAGAAGTAAGAAATTTTTCGAAGCTCCAAATAGACCTGGCTAGATGCCATCAATGTAACAGGTGAAGAATGGCCGATCTCCGTAAATCTTCTCGTGACGTGGCTTTTCCCCGCGAACTGCTGGAACAATTTTCTGGATGTTGTCCGCCGTATAGCCATTCGGCATGTCGAAAAACTCGATAAGGAACGTTGTCCCAAAACGAAACTCCGCACCGTCGTGCATGGTTGCGTAAAATTCTGTCCAACTCATGGAGGTCTCGCCGCCGATCTCTCTCGCCCGAGCCAAGGGAATTGCGAATGGGCTGATTCCGACGTCATGAATATCAAAATCGTTCACGGTATTCCCTGTGGTGACGAAAGTCCTCACAAGCGCGCGGTAGTCCATCATGATGTTCAGGCTCTTGTCTCGGCGGGTTTCGTCAAACCGCTTAAGGGCAAGATCGACATATCGTGAAGCGCTCTCGAATACTACACAGGGAAGAAGCAACCCGTCTTTTAGGGTCACTGACGCTCGGTAACGTTCGCCGTATGGAGGGTTCGGTGGCAGCGGCTCAATATTCTTTCGGATGAACTTGATGATTTCTTCGTTCCGCATAGCGAAGGGCGTGATATTATTAACTTACGTTACGCGAATGATGGGTTTGATTAGGCGGATTCATCTAGGCTGATCAAATCGGATTTGTACGGTTCTGAAAAGAATTATCGCTCTTACGCTTTCAGCTTCTCCAATTCTTCCCAACGCGCATAAAGCTGCGCGATTTTCGATTTGGTTGAATTCAATTCTTTCTGGAGTTGCGCGTGTTCCTCGTGCTGTTTGTAAAAATCTGGAGACGCAAAAACGGCTTCGAGTCGGGCGAGTTCCTTTTCGGCGGCGTGAATCGCCGCTTCCATGCCGGCCAATTCCTGCTGCTCTTTAAATTTTAATTTTCGCGGAGTAGCGGAATCTTTGTTGGCAGAAACGGATTTTAATTTCGGCTCGACGGCGTCTCGCCCTACCGTGAGGCGAGGTTGTGCGTCGGCTTTCGATTTTTTCTCCAGATAATATTCGTAATCGCCGACGCTGTGAACAATTTGTCCGTCGCCCTCGAAAACCACCATGCTCGTGCAAACACGGTCGAGGAAATATCGGTCATGACTCACGACCAGAACTGAGCCGGGAAATGCAATCAATGCTTCTTCAAGAATGCGCAACGTGGGCAAATCCAGATCGTTCGTCGGTTCGTCGAGAATCAGGAAGTTGCCGCCGTTTTTCAAAATGCGCGCGAGCAGCAAGCGGCTCCGCTCGCCGCCGGAAAGGTAACGCACTTGCGCCATGATGCGGTCTTCGGGAAAAAGAAATCGCCGTAGGTAAGCGCGCACGGAAATTTTCTGGTCGCCGAACTGCACCACTTCGCTGCCTTGACCGAGTTCTTCAAAAACCGTTTTCTCCTCGTCCAATTGCAACCGCGATTGATCGACGTAATTGAATTTCGTCAGGTCGCCGATTTTCACCGTGCCTTCGGTCGGCTGGAGATCGCCGAGAATGATTTTCAACAATGTGGTTTTGCCCAACCCGTTCCGCCCGGCGACGCCAATCTTTGTCCCCGGAGCAAACTTCAACGAAAGTTTCTCAAAAAGTTTTCTATCGCCGAGGGTCATACCGACATTTTCCAGATCAACAACGCGATTGCCCAGCGGTGGCGGCGGCGGAATGACGAGATCAACTTCCATTTCCTGCGGCGGCGGACCTTTGCCAGCCACGTCGAAATAGCGGTCGAGTCGGCTCTTGGATTTTGTCGTGCGCGCTTTGGGACCGCGTCGAACCCAATCCAATTCGCGGCGCAGGAAATTTTGCCGGGATTGCTCCTGTTTCTCTTCGCTTGATTGCCGTTCGGCTTTGGCGAGAAGATAATCGGTGTAGTTTCCCTCGTAGGAATACATCAAGCCATTCGCTACTTCGACAATGCTGGTCGTGATGCGATCGAGAAAATAGCGGTCATGCGTCACAACTAAAAATGCGCCGGTGTAAGCGAGGAGAAATTCCACGACCCATTCGATGGATTCGGGATCGAGATGATTCGTCGGTTCGTCGAGAATCAAAAGATCGGGATGCGAGACGAGCGCCTTGGCCATCGCGACGCGCCGTTTTTCGCCGCCCGACAAAGTTTTGATGTCACGTGCGCCGTCGGGTGTATTGAGGTGCGACATCGTTTCTTTGACGCGCGAATCGAGAGTCCAGCCTTCGAGATGCGCGATGCGATGTTCCAGATGATCTCCGCGCTTGGAGTGAGCGGGGAGATTCTCAAACTCGTGAATCAAATCGAGGACATATTGCCCGCCGGAAAGAACATTTTCAAAAACGGTTTTCGATTCGTCCAAAGTAAATTCCTGCGAGAGATAGCCGAACGTCAATTCCTTCGAGCGCACGACCTGTCCCGCGTCCGGCTCCATGATGCCTGCGAGAATTTTGAGAAAAGTCGATTTGCCCGTGCCGTTGCGCCCGACCATGCCGATGCGGTCACCTTCGCGGATCGAGAGCGATGCCTTGTTCAAAATGTTCTGCTGGCCGAAACCAATTTCGATTTCGGAAGCAGAAATGATCGTTGCGGAATTTTCAGCCATTTTTAGGAACGCCAACAATGCGTTAGAAATGCAGGATTACAAAATTGTTTTTTGTTGGGAGTCTCGCGACGGACACGAAGGTCGCGACGGAGATGACGAAGAATCTGTTCCTTTTTCCGCCTTCGCTAACTTCGCGTCCGTCGCGAGACATCTTCTGTTTTACGAACGTGTCCGGGAAACAAACCTGGCGATTCGTTCCACCGCAATTTCGATTTGCTCCAGCGAAGTCGCGAAGCAGCAACGCAAATAACCTTCGCCACTTGGCCCGAACGCACCGCCAGGAACGCACGCCACTTTTTCCTGTTCCAGTAATCTTACGGCGAAATCTTTTGAACTCAGCCCAGTCGATTGGATGCAGGGAAATGCGTAGAAGGAACCGCGCGGCAAATGGCATTTCAACCCCATTTGATTGAACGCCTTCACGATCAGATTCCGGCGCAGACGATATTGCTCGCGCATTTCGGTCGTATCCGGCTCGCCAAATTGAATCGCTTCGAGCGCGGCTTCCTGGCTGATGATGCTCGCGCACAGCATGGAGTATTGATGGATGCGCATCATGGCATCGATAATTTCCGCGGGGCCGCAGGCGTAACCAATTCGGAAACCGGTCATCGCGTAAGCCTTGGAAAAACCGTGGAGAAAAATTGTGCGTTCCTTCATGCCGGGCAGGGAAGCGATGCTCACATGTTCGCCTTCAAAGGTGAGCTCGGAATAAATTTCGTCCGTGATGATGAGCAGATTGTGTTTCTGCGCGAGCGCGGCGATTTTTTCCAATTCCAAAAGCGTCATTGTTCCGCCCGTTGGATTCGTCGGGAAATTCAGCATCAGAATTTTGCTGCGCGACGTGACTTTCGCTGCGATTTCTTCTGCAGTGACGGAAAAATTATTTTCCGCGCGACACGCCACTGCCACAGGAACCCCATACGCCAGCGCAATGCTCGGCGAATAACTCACGTAACAGGGTTCATGATAAATTACTTCATCACCGGGATTGATCAGCGCGCGCAAAGCAAGATCCAGCGCTTCGCTGACTCCAACGGCGATCAGGATTTCGGTCTTTGGATCATAGGAAACGTGAAAATGTTTCTTCAGGCTACCGCTGATGGCCTCACGAAGTTTGATCAAACCAAGATTGGACGTGTAGCCCGTTTTCCCGCGCTCCAGGGCGTAAATCGCCGCCTCGCGAATGTGCCACGGCGTTACAAAGTCCGGTTCGCCCACGCCGAGCGAAATGACATCCTTCATTCCCTGAACGATGTCGAAAAAATCGCGAATGCCCGAACGCGGAATTGCGCGGACGTTATTCGCAATAAGTTTTTGCATGTCAAACTGCATGTGGATTTACGATTTACGATTTACGATTTACGAAGCAAGGGGAATCTCGAACCGAGCGCCGGTTTGCAACCGGTTTTGGATTCGCGATACGAAAAGCCGGTTGAAAACCAGCACTCCGTGATATTGGCGATTATGCCGCCGCTTGATCCTGTTTGCGACGAATGATCGGCTTGGTTTCACCCTGGACAACCGGGCGCGTGATCTTCACAGAAACAATATCTTCACAGGTTGGGATTTCATACATGACATCGAGCATTAATTTCTCGAGGAGAGTTCGCAGGGCGCGCGCGCCGGTTCCCTTGGTGATCGCCTGGATTGCGAGTTCGTGCAACGCGTCGGGCGTAAATTCCAGTTCCACTCCATCCATTGCCATGAGCTTGGAAAACTGTTTGGTCAGCGCATTTTTGGTTTCGGTCAAAATCTGCACGAGTTGTTCTTCGGTCAATTCTTCGAGCACCGTCATCATCGGCAGACGTCCGATGAACTCAGGAATGAAACCGAAGCCAATCAAATCCTCTGGCTCGACGAATTGCAGAACGTTGTCGCGGTCAATCGCAGAAAGCTTGTGTCCTTGCTCGACGGCGTTGAATCCCATCACGCGATGGCCGAGACGCCGCTGGATAATTTTTTCCAAACCAACAAACGCACCGCCGCAAATAAACAAGATGCCACTCGTATCGACCCGAATGTATTCCTGCTGCGGATGTTTGCGGCCGCCTTGCGGAGGGACATTGCAAATTGTCCCCTCCAAAATTTTGAGCAGCGCCTGCTGCACGCCTTCGCCGGAAACATCGCGGGTGATGGAAACGTTTTCCGTTTTGCGCGCGATCTTGTCGATTTCATCAATGTAAACGATACCCATCTGCGCACGCTTCACGTCGTAATCTGAATTTTGCAAAAGGCGCAAAATAATATTTTCAACGTCTTCGCCCACGTAGCCGGCTTCGGTCAGCGTTGTTGCGTCGGCAATGGCAAACGGAACGTCCAAAGTTTTGGCGAGGGTTCGCGCGAGCAGGGTTTTTCCAGAACCGGTTGGGCCGATGAGTAGAATATTGCTCTTTTCAATTTCAACTTCGGAGTGGCGGGCCGAGGCCAGATCGTCGTCGCCTTCCTTCGGCGCATACGTGGGATCCTGAAGAATGCGCTTGAAATGATTATGCACCGCGACCGCGAGAGTTTTCTTGGCGTGATCCTGTCCGATGCAATGCGTGTCCAACTGATTCTTGATTTCAGCCGGCTTGGCAATTTTCAGTTTGGGCGTGGCCTTTTTGGTTTCGACAGCCAATTCCTTATCCAGAACACTTTTGCAAAGCGCGATGCAGTTATCGCAGATGTAAACGCCCGGCCCGGCGATGAGCTTCTTGACTTCCGCATGCGATTTTCCGCAGAAGCTGCAAAGAGTGATGTTGGTCGGACGTGCCATAAATTTATGAATTAAGGAACCAGAGAAGTTTTCTCCGGCAAGTTGGGCATTTCTTTGCGCGATTTGACGACGTCATCCACCAATCCAAAAGTTTTTGCTTCTTCCGGTGACATGAAGTTATCGCGGTCGCAAGCTTTTTCCACAACTGCATAAGGCTGACCGGTGTGTTTGGCGATAATTTCGTTCAAGCGTTGCTTCAACTTGAGCATGTATTTGACACGGATTTCCACGTCGCTCGCCTGGCCTTCTGCTCCACCCAGGACCTGGTGAATCATGATGTTGGAATTCGGGAGAGCGTAACGTTTCCCTTTGGTTCCACCGCACAGCAGGACCGCACCCATGCTTGCAGCCTGGCCGATGCAGTAAGTGTTCACATCGCAGGTCAGAAATTGCATCGTGTCATAAATCGCCAGCCCGGCCGTCACGCTGCCGCCCGGTGAATTGATATAAAGGTGAATGTCCTTTTTTGGATCAGACATTTGCAAAAACAGGAGCTGTGCAATGATGACATTTGCCACCATATCATCCACAGGCGTGCCCAAAAAAACGATACGATCCACCAGCAAACGGGAATAAATATCGTAGCCCCGTTCGCCTCGTCCGGTCTGCTCAATTACGTGTGGAATCAGAAAATTATGCATAATAAAAATCGGTCTTCAACTTGCCGCGCAACGTAACGGAGCACTATGCAAGCGTCAAGCCGCCCCGTGTCGTGTAGTTTTCAAAACAGGACTTTTTTGTAGTTAGCAAAACAGGACTGGTTATTTTGGACGATTGGTAAAGAGGAGGACGGGTTTTTGCTTTG
>JAYVSV010000126.1:0-8605 GCA_043775015.1 Verrucomicrobiota bacterium
ACAATCACGCCGATCAACTCGCCCATCTCCGTGTTCTCAGAGCCAACCACCAATGGCTCTCTTTCTGGAATTAATCTCACCCACTTTTAATCACACCCACCGTAGTCCGTCTGGCAAAAATTGGATTGCCCTGCGTGCCTACTCCGGTCTTAACTGAAGCGATGATTCATCAGTCATTCTTTCCAGATGTTGAGATGCTCAATTCCAGTGGCGCGGCGCAGAATCGGCTGCATGAACACGCGTCCGAAGTGGCAACAAAACAATTTGGTCGTCGCGTTTTCGTGCGCGCCGTTGTCGAGGTTTCTAATTTTTGCCGTGAGAATTGCGCTTACTGCGGCATGCGTCGAGACAATCGGGCGCTTGCCCGTTTCCGCACGAACTATGAGCAAATTGCCGAACTGCTGATTCATCGTCGGCCAGCCAGCGTCACGGATGTGAACATCCAAGCTGGCGAAGATCCGGTGGCCGTTCGCGAAATTGTGATTCCGCTCATCAAAGCGCTTCGCCGAGAAACTACTCTGGGAGTTAGTGTCTGCATGGGAACACTCAACCCGATTCTGTACGGCGAACTTCTGGAAGCCGGTGTCTCGATTTACATCATCAAATTTGAAATTGCCGACCCGACCCATTATCGCGAAATGGCTTCGCCTGGCACGTATCTCGAGCGTCTGGAAAATATTCGTTATCTCGCAGCGCATGGATGGAAAGTCAGCTCTGGATTTATCGTGGGTTTGCCCGGACAAAGCGACAGCCGCTTGCTCGCCAATTTCCAACTCGCCCGCGAATTGCCCCTCGATGGATGCAGCGTCAGCCCATTTATTCCAGGTGATGAAACGCCGCTGAACCACGAGCCGATCGCCAACATTGATTTAACTTTGAACTCAATGGCCGCGTTGCGTTTGATGCGCCCGAATTGGGTCATTCCGTCAGTCAGTGCATTGAATCTCGCCGAACCGGGACTGGGCTACCGCCGCGGCCTGCGCACCGGCGCGAACCTCGTCACGATTAACATGACGCCATCAGAAATGCGCGGTGATTATCTGCTCTACAAACGAGATCGTTTCATCATGACTGAGGAGCGAATTCTTTCGACCATCGCGGCGGAAGGTTTGATCCCGTCCAAACAAAGTCTGGCTGATTTCTACCGCGAACAATCGCCGGATCAAGCGACAGTGAGCCGCGCTGCAATTTCCGTCGCGGCGTAATTGCGGTTGTTATTTGTTCGCCGCATCGCGATTACGATACAGAAACTTTGGGATAATTTTTCTGCCGACCAAGAATAAAAGCGCAGCCAGGAAAACCATTGCCACCAGCGGCGCGACAATCGAAAGCACACTCGTCACGAGAGAGCCTCCCAGTTCGATCGTTGCAAGAATCGGATTCGCCAAACCACCCGTCGTCAGAGACGAAGCCCCGCGCGTCAAAACGGTCGCGCTTTGAACCAGACCCGCCGCGCCGCCTCCGGCAATTACAGCCAGCGACCATTTCAAAAGCGGACTCATTCCACCAACCATCGACGCGGTGACGATGGTGCCGGCGACGATTGCGGTGGGCGTCGCAATGACATCAAGCGCGTGATCCAGCCAGGGAATATAATACGCCGCAATTTCCAGACACGTCGCAACTGCAAATGTCACAAGCGCAGCATCGCTTCCAATCCATTGAAAAGTTGGAACCAAGGTCAAATGCCCGGCGTGAGCGGCGATGCTCATCACCAACAGAGGAATGAAGATGCGAAATCCACACGCGGCACTCAGGCCGATACCCACGCCAATACTGAATAACAGTTCCATAGTTTTCTTTTTTGAATATTAGCACACAAACCATCTCGCGCGTGAAACCGCTCCGCTTGTATGAAATTGCGCGCCCATGAAAACGACTCAATCCCATTTGCGCAAAGGAAAAAACCACCCATTTACTTCGTGCCCACTCCAGCATCATCGTTGACGGTGCCGATCTCGCGAAGTCATCGCCGACTCCATCGAAACCATCATGGGCTGCTCGGGCATGGAGGGCTTATCTTTTTCCGCAGCGGTGAGAGATTTTACAAAGGGCAAAGGCCGCAAGGCTGATCGGGGTGGGGACGCGAGTGAGTCGCCGTGGACTCAAGTTCAGGGAGCGCTTCCCATCGCTATTTCCGGGTGAAGTTGTTGCCGTGAACTGGTAGGGCGCGTCAGTCCTCTGCGCGCCGGGTTTTCCAAAACAACTGAAGGCGCGCACGGAGTAGTGCGCCCTGCCGATGCACCTATCATCATTGAGACTTGGTATTATTCATGGGGCAGGGGGAAATTTAATCCGACGGTAGCAGCACGGTAACGGTTGTCAGTTTGTCTGAGGTCGATTCAATTTTGATCGAGCCATGATGCGCCGTTGCGATCCAATGCGCGATGCTCAAACCGAGACCGCAGCCGTCCACGGCGGAGTTGTGCGAAGTGTCGCCGCGAAAAAATCTTTCTCCCACGCGAGGCAATGCTTCGGGCGCGATGCCCGCTCCGGTGTTGGAGATTCTCAACTCGGCGTCGGTCGTTGTCCGGATCAAAGCGAATTCAACCGTGCCACCCGGGTGGTTGTATTTCACGGCGTTGTCGGTCAGGTTCAGCAACAACTGACGCAAGCGATGGCGATCACCGCGAATCATCACCGGCTCGCACGAGGCGAGCCTAACGGAAACATCTGCGGGCTTCGCAAGAATCTGCGCGTCGGCGAAGATGTCGTTGACGATTTCGTCGAAAGCCAGAGGTTCGCTTTTCAAGGCAATCTGGCCCGCGTCCGCCTTGGTCAACAGCGTGAGGCCATCCACAATTTTGGTGAGGCGCTGGAGTTCGTCGAGCTGGCTGGCAAGCCGTTCGCGTTGGACGAAGGAAAGGTTTTCATCGCGCAAGGCCGTCTCGGTTTCGCCGTGCATGACGGTTAGCGGCGTCTTCAATTCGTGCGAAGCGTGAAGGGTGAATTCGCGAACCCGGGCAAACGCAACATCGAGTCGCGCGGTCATGGCGTTGAAAACTTCGGTCAGCCGATCCAGTTCGTCACCGTTGCCCGAGCGCGGAAGACGTTCGGAAAGATTGCAATCGTGGATTTTTTCCGCCGCGCACGTGATGGCTGCCACCGGCGACAACGCGCGGCTCATCAGCCACCAACCGCCACCGAGCGCAATCAAGGCGGCCGGCACACCGCCCCAAAACAAAATGCGTAATACTTCGCTCAGATCGCCTTCGTCGGATTCCTCAAGTTTGCCGGACGAATTTTCCAGCTTCGCTCCAAGCTCAGGCGCAAACTCACGATACGTCAGCAGGCTCATCGCCAGCAGCGAGACAAACATGATGACCGCATACCATAAGGTCAGACGCGTGCGGATGGTCACGACTTCTCTTTCATCACATAGCCGATGCCTCGCACGGTTTGCAGCAGCTTCGGCTCAAAGCCCTCGTCAATTTTTTCGCGCAGGCGCTTGATGTAAACATCCACGAGGTTCGTGCCGGGGTCGAAATCGTAATCCCAGACTTTCTCAATGATGCTCATGCGTCCGCAAATCCGACCGGCGGAGCGCATGAGAAATTCGAGCAGCCGAAACTCGCGCGCGGTGAGATCGAAAGTTTTTCCGCCGCGCTGGGCACGATGCGAAACCGTGTCGAGTGATAGATCTGCGACACGCAGGACCGTGGATTTACTTTCACCGCCGCGACGCCCGAGCGCGCGCACCCGAGCGACGAGTTCGGCGATGACAAACGGTTTCGGCAGATAATCATCTGCACCCGCGTTAAGTCCCTCGACACGCTCGTTGACTTCGCCGCGCGCCGAGAGCAGCAACACGGGCGTTTGATTCCCGCTCGCGCGTAATTGCCGCAACACACTCAAGCCATCACGGCCCGGCAGCATGATGTCGAGCACGAGACCGTCAAACGTCGCGGTTTTGGCGGCGACGAGCGCGTCGTCGCCGTTCGCACAGACATCCACGGCGAAGCCTTCGGCCTGAAGCGCCTTGCGGACGAAGGCGGCGGTTTTCTTTTCGTCTTCGACAACGAGCACTCGCATGACGGATTATTTCTTCACGAAGCCGTGCTTGACGAGTTTCAAATCACCGTCCTGCGCGAGGCCGACGTCGGGCGCATAGAACTTGTATTCCACATGGTCAGGTTCAAGCGGTGTGGTTTCTTTCACCTTGAGGCAATGTGCGAATTTTCCCGCCGGCGTTTTGACGACTTCGTTGGTGGAAACATTCTCCGCGCGATCCATTGCGACCTTGGGCGCTTGTTCCTGATAATACTTTGCGCCGTGTAAATTCTCTCCTGGCATGACGATACCTTGCTTTGCTCTATCCACTCCGGCGAGCCACGCGCCTTCATGCGAGACAATCTTGCCATCCTTGATCATATCCACATCCTCGCCGAAGTAATAGACGTGGTGTGACTTCGCGCCGATGGCGAAATAGTTCCGCGAAACTTCGACCAGTCTGCCGTCGGCGGATTCGCGCTCTTCGATGATGCGCGTCTCCACCCCGGCAACGGTTTTGGTTTCGTCAAGAACCGTGATGATGAGATCAACCTTCTTGCCGCCCTCCTTACCCGCAAAGGTGCATTGGTAGCCAGGTTCAAGAATGAAGAAAGCGTTGCGCCCGATGTTGGTGAAAACTTCCTCCACTGGCGCAAGTGTTTCCATCCAGGAATCAGTTGCGGCAGACTTGTCCTTGGCCGGGGCGTTGGTGAGTATTAACGCCGCACCCGCTGCCAGCGTTGTTAGGATTAAATTTTTCATAATTTCAAGACTTGTCCACAATCAGACCGCAGCCCATGACAACCTGCGATCTGGCGTAAAAATTTATTTCTTCCCGTCTTGTTTATTTTCCTTGGCCTGCTGTTCGGGCGATTCCTTTTCCTCGCTCACGATCGCACCGGTCTTGGCATCCACAAGAATTTCCGTGATGTCCTTGCTTCCAGCCGTGGCGATGTCGAATGACCAGACAAGCTTGCCACCTTCCTTTTCCAGTTCGCCCTCTTTGATCGTGCCTCCAGGAACTCTCGCGAGCGCGGTTTGTTCGGCAACGGCGCGGGAGATTTTGGCCTGTGCCGCAAGTTTAGCCTGTTTCTGTTGTTCAGTGGCACAACCGACGACGGCAACGAGAAGTCCCGCTGTGAGCAATGAGCAGATGATGTTTTTGGTTTTCATGGTTTTGTTTTTGAGTTACGACGTTTTGCCGTTCCAGCATGAAACCAATCGAACCTGAATCTCTGCTGAACCGAAAATGAATTTTTTGTCATTTTCGGGCAGAGAAAGCATGAAGTATTCGCTCGTCTCACTGTCCCGCCACGGCGGGATCATCGCCGACTCCATCGAAACCGTCGTCGGCTGCGCCGGCATGGACGGCTACGTCGCCATCGGTGGATGCGACAAGAACATGCCCGGCGCGATGATCTGCATCGCGCGCAACTGAACTTCGGGAAATAAAACTCCGCTTGCGCTTCAACCACGATATGCGGTTCAATTTCTGAAATCCGTCGCCGCAAAATGCACTATGAAATTGAATTCGTCGGTTCGGCTCGGGAGCAACTACGCGCTCTGCCTAAAGACGCCCGCCGCTTGATCGGTGCAAAGCTTGACCGCGCCCAGCATGATTTGGCTGGCGACATCAAAAAGCTGAAGGGATTCAAGAACAAGTATCGCCTGCGCGCCGGCAATTACCGCGTACTCTTTGAGTTGGAAGGCGCTTGCCTCGTGGTATATGATGTCGGCGACCGGAAAGATATTTATGAGTAACGCCACTTTGACAGAAACCAAACCGCCAGGTAACTGGACGCAACTCAATAAACAGCTTATCCAGGCGAAAACTTTGTTGCGCCAGATGCGCGAAACCGTGGAAGACATCGAGGACGCGCGAACCATCGAGCGCGCCAAACGCGCCAACGGCAACAAAGCGCGCATCCCGTGGTCGCAGGTCAAAAAGGAATTGCAGTTGGACTGAGCGAAGTCATCGCCGACGCCATCGAAACCGTCATCGGCTGCGGCGGCATGGACGGCTACGTCGCCATCGGCGGTTGCGACAAAAACATGCCCGGCGCGATGATCTACATCGCCCGCATGAATCGTCCCGCTGTGTTCGTCTATGGCGGCACGATCTTGCCCGGCTGCATCACGATGAATTCTTCGGTGGCAATGAATTAAAATTCTTCCGCCCGACTGCCAGCGGTTTCAATTCAAGCCGCGTGTGAGTTCAATGAAAATAAATTCCGCGCGTCCGGCAACTGGCTTAAAACTTTTCAACGTCAATTCACCTTGCGTTGACGGGCAAGTTGCACCCACTCCGCAACCAAATCTGGCAAACGCTCAACAACTTCTCGGCCAAAGAGAACTTCGTCAACGTAACCCATGTGAAGCATGTCAATGATGCGGCACAAATACGACCGACCGCAATCCCACCAAGTGTAACGCGCATCGAGGATAAGATAATGTTTGATGTCGATGCCTTCGTGTTCCCGCAATTCCTCAAGCTCCATGCCGTCCAGAAGCGTTTCGTAAACGCCGTCGGCCACACGACTGCCAAAGGTCGTGGTGTAATAGTATTCCTTGAGTTCCCATACCGCGATTGGATTGATGGCGCTGGGGAAAGCCCCATCCACTCGCCGGGCAAGCGTTCGGACTGGAACGCCATCGCGGGTCACGGTGGTAAGTTCTCGCGGATCGTAGCAGCAATCCATTCCCGCCGCATTTGCTTCGATCAGCATGTTTGAAATGCCCGTCAGGAATGCGGGCGCTTTCATTTTCCCCTTCTGCTTGTTCATCGGCAGCGGACACTTGGGGCGTAGTTTGCGACGGAGATTTTCAAATTCGCGCTTGGCCTGTTTTGCATCCATCAGGCGCGGTTCGACGAAGCTGTTTAAGACTTTTCCTCTGTGCTGAAAGTAAGCAACTAGCGATTGACCGATGTCTGTTGGCCGCCCCTCACCATCAACGACATGTTTCGTATTGAGATCCAATTCCTCCAAAGCTTGAATGATTTCAGCGATAGTGGGCACTTTGATTTGACCTGCGCCCCTGACCGTATAGCCGATATGTTGGCTGATCGTTCGCACATTCGCCCAAAAATGTTTGGGCATCTTTTGGAAGCGAACATCCGGTTTCACGAAATCTCCTTTTCAAATCTACGAACGAAATCCCCCAAGGAGATTTTCAGTGCCTTGCAAATTTGTCTCAACTCGACCAGATCGAGTCGCCGCTCGCCTGATTCGTATTTGCTGACAAACGATTGAGGCAGGTCAAGCCGTTCGGCCACCTCGGACTGGGTCAAGCCAGCTTCCGCCCGCACGGATCGCAATAGCGCCGCCAGTTTTTCGCCTTCTGTGCTGCTCAAGCTCTTGCCCATTTCGAGCAGCTTAACCAGTTCGGACTCAAAATCCCAAATCAGGATAATGCTCTTGCGTTCCTCTCGGAATTAGTTTTGAATGACGGCAAGCGTGCAACTCGCATTTTTTAATTCGTATGACCAAGAGAGTATTCAAGCTCCCTTTGGCCAGTTGTTAAAGTGGATCGGCAACAAGCAGCGGTTCGCCGCTGAAATTGTATCCTATTTTCCCCAGCGTTTTGGCTCTTATTACGAACCGTTTCTCGGCAGTGGTGCTGTCCTCGCAACACTTGCTCCAAAGAAAGCAGTCGGCTCAGACAGTTTCCCGATGCTCGTCGAAATCTGGCAAACGCTCGTTTCCGACCCTGATCTTCTGAAGGTTTGGTATGCCGAACGATGGCAGGAAATGGCAGCGAACGGAAAAGAGGAAGCCTACGAACGGATCAAAGCTCGCTACAACGCCAAGCCGAACGGTGCTGACCTGTTATTCTTGTGCCGCGCTTGCTATGGCGGAGTCGTGAGGTTTCGCAAAGCTGATGGCTACATGTCCACGCCCTGCGGCATTCACGATCCGATCTCTCCCATCTCGTTCAACAAGCGAGTAGATGAATGGTATCGGCGCGTGAAACACACGCGAATCAAGCTGGCAGATTACCGGAAAGTTATGCGCGAGGCGTCCGCAGGCGACTTGATCTATTGCGATCCGCCGTATTCCTACAGCCAGACAATCCTTTACGGCGCGCAGGCGTTCAGCCTTGCAGAATTGTTCGAGGCAATCTCCGAATGCAAAGAGCGCGGTGTTTTCGTTGCCTTGAGCATTGATGGGACGAAGCGTTCAGGAGATTTATTTTGTGACCTTAAAGTTCCCGACAGTTTGTTTAGCCGCGAAGTAATGATTCATTGCGGACGCTCCATGCTTCGGAGATTTCAGTTGTCAGGACAAACTTTGGAAGCCGAAGAAGTTTCTGACCGTTTGCTTTTGACGTATTGAGCTTCGTCTGCATTTCCTCCGCCTTGCCCAGACGGAATTTTTTCGCCACAATCACGCGCATGAAAAAGATTTCCGCTAAGAATTTGCGTCCTCATTCGAGCGTGTTGGTGGACGGACCGGAACGCGCCGCTGCGCGCGCCATGCTTTATCCCGTCGGGTTCACGGAAGCAGATTTTAAGAAGCCCATCATCGGCATCGCGTCCACCTGGAGCAACGTCACGCCGTGCAACATGCACATTGATAAACTCGCGCTCGAAGCCGAGAAAGGCGCGAACGCCGGC
>JAYVSV010000127.1:0-5175 GCA_043775015.1 Verrucomicrobiota bacterium
ACAATCACGCCGATCAACTCGCCCATCTCCGTGTTCTCAGAGCCAACCACCAATGGCTCTCTTTCTGGAATTAATCTCACCCACTTTTAATCACACCCAAAAACGTTTGGAGAATTGCGGGAAATAACGAGCTTGAGAGTAACGCAAAAAGCCAAGGTCATTTGCTCGCCGGAACAAGAAATTTGCGCATGAATTTGACCCGGTCAAAATTGATCTGCGTCAGCCTTGTGCTTGGCGCTGCCCTGCTTGACTTAAAAAGCAAAAGGCGGTTTCGTTGCAGTATGAAATTTTTCATCTGCGCAGTTCGAATTTTTTCGATTCTCCTTGGCCCTGCACTTTTGCTCAACACCGGCTGCAAACCAAAAAAACCCGCTGTGGTCGAGACCCCTTCTGCGCCGGCTCCCGCTACTCCGGCCACCAATTCTGTCGTGGAAACGAAGCCGGCTCCTGCCGGAACGACCATCACTCCCGAAGAAGCGGGAAATCACATCGGGAAAATCATGACCGTGCGCGGCAAGGTGGATCGAGTTCATGTCAGCCAGAAAGGCGACGTGTTCATCGACATGGGAGGGAAACATCCCAATGCCACTTTCACCGCAATTTGTTTCAAACAAGTCATTCCAACCGCCCAGCTTGAACCGCTTGCTGGAAAAACAATTTCCATCTCCGGAAAAATCAAAGAATACAACGGCAAGGTGGAGATCATTCTGGAGTCAGCGGACCAGATTGCAGAGTAATCCAGCGACAAACTTTGTTGCCAGACGTGTCTAAAAGCAGTTCAATCGGGGAAAAGGTTCCTTCAATAAAATAAAAAAATTATTATGAAATCATTCAAATACGTCCTGTTAGTTTCGGTATTGTTCAGTGGATTAGCCCTGACCGGTTGCAAAGAAAAAGGGCCAATGGAAAAAGCTGGAGAAAGCATCGATAAAGCCGCTCAGAAGACCGGCGACGCTGCCAAAGATGCGGCTGAAAAAGCGAAAGACGCCGTCACCAAATAATTGTCACGGGCCAGGATCTCAAGCTGAAGCAGGGAATAAACCGCTTCAGCTTTTTTAATGTGCTAAAGGGGACGAAAATACGGAATCACCTCAAGCACTTCTCCCGACAAGAATTTTTCCGCGTGTCGAAAATCCGCTTTTTTCCCCATTGAATGAATCCAAAATTTTCCATTCGAGCTGCGACGAGTGAGGATATTCCGCTCGTGTTACGCTTTGTCAAAGAATTGGCTGACTACGAAAAGTTGCCACACGAGGTCAGGGCCACGGAAGAATTGCTGCGTCAAAATCTTTTTGGCGATCGCCGCGCTGCTGAAGTCCTGCTCGCGCTTGAAGATGAGACTTACGTCGGGTTTGCTGTCTTCTTCCACAACTTCTCCACCTTCCTCGGCAAACCGGGAATCTATCTCGAAGATGTCTATGTGCGCCCGGCGTTTCGCGGTCGTGGTTACGGAAAAGCTTTGATGATTTACGTGGCGCGCATCGCCAAAGAACGCGACTGCGGACGCTTCGAATATTCCGTGCTGGACTGGAATACGCCCTCACTGGATTTCTACCGTTCGCTCGGTGCCGCATCGATGAATGAATGGACGGTGCAACGAATGACCATGGATGCGATCACCCGTTTGGCGGGGCAGCAATTGCCGGGAGAAGGTAAAATCCTACTGCCATTGAAATAAGGACTGGGAGACGGGAGAATTGACCGGTCTTAATCTAAATCGTTCTCTTAATCATAATCTTTTCCACCCTGCTTCTGGGAAGAGTAAGATTAAGAGTAGGATTAAGAATTTTAGAACCTGTGTGATAACTCATTCAGGCTTCAACCCGGCGGCGTTCGGAGTTGCGTTCGCGCTGCAGTTGGAACAATTTTCTGGAAATTCCCAATCGAAAGAAACTTTATGAATCCAATCTCTGACCTCTCGAAGCTCGAAATACTCCAAGGCATCACTCAACTCGATCAACTCAAACGGACGACCAAAGTGGTCGCAGACACGGGCGATTTCGCCACGCTCAAAGAGTTTGCTCCTCAAGACGCGACCACCAATCCTTCGCTCATTCTCAAGGCGGCGCAGATGCCGGAATACAAACATCTTCTCGACAAAGCCATCGCCGACCAAAAGAAAACCAATCTCGCTGGCGCGAAGTTGAACAATGCGATCCTCGACGATCTGCTGATTCTTTTCGGCGTGGAGATTTTGAAAATTGTGCCGGGCCGGGTTTCAACGGAAACGGATGCGAATTTATCTTTCGATACTGAAGCCTTGGTGGCGAAAGGTCGGCGATTCATTTCGCTCTATGAAAAACAGGGGATTGGCCGCGAACGAATTCTCATAAAAATTGCGACGACCTGGGAAGGGATTCGCGCGGCGGAAGTTCTGCAAAAAGAAGGAATCAATTGCAACCTCACGCTCCTTTTCTCGCTCGTCCAAGCGGTAGCCTGTGCCGAAGCCGACGCGCGACTGATTTCACCCTTCGTCGGGCGCATCCTCGATTGGTATAAGAAAAGCACCGGCAAAGATTACGCAGCAGCCGAAGATCCCGGTGTGGTTTCGGTGAAAGAAATTTACGGCTATTACAAAAAATTCGGACACGCCACCGAAGTGATGGGCGCGAGTTTCCGCAACGTTGGCGAAATCCTCGAACTCGCGGGCTGCGACCTGCTCACGATCAGCCCGCAATTGCTGGGCGAATTGAAAAAAAGCAGCGCGCCGGTGGAACGAAAACTCAGCCCGAAAATCGCCAGGCAAAGCAGCATTGAGCGGCTGCCCGTGGATGAGAAAAATTTCCGCTGGTTGCTCAACGAAAATGCGATGGCGACAGAGAAGTTGGCGGAAGGAATTCGTCAGTTTGCCGCAGATGCCGCGAAACTGGAACAATACATCGCGGCCAGACTGTAGAATTTCGCAATGAACTTCCACAGCATTGGATTGATCATATAAATTCGTCTATGCAATGAAACTTTGGCGATTCAGTTTTATTCTCTGCGCTCTTTTCGCGATCTCTGCCCGGACGCAGGACCTTTCGCAACAGGATTTATTTGTTCGCGGGCAGGAGGGTTATCACACCTACCGAATCCCCTCCCTGCTCGTGACAAAAAAAGGAACGCTGCTCGCGTTTTGCGAAGGTCGAAAGAACAGTGCTTCGGACACCGGCGACATTGATATTTTGTCCCGGCGTTCGTCTGACGGCGGGAAAACCTGGAGCGCGATGCAACTGATCTGGGACGATGCCGCAAACACTTGCGGGAATCCGTGCGCGGTTCTCGATCAGAAAACCGGCACGATCTGGCTGTTGCTGACGCATAATCTCAGTGGAGATCACGAGGCCGAGATCAAGATGCACACGGCGAAAGGGACGCGAACAGTTTGGATTTCGCACAGTACTGACGATGGAAAAACGTGGACGAAACCAACCGAGATCACGTCCACGACGAAACGTCCGGAATGGAACTGGTTTGCGACCGGCCCGGGCGTGGGGATTCAACTGCAAAATGGAAAACACAGAGGTCGCCTCGTCATTCCCTGCGACTATTCTTACCTTGATCCGTTGAGCAGCAAAAGCGAAGGCGGTTCACATATTATTTTCAGCGACGATCACGGGAAATCGTGGGCGATCGGCGGAATCGTTCAACCGCAGATGAACGAATGCCAGGTTGTGGAACTTGCAGATGGCAGAGGAACTTTACTCCTGAGCATGCGTAATCATCCAAAGGGCAGCACTCGGGCGCAATCGTTCAGCTACGATGATGGCGCAATCTGGAGCGAGCCGGAACATCAAGCTGAACTCCTCGATCCAACCTGTCAGGCCAGCATTTTGCGCTGCAACTTCCCGCAAAAAAACGGGCGGGGACGAATTCTGTTTTCCAATCCGGCCAGCCATCGGCGTCGCAACCTGACGGTGCGGCTGAGTTTCGATGACGGGAAAACCTGGCCAGGTTCCAAGGTTCTCTGGGAAAAAGACGCAGCGTATTCTTGTCTCGCCGCACTGCCCGACCAGCAAATTGGTTGCTTGTATGAACGTGGCGAAACCAATGCGAACGAAAAAATCACTTTCGCGCGGTTCCCTCTCTCGCTGCTGGAATCCAAGCCGTAAACGCGATCAGGGTTGGCGAAGGATTCGGTAAAAATTCAAATTGAAATTTGTCGCCTGTGCGTCGAGGAACTGAAATCGGTTCGAGCTGCTCACGTTGGTGCTGATGGAAACCCAATTGGAAAAAGTGCTGCTGACCTGCACGATATTAGTTTTTCCAGCCGCGACATTGGTGGCTTGAAGAAACAAACCACCCGGCAGCAATTGAACGGACGCAAAACTCACGTCGCGTTTCAGAATGGTGAACTGGTCCGCGATCGCGCCGGTTTCTCGAATAAATTTTGCATCAAGCCGATCGCCATCCACGTCCAGCACGAGCGAACCGAGTTGGTTGAGCGAAATGAACATCGCGGGGTGATTGAGTGTTCCGCCGCTGATTCTGCCCGAGCTTCCCGGCACCGCATAAACTGCGCCTTGATGCGATGGTGTGCCGCTCGCCCATTTCGTGTACGCGCCGATGCCATTTGTTTCGCGACCCCCACCGGCATTCAAAATCATTTTGTTGGTCAGGGTGGTCGAGTATCCGTAATGACCATCGAGCAGATGCGACCGTTCATATGAGTGGCTATGCCCGCTCAGAACCATATCCACTCCTCCGTTTTCAAGGATGGGCAAATAGTTCGCGCGCATTTCAATCAACTCAATTTCCGTGTCCGAATTATGCGAGCCTTTCGTGTAAGGCGGATGATGGAAGAAAGCGATGATCCATTCCGCCGTCACGTTCGCCAGATCGTTGGTGAGCCACATCAGCATCCCGCTGCTCGCCGCACGGGCCGTCATCGAGTCGAGACAGACGAAATGAATGTTCCCGTAATCAAATGAGTAATAATGCTCCGTGCCGGAGGCAAAACCCCCGGCCATTCCGTTGGTCGGAAACGTGAAAATTTGAAAATAAGGATAGATGCCGTTGAAATTTGTTAGTTGATCCGTCTCGTGATTGCCCAGCGTTGACCAGAGAACTGATTTTCGCAGCATGGCTGGATACATATGGGCACCTCCGGAAACTAAAACAAGAAAAATCTGAAAGGAAATTGTAGCTGGGAAAACGGCGGTGGATTATTCTCAGCCATGCCTACCAGCCAAGCCT
>JAYVSV010000128.1:0-32511 GCA_043775015.1 Verrucomicrobiota bacterium
TGGCTGGTAGGCATGGCTGAGAATAATCCACCGCCGTTTTCCCAGCTACAATTTCCTTTCAGATTTTTCATGTTTTAGTTTCCGGAGGTGCCCTTAACATTTCCAGTCAGGTCGAAAAAAGCTATCCGCCGCAACACTTCTTAAATTTTTTTCCGCTGCCACAGGGACAAGGCTCGTTGCGGCCAACTTTCGGCTTCGCAGCCTCTGGCGCTATTCCAGATTCCAGTTCATGAGTGAAACGATTGCGCCCCCACCAGAACGGGCAATGCGAGCAGAGTCCGCCCAAAGGATAATCAACGCCTTCCTCATGCGGGCAGCCAATGATTCCATCCGAGTATGCGGCGCGTGTCACCCGATGTTTTTTCAAAAACTCTGTCACTTCCTGCGAAATAATCGGGTCGTTTCGCACATCGCCCTCGTGTGTGATCCAGCGGTGTAAATCAGATGGCTCAGTACTCCGCGCGGATTTGAATATCGACGCGACGAGCTTGGTCGCCTTCGTGTTGTCCGGGCCATAAAGAGCAATGGTTCCAATTGGATAACTCTTCATTTTGCAAATTTTTGTTCGGGGAATTTATCGGAGATTTGATTTGAGACCAAATGGATTCTGAATCGCAAATCAATCTCGGTTACGAAACGCCTCTATCAACCGCAAAATTCCATCGAAGATTTCAAAAAGCCCGCGGCGCGTTTCCGGCAGCAGTTTTTCGTCGCGACATTTTTTAACCCAGCCTGCACTTAGTGCAAATGGCTCAGCGTGTGTTTTTCAGGCCCGTCCGTGTCCATCTGTGTTCATCCGTGGCTGCAATGAATAGTTCTATTGTCTGTCTGTTTGGTTTCGCACTTGCGTACATGCTGAATTTTCTTTAGCAATTCGCCACTAAAAATTATGCCATCTGCATTTCCAAATATTTCTAAAATTCAATTTGAAGGGCCGCGTTCCAAAAATCCGCTGGCGTTCAAGCACTACAATGCCAACGAAATCATCGAAGGCAAAACGATGCGCGATCATTTGCGGTTTTCAGTCGTGTACTGGCACACGTTTCGCGGGCGCGGCGTGGATGTGTTTGGCGCGGGCACGGCGATTCGTCCTTGGGATGATGGAACGGAATCGGTGAAGAACGCGCAGAAGCGCGTGCGAGTCGCATTTGAATTTATCGAAAAACTCGGCGCGCCATTTTACGCATTTCACGATCGCGATGTTGCGCCGGAAGGAAAAACGCTCAGTGAATCGAACAAAAATCTGGATGTGGTCGCAAAGGTTTTGAAGGAAGAACAAAAGCGCACCGGCATCAAACTTCTTTGGGGCACGGCAAATTTATTTTCCAATCCGCGTTACATGCACGGTGCGGCGACGAGTCCGAATGCGGATGTTTTTGCGTATGCGGCAGCGCAGGTGAAAAAGGCGCTCGAAGTCACGCATGAACTCGGCGGCGAAGGTTATACTTTTTGGGGCGGACGCGAAGGTTACTCGACGTTGCTCAACACCGACATGAAACGCGAGTTGGATCATCTCGCGAAGTTTCTTCACATGGCTGTCGCTTACAAAAAGAAAATTGGTTTCAAAGGCCAGTTTTACATTGAGCCAAAACCGAAGGAGCCGACGAAGCATCAATACGATTCGGATGCGGCGGCATGTCTGAATTTTCTCCGTGAATACGGTTTGAAAGATTACCTAAAGCTGAATCTGGAAACCAATCACGCCACGCTCGCCGGCCATTCGATGGAACACGAAATGGAAGTCGCCGCCGCTGCCGATGCGCTCGGCTCCATCGACGCGAATACGGGCGATGCGCTGCTCGGCTGGGACACCGATCAATTTCCAACCGATATTTATCTCACGACCCAATGCATGCTTTCGATTTTGAAAGCGGGCGGATTAAAAACCGGCGGCGTGAATTTTGACGCGAAAGTTCGACGCGAAAGTTTTGAGCCGGTTGATTTATTTCATGCGCACATCGGCGGCATGGATGCTTTTGCTCGCGGATTAAAAATCGCCGCCGCCATTCGCAAAGACGGACGCCTCGCTGAATTTGTGAAGGAACGTTACAACTCGTGGGATTCCGGCATCGGCGCACAAATCGAAAAAGGAAAATCGAATCTCACCGACCTGGCAAAATACATTTCCAAAAAAGGCGAAGCGGCCACGAACCAAAGTGGCCGCCAGGAATTTTTGGAGAACTTGATCAACGAATTCTTATAACTTAAAACTGCTAAATCCGCTACAGGTTGGGGTTGTTTATTTTAAGACTGCCATACGGCGCAAAAATAGTCCTAAGTATTAGCTAACTATTAATTTGAAATGAATTGATAGTTAATTAATAGTTGGGCTATGCGAATACCTCAAACCCCGCAGTCTTTTGAGACGCTAATAACTGAATTAGCAAAGCCAGACCAATTATTAAAAATTTTTCAGGCGGTTTCCAACCCAACCTGTGAGGGGCGTTACCTGCATTGGGATGAGCTTCGATTTCGCAAACCACCTGATGGTTTGACGCATCAGGAGTGGTGGCTGGGATTAAAAATGCGACGGCAGACTGGGGAACGAATGATTTCTCTTAAAGACTGTGGAGGGCAAAGATTTCATTTTACGGTACCTGATTTGGTGACAGATCTACTTCATCAGATTGACAGGGGAGGCGGGACATTCGTCGAAATCCCCGAACCGATAACAAATATTGAGCAGCGAGACAGGTACTTAGTTCGCTCTTTAATGGAAGAAGCAATTACGTCCAGCCAATTGGAAGGAGCGGCAACAACGCGCGAAGTTGCAAAAAAAATGCTGGCAGAAGGGCGGAAGCCCCGAGACCGCAGCGAACGCATGATTGTTAACAATTATATAACCATGCGCCGCATAATTGAGTTGAAAGATAACCCACTGACGCCCGATATGGTGTTTCAAGTTCATCGTGAAATTTCTGAAGGAGCCCTCGACAAAGCGGATGGAGCAGGACGTTTTCGCCGCGCTGACGAAAACATCAACGTCTCAGATGAAATTGAGGGAACAGTGTTCCACCAGCCTCCGCTGGCGGGCGAGTTGCCCACCCGTTTGCAAGCCATGTGTGACTTTGCCAATGCAAAAACTCCTGATTTTTTTGTTCATCCAGTCATTCGTGGAATCATTCTTCACTTCTGGCTGGCTTACGATCACCCGTTCGTAGATGGAAATGGGCGGACGGCACGAGCGTTATTTTACTGGCAAATGCTCCATTCGGGTTACTGGTTATTCGAGTTTATTTCGATCTCGCAATTTTTAAGGAAAGCTCCGGTGCAATATGGAACCGCCTTTCTTCACACCGAAACGGATAAGAATGATCTAACCTATTTCATCATTCATCAAGCCGAGATTATTCGTCGCGCATTGAAGGAGCTTCACGACTACGTTGCGCGTAAGTCTTCTGAAACTCGGACGTGCCTAAGCGCCCTGCAAAAACACCCCGAATTAAATCATCGTCAGCAATCGCTCATTTCCCATTCACTGCGACATCCCGGTTTTGCTTATAACATTGCTGGACACATGACACGTCAAGCCGTGACTTACGCAACGGCGCGTGCGGATTTATTGAGCCTGGCTAGATTAAAACTTCTCGAACACAGGAAAATTGGCCGCACTTTTGTTTTTGTTGCCCCAAATAATCTGGAAGTGCGATTGCGGTCAAAGAAATAATTTAATTATCGAAGACTAATTATTTTTTATGACAAACGCCTTTGTTCCGGCTTTGATCAAACTGGCAGCGCAACACAAATAGCCGTCCCTTTTCCCAGCTTGGATTTAATTTGCAGTTCACCGCGATGCGTTTCCACCACGCGTTTCACGAGCGCCAATCCCAAGCCGGTCCCGTGAGCTTTGGTCGTGCTCAAAAGCGAACTGAACGCCCGCTCCTGTTGTTGCCGCGACATTCCTTCACCAGTGTCTTTGAATTCCACAAGCAACTGCGATTTCCTTTTTGAGTTGGAAGCACTCAGTCGCGAACTAATCGTCAACTTCCCTCCCTTCGGCATCGCCTCCACCGCATTCAATGTGAGATTCAAAAAAACTTGCGCCAGTTGGGCAGCGTCACCCGAGATAGTTGGCAGATCTGGCGCGAGTCGTCGCACAAACTCCACGTTCTGATTGCGCAGTTTGTGGCGCACCAACAGCGCCAGATCGTCAATTAATTGGTTGACATCGACGGGCGCAAAACTTGGCTCCGTCGTGCGCGCAAAATTCAAAATCTGTTCCACGATTTTATTCAGGTGCTCCATTTTCTGGCCCATGATTTTCGCGTCACGCCAACGGGGATCTTTCGGAGGAAATTTTAAATTCAACGAATGAAACATCATTTTCATGACCGTCAGCGGATTGCGAATTTCGTGCGCCACTTCCGCCGCGAGCAAACCGATGGCCGAAAGTTTTTCGTTGCGGCGCAATTCCTCCTCCACGTCGACAATCCGTTCATAAAGCCGCGCCTTCTCGATGGCGATGCCGGACAATTCAGCCAGCGCGGTAAGAATGCGGATTTCTTCGTTGGAAAAATTGTGAACATGCGCCTTGTAAATATTCACCGCGCCAATCGCCTGGCCCGCAAAAATCAACGGCACGCTGAGCAATGAAACCAAGCCTTCGTGCCGCGCCACTTCGAAGCTTTGATAGCGGCTGGAAGTTTGCACGTTGTCCACCTGCAATGGCTTTTTACGACGCACCACCGAGCCAAGAAAAGTATCTGCCATGCTGAGGCGGGGGCGGTTGATGTAATCTTTTCCCGCTCCAAAACTGGCGCGTAGTTCGAGCCATTCGCCGGATTCATCCAGCATCAATAAAGAACACATTTTGGCGCTCATCAACTGACACGCTTCGCGCGTGATCACTTGGAGAGCTTCATCGAGATTCAGCGTCGAATTAATCGTCTGCCCGACACTCACCAAACTTTCGAATAGCCGCGCTTTGACTCGCAATTGTTCGTGCAACCAAGTGTTGTGAATGACTTTGGCCGCCTGTTCAGAGAGCGCTTGCAACAACTCCTGGTCGTCTTGTGTGAACGTGTTTTCGCGATCGGAATCGACGTTGAGCACGCCGCGAATTTCTCCAGCAACTTCCATCGGCACGGCGAGTTCTGATTTCACTTTCGGTTGAACAATGACGTAACGCGGATCCTGCGCGACGTTGCCGATGCGTGCGGGTTTACCGGTTCGCGCCACCCAGCCGGTGATGCCTTCTCCCACCCGCAACTTTAGCATGGCCGCGTTTTCAGCCAATCCGATCGAGGCATGGATTTCCAAAAAGCCGGTCGTTGGATTAATGAGAATGAGTGAACCGCTCGAAGCGCGCATCAAGCGCACGGCCTCGCGCAGAATCAGTTGAAGCGCTTCCTGGGAATCGAGGGTCGAGTGGATGACGTTGCTGACCTGAAACAACACGTTCAGTCGCTCATAACGATTTTTCAGTTCAGCCAACTCGCTCATACAAACTCGCGGGCTACGATAAGCGCGCACTTGGGGAGTTGAAAGGAATTTGGCTCGCCTAAAGGGTTCTTCCGGTTTTAAATTTCTTGCTCCCAATCTGCAAAATAGAATTTGTGGAAATCGCAAGTAATGAAAACTAGACCAACATCCCTGAAAGGCATCCGCCCAGGTGCTTTCACCTTGATCGAACTCTTGGTCGTCATTGCAATTATAGCGCTCTTGGCGGGCATGCTTTTGCCCGTGCTCGCACGAGCCAAGCAGAAGGCGCAAGCGGTCCAGTGCATCTCGAATCAAAGCCAAGTCGGAAAGGCTTACTTCATGTATACCGAGGACAACCTCGACTATTATCCTGCGATCCGGGATTGGGCTTCAACCGGAGGAAAAGACGGACAATATGATGTGTTCACAGCAGCAACCAATCGGCCTCTGAACATCTACATCGGACGAGCATACCGGGCGTTCGCGTGTCCGGCCGATAAGGGTGATTTGTGGGCAGAGATAAACTTGGGGCGTAAAACGACGAACTGTTTCGAGCAATATGGCAACAGTTATCTCACTGAGTTTGGGTTTGATTATTATATGGTGAAAAAGGTTTGCGGCGTTGCGGGTGATTTGAGCAACCGTTCTATCAAGCAAGCCGAAGTCGCGCTTAAACCTTCCAACAAAATCATCCAAGGGGATTGGATCTGGCATTCAAATCGGGATACAACTCAGAATCGGCATGTTTGGCATAATTATAAGGGAAAAAACCGCATGGTAATGTTGTTTGGAGATACCCACGCGGAATATTTTAAATTTCTTACCACGACCGAAATGAATGCATTGGCAACGCGAACACCCGATCGGAATTGGAAATGGTGGTGATACACCTCTACACCAGCGGCAAAAACCCTACTCAACGGGTTTATGTTCCTGGCGATGTGGAGAGCACCGGATGGATGACCGACATCAACTGTTTCCCGCTCAGAAGCATCGAAAGCGGGATCTACTTCCCTTCAACTGGATCAATAATTCTATTCTCTTTTTCCGGCGCTTCTTTTTTCTCCACCATCAGTTGCGCTCGCTCGCGAAGCAAAGGATCAATAGTCCATTTGGCAACGAGGTAAGTCCATTTCTCAAGTTCCTTTTCCTGCTTGAATTTGTCCTCAAGCTGTTTCTTTTTGTCGGTAAACTCCTTGTCCAATTTCGGTTTGTCTTCCGGTTTTTCGTCTTTACCTGCAGCGCGTTCTTTCGGGAGATTTGCGTTTACCGTCAGGTTCAGATGATAGTTTTCTTCAGACGCTTTGGAAATTTTTAGTGTGTAGGTAAAATCATCAAAAGTTTCGAGCGTCGCTACAGTCGGTTTCTCCGGGTTCGGTTTCGCATCGATCACCACGTCCACAAAACTTGGCGACGCCAACGAATTAGCCACACCGGAAACTTTGTTCGTATCAAACTGTTCGGTCGGCTTCACGTCAGCCAATGTCCATCCACCCGTTTCATTTTCCCGCGTCAGCTTCCATGAATTCGTTGCGTTTGTCATAACCAGCGAAATGGCGCGAACTCTTTCCACCTTGAAAAAATCTTTCTTCAACCAGTTTTCCGGCTTCGCTTCCAATTCGGTCAACGCGTCTGAAATCAGGAATACATTTTGCGCATCGTTACCCAGCAAGACATAACGTCCGTCCGCAAAACCTTCGTCACCAAACTCGGAAGGCCGCGCTGATTTCTTCGTATGCTTCTTGCCGAGAATGGCGGATTGCATCGCCTTGCCCGACTGATCTTTGAACTCAACCAGTGTTCCAGAGTTTGTCCCTTTGGCCGGATCGATCAATTCGAGCTTCGCAAACTGGGAAGCGCCGATCGGTTCGCTCTGGCCGATTTTCAAATCGTTGGCTTTCAAGAGAAGTTCGCTGATCTGCGAAAAATTTGCCGGGTAATCCCCCCGCTCCTGCACCCGCCAGAGATCCTCTTTTTTAACTAGGTTCAATTCAGCGCCGCTCTGTTTGACATGGATTTGCGCCACATCATTGACCGCGAATTTTGGAAATAATTTCTGCCCCAACTTTTGGTCGCTGGGCTTCCATGAATTGCTCTGTCGATTGAACAGAACCAAACCAGCGCCGCCAATCAGCAGCACCAGAACGATGAGAATGGTCAGTTGTTTACGATTCATTTTGCCGCGGTCCTTTTTCGTTTGATTACGGCCAGAGCCAACCCTGCGAACGCCACTGCGATCGGCATGGCGGCGATGTTGATGACCTTCGTCCAGAACTCCAGCCCGTCCGTTTCTTTGCGCAATTTCTTCCGTTCTTCCTTCAGCGTAATTTTGACTTCCGCTTCCTTCTTTCTGAATTTCTCGATCTCAGCCTGTTGCTCCTGCGAAAGAATAAATTTTTGCCCGCCTTCCTTGCCGCGTTGCAGTTCATTGAGATTTTTCTGCGTGTCGGCCAAGCTGTCTTCCATCTCCTTGATTTTGCTTTGGTAATTCTCTTCTGCTTTCGCACGCATTTCGTTGATGCGCGTGAATGGCCGGTTCATCGAAGCGCGACTGCGTAGATTGATCAAATTGCTGTCGCCGGAAAGCTGTTCCACAAGGCTCTGCACGAAATTCAAGTTGTCGTTGACCGGACGGACGATCCGTTGGCCGAGGAAATTTTGAATTTCGACACTGACCTGATCTTGCAACATATCGGAATCGGCCACGAGAACGACCGCGTTATCAGCCGACGACTCTTTCAAGGATATATCATTGGTGTTTTCAGGCTTTTTCTCCTCGGGGTTATCGTCCGGCTTCTCGGTGGATTTCGGTTTCCCACTTGGAAAAGCGGTTTTGAATTTTCCAGTGAGTCGAAGCGCAATGGCATATTCCTTGCCCGACGATTTAAACTCTTTTGAAACTTGTTCGCCGCTCATGCTGGCCATCAAACCATCGACGAGCTGCGAATCCGACGTGGTTTTCAGTAACACCGTTTCTTTCAAACCGCTCGCTGGGGTTCCGGTGAAAACGCCCGCAAACGGAAGAACCAACGAATTGATTTCGCTCGTGACCACATCATTGCTGTTCATTCCTTTGTGGGTCATCGCCAAAACGGCTGGCATTGATCCGCCCTGTTGATTGCGCGCACCCAGAATTCGATCCGCCGCCACCTTGTTTGGTTCCATTCCCACGCCCCAAGCCTTTAACAATTTATCCATCGAAGATTGCCCCCCGCCTCCGCCAAACTGGGCGAGCTGATTATTCTGTTGATCGAAGTAAGCCATCGGATCCATGAACGCGATCAGCTTTCCGCCACGCAGGACAAATTGGTCGATCGCGTATTGCCCTGTTTCGGTGATGTTGCGCGGATGCACAACGAGCAAAACGTTGATGTCGGCGGGAATTTTTTCGGCAGTCAACTCGACCGGCTTGACCGTGAAATCATTTTGCAATTCCGTCAAAAATGTCCAGGGCTGCTGTGGCTGTGGTTGTCCCATCCGTTGCGCCATGGGGTTTGCGGGCTGGCCGAAAACCGGGAACGCGCTCATTACCCCGACAATCGGCTTTTGCGGAGTAATGACACGAGCGACGGCGCGTGAAATGTCATATTCTAATAGACGTTCGCGATCTGGAGTCAGGAAAGGCATCGCCACCTTTTCGTCGAGGAGACTGATGACAAGCCCGAGATAAATTTTCTCGCCGCCGGGCAACATCTGTCCATCAATTCCGTTGAGACGCGCGGAATCTTCCGAGTCCGAGTCTGGAGTTGGATTGTATTTTTCTACCAGGATTTTTCCTTTGCCGGCCTGCTTGTATTCACCCAGCAAATCTTCCACGCGCTTGGCGTAGGTCTTGAAAAACACCGGCATCTCATCGCCCTGGCTGCTATAGAAACGGATCGTTACTCGCGAATCGAGTTTGTCCAAAATTTTCTTTGTGCCGGGCGAAAGCGTGTAAATTTTTTCGGCGGTCAGATCGACGCGTTTCTTGGCGACGCCGGTGATGACATTCAGCGCCAAAACGATGATGAACAACGCCAGAACGCCAACGGTTGAATATAGAACGGTCTCAAATTGTTTGTTTTTCATGGCTCGTCCTTGGGGTTAGCCGGCTCGGTTCCCGCGGATAATCACCCCGGTAGTGAAGAGAGAAAACCCGATGATCGACAGGAAGAAAATAATATCGCGCGAATCCAAAACGCCTTTCTGGAAACCTTCAAAATGCGTCATCACGCTGAAGGCCGCGACCGCTTCAACCAACCGCGGACTTTCCAGGCGCAGCAGAAGATTGGTCACTGGTGGATAACCGCACAAAATCAGAAAGAGGCAGATCACCACGGAAATAATAAAACTGACGACTTGATTGCGGGTCAGAGCAGAGGTCATGCAACTGATCGCGAGATAGCTTCCAGCCATCAAAAGGCTTCCCACGTAAGCGCAGAAAATCACTCCGTTATCTGGATGGCCGAGGTAGTTTACGGTGATGATCACAGGAAAGGTCAGCACCAGCGAGAGGGTCAGAAAGAGCCACGACGCGAGAAACTTTCCGACAATCGCCTGCCAGGTTGTAATCGGCATCGTCAGCAATAATTCCATCGTCCCAAGCCGACGTTCTTCTGACCACAAACGCATTCCGACGGCGGGCACGAGGAACAAATAGAGCCAGGGATGCCAGGTAAAGAACGCGCTGAGCGATGCTTCACCGCGTTCGAAGAAGCCGCCCGCCATGAAAGTGAAAAATCCCGCCAGCAACAGGAAAATAACGATGAACACGTACGCAACCGGCGAAGCGAAGTAACCGCCCATCTCACGTTTGGCGATGGTTCGAATGTTTCCCCAGGCGTTCATTTCCGTTCCTCCTTTTGCGCGGTATCCGGCATGGTAATGCTGCGGAAAACCTCATCAATCCGCCCTTCTTCAGTATGTAATTCTTCGATGCGCCAATGTTCTTTCATGCTTAATTCCGCAAGGTTGCGAGCCAATTCGCCCTCCACGCCGTCCGGTTTTGGAAATATCCGCAGCGAAACTTTTTGAGAGCCCTCGTTCAAAACGATAACTTTTTTCACCGAAGGAAGCTGGCCGCTTTTCTGTTTCACCGCAGCGGTCTCCACTCCGGAAACGCGTAACAAAACCGCGCCCGCCAAATCAGAACGCTGTTTTAATGCCTGTGGCGTGCCGTTGGCCACAATTTGTCCGCGATCAATGATGATGGCCCGCGAGCAAACCGCTTCCACTTCCTCAAGAATATGTGTGGAAAAAATAATCGCCTTCTTCTCGCCCATTCGGCGAATCAAAGTTCGGACTTCATGTTTTTGATTTGGATCCAAGCCGTCAGTCGGTTCATCCAAAATCAACACTTCAGGGTCGTGGATGATCGATTGCGCGAAACAAGTCCGATGCCGATAGCCTTTGGAGAGCGTTTCCACACTTTGATGAAGCACATTTTCGAGGAAACACATTTCAACCACGCGATTGACCGCTCGCTTCTTGGCATCGCCGCGCAAACCGCGAATTTCTGCCGTAAAATGTAAGAAGCCGTTCACCGTCATGTCGGCATAAGACGGCGCATTTTCCGGGAGATAACCAATGAGGCGTTTGACCTCGATTGGTTTTTCAACGATGTCGAATCCGCCCACGGAAAGCTTTCCGCCCGAAGGAGGAATAAAACCGGTGATCATGCGCATGGTCGTCGATTTGCCCGCGCCGTTGGGCCCGAGAAACCCGAGCACTTCACCTCGCTCCACCTGAAACGAAATTTTGTTCACCGCGAGCTTTGGCCCGAAGGATTTGCTTAAATTTTCAACTCTAATCATCCGATTATCTCCAGGAAGGCTGCTATCCAGCCGTGAATTTTGGTCCGCACTGACTAAGGGTTTCCAGCAGCCTCGTCAACTCATTCGCGGATGTTTGGACAAATAGCTGGAAAAATGTTCAAAAGAATTCACCGTTAAAGCGATTGATGAAAACCAAGTCCAAAGAGCGAAGATCAAAGCTGGCGAAGAGAGTTTTTCCCCTTTTCCATCTTCTGTCCTCCATCCTCTTTCTTTTTCTCACCGCCTGTAATACGACTCCGCTTCCACCGACAAATTTTAGCGAGCCGGGTTGGAAAATTCAGCAGGGCCAGGCCGTTTGGCGCTCCAAACGCGACGCGCCAGAGCTTGCGGGAGAACTTCTGCTCGCCACCCATCCAGGCGGACGAATCGTCGTTCAATTTACCAAAACGCCTTTTCCTTTCGTCATCGCTCAAACCACACTGCGCAGTTGGCAACTGGAAATTCCGGCGCAAAATAAAAAATATTCCGCTCCCGGCAAACCGCCCGCGCGCATCAGTTGGTTCCATTTGCCAGACTCTTTAAACGGCGTCTCGCCCCCGAAACCGTGGTATTTTAGCAGGCTGGAAAACCAAAATTGGCATTTGGAAAACAAATCGACCGGCGAGATGATTGAAGGATTCTTGAATCCATGAGTTTTAAATCGCGCCGGTGGCTTTGGTTGCTCTTGCTCGTCCCGATCGCCCTCGGCTTTGCACGGCTGCGTTTTGATGTCGAGGTTTTGAATCTGTTGCCGGAGAAATCTGGCATCGTTCAAGGTTTAAAACTTTACCAACAAAATTTCTCCAATGGTCGCGAGCTGGTTATCACGCTCCGCTCCGACGACGCGGACAAAACTGAGCTTGCCGCGCGGACGTTGACCAGCGCATTTCGGAAAGCAACCAATCTCGTCGCCGACGCCACCTGGCAGCCGGGTTGGCTGGAATATCCGACTCAATCTGCGGAACTCGTCGCTTTTCTGTGGCTCAATCAGTCACCGGAAATTTTTAGTGAACTCACCAACCGGCTCGCGCCCGAAAATCTTTCAGCGACGCTGGCTGCGACCAAAGATCGGTTGGCAAATTCGCTTTCGCCGAGCGACATCGCGATGGGGAGCTACGATCCGTTCAATTTGATGCGCTTGCCGGAAGCGGTCTCTTCCACAATGCCCATGGGCGCAGGACAGGAACTTTTCTCCTCGGCCGATGGAAAATTTCGAATCGTTTTTGTCGAAGCAAATTCCAATTTGGCGAGTTATCGCGATTGTCGCAAATGGCTGACCTCCATCAAAGCCATTGTCGCCACCGGGCAAGCGTCCGCCGAATTTCCCAGGGAAATTAATATTCAGTACACCGGGCGCCCGGCCTTCGTGACCGAAATCGCTGGAGGAATGGAGAACGACATGACGGCGCCTTCGCTCTGGACGCTCGGCATTATTGCGCTCCTCTTTTACATCACGCACCGCCGCTGGCTCCCATTGCTTTGGTTGCTCGTCCTGCTGGCGATCATCCTGGCCCTGACGCTCGCCTTTGGTGGATTAATTTTTGGCAAACTGAGTGTGGTCAGCCTTGGTTTCGCGTCCATCCTGCTCGGTCTTGCCGAAGATTTTGGAATTGTTCTATATCAGGAATCGCAGAGTCATCCCGAGCTTTCCTCCGAGGAGATTCGCCGCGAGGCGCGTGCCGGAATTTTTTGGTCTGCCGTTACCACTTCCGGCGCATTTTTCCTGCTCAACCTGAGCGGCCTTCCCGGTCTTGGCCAGCTCGGCTCTCTTGTTGCCATCGGAATCATCATTGCTGCCGTCGTGATGCAATACGCCTACTTGCCGCCGTTGATGCGTTCGACGAAAAGAGTTCCCAAGATTTCTCATCCGGAAGAGGAACAAAAGATCGATGCCGATAACCTTTTACGTTTCCGAAAATCGACCCGCACAGTCTGGCTTGGATCCGTTGTCCTATTCGTCGGATTGATCGCGGTTTGCTGGAAATTCTGGCCGGGCTTCGATCAATCGCCCGACGCGTTGCGGCCCAAAAACAGCCCCGCTTACGCCGCCGTCGAAGAAATTAAACGCAATCTGGGCGGCGCGCAGGAACCGCTCTGGATTTTGACGCCGGGACGTGATGAAGCCGAGATCGCCCGCCGTTTGCCGCGAGTCGAAGCCGAACTTCGCCGCGCCGTTTCCAACGAATGGATTTCCAGCTACACGCTTCCTTCGCTGCTTTGGCCGCAACCTGCAAATCAATCGGCCAATCGCGCTGCGTTGAAAAATCTGGTCGCGGAAAAAGAACGGTTGCGCGAAGCGGCCACGGCCAGTGGATTCACGAGTAATTCGCTCGCTCTGACCGAATCTCTTTTTCAAACCTGGCAAAGTGCCGTCTCACAGACGAATGTTTTTTGGCCAACGAATCGGGTCAGCCTCTGGATTCTCGACAAAGTCGTTGCGAAAACTCCAAACGGATATGTTTCCGTCGGATTGATTTATCCCGGCACCAATTCTCCAAGCGGAACCGCCTCGGCAAAAACGAAATCATTGACCCTGGATTTGTCCCGCGAGTTGGAAAAAGACGGCGTCATTTTGTCGGGCTGGTCGCTGCTCGGCGCTTCCATGTTCGACCTCGTGAAAAAAGATTTTCCACGAGTCATTATCCCAATCCTTCTGCTGGTGCTTTTTTCGCTCTGGCTCGCCTTTCGCAGCGTTCGCGAACTTTCACTGAGCTTGCTGACACTTGTTTTCAGCGGGCTTTTTCTGATACTGATCATGGCGGTGGCGGGATGGACCTGGAATTTGATGAACATGATGGCGATCCCTCTTTTGCTGGGGATGGGTGTCGATTTCAGCATCCACATGCAACTGGCACTGCGACGTTATCGAGGCAATCCAAAACTCATCCACAAATCGATTGGCCGCGCTTTGCTTCTGGCCGGTTCGACCACCGTCGCCGGATTCGGCTCACTTATTTTTTCTTCGAATACGGGCTTATCCAGTCTTGGCAAAATCTGCGCGACGGGGATTGCCATCGCCATGTTGACTTCGGTTTATTTATTGCCGATGTGGTGGCGCAGCACTCTCGGCAAACACTTCGGCTCAATCGCGCCAAAAAAGGACGTGTGACAGAAAACCCTCCGCCGTTGGCCCAAACATCTGTTTTTTACCGCAGTATTTTTTGGCGGCTCGGTTTGGCGCTTGCTCGAAATTTACCCCCGCAATTCACGCAAGCCATTTGTCGCGCGGTTGCCCGGATTTATTGGGTGGTGAATCCAGCGCGTCGCGAAATCGTTATTCAAAATCTCATTGTCGCCTGCAAAGGCGATCGCAAACGAGCGATTCAGGTCAGCCAGGAATTATTTCAACAGTTCGCCATAAAACTCGCGGATCTTTGGCGCTATGAAAGCGGGATTCCCATCGACGATCTGTTTTGCGAACTGACGGGATGGGAACATTTTCTCACGGCGCAAAATCAAAAACGCGGCGTGTTGATCCTCACCCCGCACCTCGGGAATTGGGAATTCGGCGCGCCGTTATTGTCCAGGCGCGGATTCAATTTGCTCGTCGTCACACTCGACGAACCCGACGACCAGCTCACCGCCATGCGCCAGGGCGCGCGGGCCAAGTGGGGCATTGAAACACTGGTGATTGGCAAAGATCCATTCGCGTTCGTGGAAATCATTCGCCGCCTCGAAGCGGGTGCCACCATCGCGCTCCTCGTGGACCGCCCGCCGTCGCGCAGCGTGGTGCCGGTGCAACTTTTTGGCAAGCCGTTTGCCGCCTCGGTGGCCGCCGCCGAATTGGCGCGCGCTTCCGGTTGCGTTCTGTTGCCGGTTTACCTCCCTCGGGTGAACAACGGTTATGCGGGACACATTTTGCCGGAGATTTCGTACAACCGTCCCGAATTGCGAAACGTCGATGCGCGGCAGAAATTGACCCAAAAAGTCATGGACGCATTTGAACAGCCAATCAGCAAACATTTGGATCAGTGGTATCATTTTGTTCCGATCTGGCCGGACGCAAATGCGTCAAAGGAAACGCGATGAAAAAAAGATATTTAACCGGAACTGAAAAACGGAGCGCCGGTTTGCCACCGGCTTTGAGGAAGATGCGCTCAAATGCCGGTGGCAAACCGACGCTCCGTCCATCCCTCGCGCTTTTGGTTTTCTTTTTTGTTTTGCCAACGATTCGCGCTGACACCGACGCGCTGGTAAAAAACTGGCTGCTCAATCAAACGAACCTTCACACTTGGTCCGCCGACTTTGTGCAAACGCGTTCTTTAAAATCGCTCACGCAACCGCTGGTTTCCACCGGGCAGGTTTGGTTTGCCGCGCCGAATCGTTTTCGTTGGGAACTCGGTCAACCGGCGCAAACCATCGCCGTGCGCCAACCGGAACAGATGCTGGTGATTTATCCGAAGCTGAAGCGCGTGGAAAAATATCCGCTGACTGGCGCGGCTGGTCCGTGGCGCGACGCGCTGGCTTTGTTGGAGGCGGGATTTCCCCGTGACCGCGCGGAAATGGAATCGCGTTTCAACATTCAATCGACTGAAGTGAAAGACGCGGTTTGCGAATTAACTTTGCAACCGAAGTCTTCGGCTGCTCGTCGGATGATGGCGCAAATCAAAATTGCTTTCGGCACGAATGATTTTTTGCTGCGCGCCACAGAACTTCAATTCGCCGACGGCTCGACGATGCGCAACGATTTTAAAAATCCGAAACTGAACGAAAAATTGGCGGAGACGCTTTTCCTGCCGCCGATTGGGGAAGATTTCAAAACGGTTGAGCCGATGAAAAAGTAGTTGGAATGACTGCGTCGCATCGTCATATTCAAATCGAATTGGGAGTGCAACATGTTGGCGAGTATTGAATCATTTTTTATTTTCCTGCTGATAGCGGGCGCTTCGGCGTTGTTCAACTGGTACAAAAAGCGCAACGAACAACCCGACAATTGGACCAGTTCGGAAACGCCCGTTGAGCGACCAGAACCGCTTCCCCAACGGCGGCCGACTCCGCCTGTAGCGCAGCCGCAGAAAAAAGCGACCGATTGGGAAGAGGAACTGCGGCGCATGTTGGAGGGAACAACTTTGCCGACTCCGCCGCAACGAACACCGCCGCCCGTCGTGTTGCAGGAACGCAGACCAGTCCCCGCTCCGCCGCCCCGTTCTGCTCCACTCCCGCCCGCCAGCCCGAGCGAGCCGACGATGGCGCTGCCGAAAAGTTTTGCGCAGAAGTTTTACAAGGCGCACTGCAACTATTGCGACGGCCACATCGAATTTCCATCCGACGCGATGGACGAAATGGTTTCCTGTCCGCACTGTCATCGCCAAACCGTTTTGCGGCCCTTTGAAAACACGCCCGTGGAAGTTCTGGCGCACAAGAAGGCGATGGCTGGCTTCGCGGTCTCTCAGCAAAAATACGAGGAAGCGTCGCAACTGAGCCAGCGCGTGTCTGCTCACATGCACGAAGTCGGATACAAACCGGTGGAGATGACGGCCATTCAATCCACCAAAACACTTTGGCCCGAAGTTGCCGAAACCAAAGCGCTTTTCAAAAATGCCAAAACGGTTCGGCAGGCGGTGATTGCTTCGTTGATTCTCGGTCCGCCAAAAGCGTTGGAGAATTAAGTTGCAACGGCGCATCTGTGACCGCCGTCATTTAGAGTTTTTCGGAATCCAGTCTCGCTCCCCCAAGATCTGTTTCCGCTCCTGTTGCTTTGGAACGGAGTTAGTGGTGAATAATAATTCTTTTTCTGAATGAACCCGATTTCCAGCCGGGTCGATAATTGTCGCCGTGACGAAAACGAGAAGCTGTTTCTTGTTGCCCATTTGGGTTTGCAAGATTTGTCCGAGCATCAATGTTTGCCCATCCCAAATCTTTGCGGAGTCCGTAAATTGTCGTAAACGGATTGGCGGTGAAGACTTGGTTGTGTTTTTCTCGAAGCCCAAAAATTCTGTCAGTGTCGCTGCTACCACAGTCATTTGAATCGCCAAACCATCCGCTGCAACCGACGGAACCACGTCGAGGACAGGGCCGAATGGAAGTGAGTATGTTTGGATTCCCCCGTTGGGCAAGGTCCCCTTGGCACCCGGCACCACGACGCTCGACTGAACCGGCACTAAATCCAAAGTGCCAATTTGCGTCTGCCGTCCGCTTAATGTGGTCACCTTCGGAGCGGAAATAAGATCGATCCCCGAAGCTTTTTCCAACGCTTTGATTACGACTTGATATTGCGGCTCTGTGAAAATTGCTGTGACTGTTGGAAGTAAATTCGTTGCGTTTCCGGCTGCATCTATTTTGTCCTTGGTCACGTTGGTTCCTGTCAGAACCACATCGGACATAGTTTGGTTCGTCCGCGAAGAAATTGCATTTCGAGTGAACCAATCCAAACCTAATTTCTTCATAGCCGCATCGCTAATCTCCACAAATTTTGTTTCAATCACTACTTGTGGCGGTGGTGGTTCGGCACCGAACGTTGCAATCGCGTTTTGAATGATCTCCAAATCCTGCAAAGATGCCCGAACCAGCAGCAAACCTCTGCGATCATTGAAGAAAACTGTTTTGCCATTCGGTGTCCCGGGTTCGCCAAAATCAACTCCGGCCGTTTCAAAATAATTTCTGATCTTTTGATTTATGGTTGGCTGAAAATTGGTTTTCGCGACAGTAATTGGATTCCCAGAGAGAAATGCTTCGTCGATAAAACTGTTGTTTGGAGTTGGCTTGGAAACTGAGGAAGGGATTTTCTCCAGGGCTTTCATGAATTTTTCCGGATTCAGTTTAAAACTCCGTGTGAAAAGCTCCTGCGTTGGCGCGCTTGGCGTCAAAATAATCACGTAATTCCGACCGTTCGCATCTGGCTTTTCGCTTGCGATGACAACGCTCCGCCCGGCTGGAATAAGAATGGAATTCGTTAAATCAAAATCCATTTCTCCAAGCGGTTTTCCTTCTTTTGAAAAATTCCCGATGAGAATCGATAAATCCAAACGATAGTCCTTCCCTTCCATTCGCGGTCGCCAAGTAATGGAAAAGCCTAGGGTAGATTGATCCGTCGGACTTCGCTGATCAAACGTGGAACCCTCTCCCTCTTTGTTTATGAGATATGCAGTTTTGATAAAATTGGCACCCGCCCTTTGTCGCAACAAATTCGTCAGTACGTTCACCTGTTCTTGATTTAAAATTCCTTGGAAACCTCTCAATACCTCGTCCATGACTAGATTGGGAATTTCAGGCGCCAGTTGGTAAAATCGAGCAATGACTTGAACTGATTTTTGAGAAATCGTTTTCGTTTTTGTTTCATTGGGTAGCGCACTCCGGGCGGATGTCGATCGGGACTGATCAATTTTTGGCGAAGTTGGTTCCAGCACTGCAAGTAAAGACAGGGATGCGAGTGAGCGTTGCAATGAATGTTGCATCGTTGATTTTAAAGTTTTCTCTTTTTTCGGATTTCTATTTTCGATCCATCCAGTGGTAAAAATTATCAGCGCAACCAGAACAAATGGCGTTATCAACTTTGTCAACGTGAACGGCCAACTCTGAGTGGGTCGCCATGTTTGTGAGCGTAAATTCAGCAACCGCTCGACGCGTTGGCCGAGGTGGGAACGAAAACCATTTCCATCCACGCCGAGCCAGCCGAAGGATCGGGATTGCGTCATGCGTTGACCGAGATTTACCAGACATTCGGCGAGTGTGCCCGGGCCGTTTTCCAGAATTGTGGCGGCTTCGTCGGCGGCTAATTCGCTCGCGGAATGCAAGCGGCGTCGCGCCAGCCAGACCAACGGATGCCACCACAAGAGCGCGCCGGTCACGTCGGCAAGCAAATACCAAAACGGATCGAGCGCGGAGACGTGCGCGAGTTCGTGGGTGAGCATGGCATTTTGCTGGGCGGAACTGAAAGTTTGCGCAAAGCTCGTGGGCAAACCGATGCACGGCTGCACGATGCCAAAAGTCATCGGGCCCGAAAACCCTGGCGATTCTAAAAGATAAACCTTGCGCCGAATGCCGAGACGAAGCGCCAGTTCAGATACGCGATTCAACAAAGTCGCGTTGGTGATTTCTCCTTTTCGCCAGCGCAAACTTAAAAACAAAACTCGGGCGAAGAGAATTCGCGCGAAGATGAGTCCTAATCCCGCGAGCCAAAGAATGCCCGGCCACCAGATTGCGCGGGCAATCGGTAGTTCCTTTTCGAAAAATGAGATCGGCGCTGTTTCACTTTCAATCGGAACAGGAATACGCTGTTGCTCCGCAGAAACGGTTCGCACGAAGATTTTGCGTTCCATAGCTGGTTTGCCCGCGAACCAAACGGCGACGCCGCGACCTACGCCGGTGATTTCGCTTCCGACGAGCAACAACACACAAACGAAACAACTTTGCCAGATGCTGCGACGCCAGAAAACGGATGGCGTGAGCGATTGCGCGAGAAAGGCGAGCGCGATAACGAGGCTGATTTCCAAAGCGAGGATACCCAGAAGCCGCCACCAGAAATCCAGTTCCAGGGTGGGGTTCATAATTTTTTCTTTCGCGCGGCGATCAGTTTTTCGAGCTTGTTCAACTCCTCGCGGCTGACTTCGTGCGTCGCGAGAAGATGGCTCACCATGTCAGCCAGGCTCCCCTCAAAGAGTCGTTCGACGAGGTGCGCCGACATTTTTTGGGAAACTTCCTCGGACTGAACGGCGGCGCGGTAAATAAACTTCCTCTCCTCGACGCGATATTTCACAAGGCCGCGCGCTTCCATTTTTCGGAGCATTGTGGCGATGGTGGTGTAGGCGAGCTCTGTTTCGGTGGAGAGGTTTTTGTGAACTTCAGCGACAGTGGCTTCGGAACGCTCCCAAAGCGCCTGCATGATCTTGAGCTGAAGTTCGCCGAGGCGATGAACTTTTGGTTTGGTCATGTGATACGACCAAAGTAATACTACTCGGGTAGTAGTGTAAAGGTAAATTTTTAAATTCGTAGCAGCCGACGTGAGGAGCGCGGACAGTCTTGTCCGCGCGTCTGCAACTGGGCGTATAAATTACGCGGACAAGGCTGTCCGCGCTCCGGCGACATGGATGATCTCTTTTCACATTGCAAAAACGGGTAATTGATCAGCGTTGCGTCACCTCGGCTCCTACTATTTTAAAATAAAAAAATTAGCGGCGCTCTTCCGAGACGCCGCTACGATTTGAAGGGGAAAGGAGAAATTACTTCGCGCCTTGATCAATCCACGCTCGGATCAAACCAATTTGATCTTTGTCCAGCGCACTGATGGTTCCATCTTTTTTCTTGGGCGGCATATTTTCGTCTTCTTCAGCCAGGAGGCGGGCAACGGAGTGAACCAATTGGCTTTCCGCGCTTTTGCCGGGAATGACGTTCGGTCCATTTTCTCCACCTTTCAACGTGGCAGCGAGACTGTCCAGGCGAAGTTTGGACTTCTGCTTTTCTTCGCCATGACATTTGAAGCAGGTTTTTTCAAAAATCGGTTTGATGTCCTTTTCGTAGGTCACACCTTTTTTGTCTGAGGCTGGCGGAAGTTTACTGATGTCCACTTTGTCGGCCGCAGTGGCGGTTAAAAGAGTGAGTGAAAAACTCGAAACGAGCGTGATGGTAAATAATTTATTTTTCATAAAGATGATTTGAATTAGCCGATTGTTCAGACGTTGGACAGTGAAAAATGTTTCAATTATTTTGCTCGCAGATTTCCTGTCGGATTTCAGGTTTGGGCGGGGATATACTTATGAAGATGACAACGGATTTGGATTTGTTACGGGAATATGCGCAACAAGGATCGGAAAAAGCCTTTACCTTGCTTGTGACTCGTCATCTGGATTTGGTCTATTCGACGGCGTTGCGACAGGTCAGGTCATCGCAATTGGCCGAAGAGATTGCCCAATCGGTTTTCACTGATCTCGCTCGAAATGTTCGCCAGTTGAGACACGACACCGTTTTGGCCGCGTGGCTTTATCAAGTCACCCGCCGTACCGCGCTCAACGTGTCGCGGGCCGAAGGACGCCGCCAGGCCCGTGAACAAATCGCGGTTGAACTCGCCGATATGAATGCAACTTCCTCCGACTGGACGCAGATCGAACCGTGGCTCGACGAAGCGATGGAGACGCTTGACGAACCGGATCGCGCCGCGATTCTCCTGCGCTATTTTGAGAACAAAAGCCTGCGCGACGTGGGCGAAACTTTGGGCGTTGGCGAAGATGCCGCGCAAAAACGGGTGAGTCGCGCGGTGGAGCGGTTGCGCGAATTTTTCTCGAAACGAAATGTAACGGTTGGCGCGAGCGGATTGGCGGTTCCGATTTCAACCAATGCCGTTCAAGCCGCACCGGTTGGATTGGCCGCTGCCATTTTTTCCGCCGCTACTCTCGCTGGAGCAGCTTTTCAAACTTCAACCGCACTTGCCGCAACCAAAACCATTGCTATGACCACACTGCAAAAAACCTTAATCACTGCCGCGCTTGTCGTGGCGGCGGGCGCGGGGATTTACGAGAAGCGTCATTCGCTGAAATTGCAAAAGGAAATTCAATCGCTTCGACAACAGACCGAGCCATCGTCCAAACAAATTCAACAATTGCAGAACGAGCGTGATGATTTGGCGAAGCAACTTTCTGCACTTCACGATGAAAATGAACGGCTGAATCGCAACACTTCGGAACTGTTGAAATTGCGCAATAGAGTTTCCCAGCTCCAAAGTGAAGCGGATGCCGCAATGAAATCGGCGAACGACTATGCAGCCCAGATTAAAGATTTAATGGCAATACCTCCGGTCAAAAAATTCGTTTCGATGACGCAGGCGACTGTTTCTTGGAATCAAGCGCTCGTCACCGGCGGTTGGAAAACGCCTTCTGGAAAGCGAACCATTGTTTTGACGACTCTCCGGCGCCGCGATAATCCCAAGGAGTTGGTCATCAATTCAAAGATTCTGGAATTCACGGAACAGGCGGGGCAAAAACTTGGACTGGATCGTTTCAATTTTGATAAAGAAAAACAGGTAGATACGCATGTATTAGAGGCTGAACAAGCCGAGGCAATTTTGAATCTGACAAAAAATTCCAAAGACGTTGAAGTCGTCAGTTCACCGTCGGTCTTGACGACCAGCGGAGTGCAGAGTTCGGTCAGTATGCAGGATATGCATTCGACATCGACAGGAGAAGCGTTTGCCACCGGGCCGACGATTGATTTGATTCCGACCATTTCTACCGATGGAAATTCCGTAAACCTGATAACGACTGCCCAGATGAACTATCTTCTTCCCAATCCGCTCATTAAGTGAATGGAACATTTCAAACCGTTTTCAGGTGCTTCCAAATTTTTTGCGAAAGTTGCTTCACCTACTTCACCTTTTCCCAACGCAGCGTTTTCGCGGATTTCAAAACGGCGTCGGTCACGTAATCGGTGGCGAGGCCGTCTTTGAAAGTTGGGCTGGCCATTTTGCCGCTGCTCAATCCCGCGCTTGAAGGGACGGATTTTTTGTTTTAACCTTTCCTCATGAAATCCAGTCTGACGATCAGCTTGCCAGAAGACACGGAGCGCGATCTCACGGAAGCCGCCACGCAAGACGGCGTGACCAAAGATGAATTCGTGAGCAAAGCGGTCAAGATGGCGTTGTGGCGTCGGGCATTGCGCGCGGCTCGCGCTGAACTCGTGCCGCAGGCACGCGCGCAGGGCATTTTCACGGATGAAGATGTTTTCAAAATCATCTCGTGAAAGTGTTGTTCGACTCGAACGTTCTTTTCGCCGCGTTCACCACCAATGGGTTTTGTGAGAAACTGGTCGATGATGCCGCTGACCAGTTTGAATACGTTTGGTCTGACAGTTTGCGGGCTGAATTAATCGAATCGCTCTTGCGAAAAAACAAACTTGGCCCGGCGACGCACTGTGCGCTTTCCGCGTTTTATCAACTCTGCCAAATCGTCGAGCCGAAACCGCTTTCTCATCCGGTTTGTCGCGATGCGGATGACAACATGGTGTTGGCAACAGCGATTGCCGCCAAAGCGAATTTCATTGTGACAGGTGACGACGATTTGCTGGTGTTGAAAAAGTTTGAAGACATTTCAATTCTGTCGCCGCGCCAATTCTTTGAATGGATGGAGCAAAATTTTAAATCGTAACCCAGGCTGTTGATCTTATTTCACCTTCTTCACTTTTTCCCAACGCAGCGTCTTTGCGGATTTCAAAACGGCGTCGGTCACGTAATCGGTGGCGAGGCCGTCTTTGAAAGTTGGGCTGGCCATCTTGCCGCTGCTCAACCCCTGGATAAAATCGGCGACTTGATGAACGAACGTTTCTGCGTAGCCGATTTGCAGGCCGGGAACCCACCAGTTTTTCATGTAGGGATGATCGCCGTCGGTGATGTGGACCGATTTCCAACCGCGAATTTTTCCTTCGTCTTTGTAATCGAAAACTTGCAGGCGATGCAGGTCGTGGAGATCCCAGAAGAGCGAACCGTTTTCGCCGTTGATTTCAAAAGTGTAGAGCGCCTTGTGGCCGCGCGCGTAACGAGTGGATTCGAATGTGGCGAGCGAGCCGTTGGTGAACCGCGCGAGAAATAAGCTCGCGTCGTCGATGGTCACTTTTTCCATCTTGCCGGTGAGCGTGTGTTTACGTTGTTTGATGAATGTCTCAGTGGTTGCGGTGACGGTGTCGATGCTGCCGTTGAGCCAGAGCGCGGTGTCGATGCAATGCGCAAGCAAATCGCCGGTGACGCCGCTGCCCGCGACTTTCGCGTCGAGTCGCCAGAGTCCCGCGCCGCCTTGCGGAAGATCGGCGCTGATCGTCCAGTCCTGCAAAAATTTTGCGCGATAATGGAAAATTTTTCCAAGGCGACCTTCGTCGATGAGTTGCTTGGCGAGTGTGACGGCGGGAACGCGGCGATAATTATACCAAACCATGTTCGGCACTTTGGCCTTCGCAACGGCGGCGACGATTTTTTCGGCTTCAGGCCCGTTCATCGCGAGCGGCTTTTCGCACAGAATCATTTTGCCAGCCTTCGCAGCAGCGATGCAGATTTCCGCGTGGACATTGTTGGGCGCGGCGATGTCGATCACGTCGATGTCATCGCGAGCAATGAGTTTGCGCCAATCGGTTTCGATGGATTCGTAGCCCCATTTTTTCGCGAACGCTTTGGCGTTTTTTTCGTCGCGCGCGCAAATGGCTTTGAGCACCGGTTGATATTCGAGGTCGAAGAAATTTTTGACCTGCGTGAAAGCGTTGGAGTGCGTGCGGCCCATGAAGCCGTAACCGATGAGTCCGATGCGAAGTTGTTTCATAAATTGTGTTCCGACGTTTTACGGAAATTTTTGGAGCAGACAAGTCTGAATTGACCCTGAGCCGAAACCTTTTCAATCTGGCGTGATGCTGAACGCGGATTCGCTTGAAAAATTTATTAATGGGGAAATGCCAATCGCGCTTGATTTGCTGCGGCAAATGGTCGGGATCAATAGCTGGACGCTCAACCCTGATGGCGTGAATCGCCTGGCGAAATTCAGCTCAGAAACATTTGCGCCGCTCGGTTTCACGGCGGAATTCGTACCCTCCACGAACCCGATGTTCGGCAACCATCTTGTCCTCACGCGCAAAGGTAAAACATCGCGCAGCGTCGCAATGGTTTCGCATCTCGACACCGTTTTTCCGCCGGAAGAAGAAGTGCGGAATAACTTTCATTGGCTGGTGGAGGGCGACCGCATTTACGGCCCCGGCACACAGGACATCAAAGGCGGGACGATGATGATGTGGTTGGTTTTGCGCGCGCTGCAAATGCACGCGCCAGAAGTTTTTGAAGCGATTACCTGGAAACTTTTTCTCAATTCATCTGAAGAAATGTTTTCGCCCGACTTCGGCGAACTTTGTCGCAGTCGATTTGATGCGCAGACCTTGGCCGCGCTGATTTTTGAAGCCGAAGGGCGCTTGGGCAACGAGCGATTGATGGTCGTTGCACGCAAAGGGCGGGCGTCCTGGCGGGTTACCGTAAAAGGACGTGGAGCGCACGCCGGTGGCAAACATCCGCAAGGCGCCAATGCGGTTGTGCAACTCGGCCATGTCCTGCCGCGCTTGGCCGCGTTCACCGATTATTCGCGCGACCTCACGTTCAACGTCGGAACAGTTGCGGGCGGCACGGTGTTGAATCGAGTTCCGCATGAAGCGGTGGCCGAAGGAGAATTCCGCGCGTTCACGCCCGAAGCGTATGCGCATGGAAAGGCCGCGCTGCTGGCGTTGGCTGGGCCGGGTGAAGTGCGCAATCCGCAGGATGGATTTCGTTGCGAGGTGAAAGTGGAAATATTGTCCGAGAGCCGCCCTTGGCCGCGCAATCCAGCGACCGATCACCTTTACCAATTTTGGAAAGATGCGGGTGACGAATTAAAAATCCCGGTAAATTTCCAGGAACGTGGCGGTCTCAGCGACGGAAATCTGATTTGGGACGCCGTTCCCACGCTCGACGGCCTCGGCCCGTGGGGCGACAACGACCATTGCTCCGAGCGCAGCGTGGACGGCGCGAAAGTTCCCGAATATGTCGAGCGCAGCGCGTTTGTTCCAAAGGCATTGTTAAACACGATTGCCATCTTGAAATTGACGAAATAGTTGCCGGATTTTTTCGCAGGAGATGGTGGCGGCCTGTCTCAGTAATCCCGAAAGATATTTTCATCAAACCTCACGGAGGCTACGCTTCATCGCGCACAATTTTTTATGAACCTTTGTTCGATTTTCGTAATTGCACTTGGTTTGTTCATCGGCACGTCAGCGAATGCCGCGAGCAAACCGGTGCCACGGCCCAACGTCCTTCTCATCCTGGCCGATGACCTCGGCTATTCGGACCTCGGTTGTTATGGCAGCGAAATTCATACACCCAATCTCGACGCACTCGCGAAAAACGGTTTGCGCTTCACGCAATTCGATAACACCGCTCGCTGCTGGCCGTCGCGCGCGGCGTTGTTGACCGGTTATTATGCGCAACAAGTTCATCGCGACGCATTGCCCGGACTCGGCGGCGGCGCGCAGGGTGTGCGGCAAAATTGGGCGCGGCTCCTGCCGGATTTCCTGCAGCCACTCGGCTATCGCTCCTATCATTCCGGCAAATGGCACTTGGACGGATTGCCCTTGGAAAACGGTTTCGATCACTCGTATCGCGTCGATGATCAGGACCGCCACTTCGGTCCCAAAATTCATTTCCTCGACGACGAAGCGCTTCCGCCCGTTGCGCCGGGAACAAAATTTTATGGCACCATCGCGATTGCTGATCATGCGATTCGTTGTCTGAAAGAACACGCTGAAAAATTTCCTGACCGCCCATTTTTTGAATACCTCGCGTTCACCGTGCCGCACTTTCCGATTCAAGCGTTGCCGGAAGATATTGCGAAATATCGCGACACGTATCGGGATGGCTGGGACGCGTTGCGCAAACAACGTTGGGAGCGAATGATCAAAATGAAATTGCTCGACGCAAAAATTTCGCCGCTTGATCCAGTGACTGTTCCCTCATGGAATTTATCCCCAACTGCGCTGGGCGAACGCGTTGGTTCCAATGAGGTCAGTCACGCCGTCGCTTGGAAAAATTTGACGCCCGAACAACAACAATTTCAGTCCGCCAAAATGGCCGTTCACGCTGCGATGGTGGATCGAATGGATCAAGAAATTGGCCGCGTGCTCGACCAACTTCGCGCCATGAAAGCCCTCGACAACACCGTCATTTTCTTTTTGTCAGACAACGGTGCGAGCGCCGAGCAAATAATTCGCGGCGACGGTCACGACCCCTCCGCGCCGATGGGTTCCGCGAAAACATTTTTAGGAATCGGCCCCGGTTGGTCCAGCGTCGCCAACACGCCGCTGCGCCTGCACAAATCCTGGGTTCACGAAGGCGGCATTTCCACGCCGCTGATCGTGCATTGGCCCGACGGCATCAAGGCTCACGGCCAGTTGCGCTTGAACCCCGGTCACGCAATCGATTTGGCGCCGACCATTCTTGAATTGGCTGGCGGAAAAAAACCGGATAACTGGAACGGCCAGCCGATTCCTCCCGCGCCTGGTCTGAGTCTGGTTCCCGTTTTGAAAAAAGACGGCACCATCACGCACGAATATCTTTGGTGGTATCACTCCGACAATCGCGCCATCCGGATGGGTGATTGGAAACTGGTTTCCAAAAAAGAAGACGGCCCGTGGGAACTTTACAATCTTGCGCGCGACCGCAGCGAAACGACCGACCTTGCCGCAAAATTTCCAGAGAAAGCACGCGAACTCGAACAAGCCTGGACGAAACATCTCCGCGAATTCAGCGCCCTCGCAGCCAAAGACGCTCCGGCGGAGAAAAAAGGGGAAAAGTCCACCGATTGAAATTTTTGGCTAACGCAACAGCGCCTGCCGCACTCCCGCCGCGACAAATTTCATTCTATCCTCCCGCAGCATCGACCCGAATTCGATTTGTTTTCCGTCCTGCGTTTCGATCACGATTTGAGTTTTGTTCTGGCGACCGCCGTCGCTGTTGCGCCAACTTTTATCTTCAACGCGCACGTCCTTGACGGTTCCACAATTGAATCGCCGCCGCCATCCCAACGGCCCGATGCCGACGAAAATGGTGCCCTCGCTTTGCCGAATTTCCACTTCAGTGCGCCCGGCCACGGCGGAAAAGAACGCGCCGATCATGATTGAGCCGATCGCGATAAACGGCGTCAGAAAAATCCAGAGGAAAATCGTCATGCCCACCGTCATCGCGTCGCCATTCATTTTCGGGGCGGGAAACCAATCCGGCGTCGGCACGTGGAGTTGTTGCAACGTGGCGCTGATGGCCACGAGCACAAAAACGGAAACAATCCCATTCCAGAACAGCGAAATCGCCAGCGCGCCGCACGGCGGATGGCTGAGGTCAAGGTTGTTGAGTTGCACGCCATGAACTAGGAGAAACCACGGGAGGCTTAACTGGATTGCCCACGCAACTCCCGAGGTCAGTCGGCCTGTATCGCTTTTTCATCGTCCCCGTTCTATGATGCGGGCCGATGCTTTTTAACCGCTTGTTTCAAACTGTCGCAATTTTTGCGTTGTATCCCTTTTGCCTGGCTGGTGCCAGTCGCTCGTTGCCTGCACTCCTGCTGGACTCGCCCACGCTCACGGTTTCCGAAAAATTTGTCCTCGCGCAAATCACGGCGGGCAAATCGGCTGATCTAAAGAGTCAATTTCCAGAAGCCACCAATCGCGTTTTGCGCGGCGCATTTCTCGAAGCCCTCCTGACCCAGAGCGGCACCAACGTTCATCGCAACGGGTTTTCCATCGAACACGCGGTCATTCTGGATGCCGTGGATTTGCGGAATGCCGAGGTGCATTACGAAACCAGTCTGACGCAATGCCGGTTCGCCGGAGAAATGAACTTCTCAAAAAGTTCATTTGAAAATGGTTTGTTCCTGACCGGTTCGGCGTTTGAAAAATCGGCCAGCTTCGCTTCCATGAAAATCGGGCGTCTCGCCGTGTTCGACCAAACCCGATTTGCCGCAGAGATGAATGCAGCGCAAATGGAAATCACCGGTGTATTCTCAGTACGAGAAGCGCATTTCGATAGCCCGACTGCTGCCGTTGATTTCACCAGCTTGAACGTGGGCGGTGATACTTTGTTTACTCGCACGACTTTTGCCGGCCCGGTCACTTTTCAATCCGCGCACATCGAGGAGAACTGGCATTTCGATGGGAGCCTGTTCACGAACACCACCGCGCTCGTAAATTTTGAAGAAGTGAAAGTGGGCGCGGCGACCACCTTCACCGGTTGCCGCTTCGCCGGCTATGTTTCGTTCAAAGACGCGAAGTTCACCGCGCTCGATTTTTCCAAAGTCACCTGGCCCGCCGCCCACGACGACAACCCGTGGCTCTGGCTCAACGGCATGACTTATTCGCGCATCAGCGCCGGGTCGGAAAAAGATTCGTGGCAAAATCTTTACAACCTCGTCCAACGCACCGCGCATGGCTCGGCTTATTCCGCCGATGTCTTTTCTCATCTCGATGATTACTATCGCAAGCTCGGCTACCCACGACAGGCGAACACCTTCTTTCGCGCGCAAAAGAAACGCGAACGTGCAGAAGTTTTGAGCGGCGCGTCCAAGGCGTGGAGTTTCTTTCTCGAACAATTTGTCGGATACGGTCGTAGCCCGGAGCGCGCTATTTTTTGGAGCGTCGCAGTCATCGGATTCGGTTGCGTCATGTTTCGACCCAATCGCATGGAGCCGCAAAAGTCCGAATACAGCGCGCGCAAATACAGCCCGTTCTGGTATAGCGTGGATGTTTACCTGCCCATCATCAAACTGCACGACGCCGAGATTTGGAAACCGAAGGAGGAATACGTCATGACCCACGTCTGGCGTCGCGTTCACACGATTCTCGGTTGGGCGCTCATCCCGATTGCCATCGCCACCTGGACGGGGATGCTTTCGCATTAAGCCATCGGAGAATTGAACAGGGATAAACAGGATGGACAGGATAATGGAGGGAACGTTTCTCTCAAATCCTGTGCGTCCTGTTTATCCCTGTTAAATTTGCCTTCCTCGTTCCTTCGCCGTCTTCGCGCCCGTTGCGAGACCACTTCTGAATTGGGAGAAAGGAAAAAGCTGGTCGGAAATGAAAGAAAGTCCGCGAATAGCTTCATAGCCCGAAGGGCTTCAGGAAATTAGCCGGGGATAACATCCCCGGTGAACAGATGCAAAAGCCATGCGCTTTAAGATGAAGAGTAAGATTAAGAATCCGAGTGCCGGGCTTACTTCAATGGCAGTGTTGCCGGCAATGAGGTCGAGTGTTTCTTTTCCTTGATAAAATCCTGTCGCAAACTGGAATTTACAACATTTGACATTGCCTCGCCAAAAAGTTCGCTGCTAGTTTTCTCCCGCATTTCCAAACGAAATTATTTATGAGCACGACTGAAACCAAAAACAATTTTCCTAAACTTCACAACGCCATGTGGCCGGGACTCGTCGGCAAAGGTTCGCCCGGAGCGGAACCGTGTATCGAACTCGACACCATGCTCGACCTCACCGCTAAAGCCGAAGTCAACGGCGTGAAATTCGATGGCGTCGATTTGTTCCTCTACGACCCGCATGTGTCCATCGACATCGACGACAACGGAATTAAAAAGCTCGCGAACAAAATTAAGTCGAAGGGTTTTGAAGTCGGCTCCGTTGTAGCGCCGGTTTGGTTTGATGGCTCAGCGATGGGCGACGAAACGAAAAAGAAAAATTGGCTCACCGCCGTGCGCAAAGCGTGCGGCATCGCGCAGAAATTGCGGAAACTTGGCGTGCGCCCTTACGGCGTGGTGCGAATTGATTCCGCCGCGGGCGTGAGCGATTGGGAAAAAGATCCGAAAGGCAACACGAAGAAGATTGCCGCGTCATTCAAGGAAGCCGGAAAGATCGCCAAAGATCACGGCGAGAAACTCGCAGCGGAAGGTGAAATCTGCTGGGGCGGCATGCACAGTTGGCGCGCGATGCTCGACACGCTCGAAGCCGTCGGCCAGCCGAAGGTCGTCGGGTTCCAGGCCGACATGGCGCACACGCTTTTGTATTTGCTCGGCTACAACGAACCGAAACATCGCATCGTCCCGAAAAATTTTAGTTGGGAACCGGGCGCATTCCACGAAGCAATGAAGAAAATGACCAAGGCGCTGCGTCCGTGGACACTCGATTTCCACGTCGCGCAAAACGACGCGACCGTCAAAGGCTCTGGGTCCCACGACAAAACCGGGCGACATTGTCTCGCCACGGATCCGAACGGGAAATTAAACATCGCCCGCGACGCCGGCTACTGGATGCGCGACGACAAAGGCAAAGTGACCAAGAAATTCAAACACATCTGCTGGGACGGCTGCATGTTCCCGAACGACGTTATGATGAAGCAACAGACGTGGAACGACATCCTCGCGTCGATGATCAAGGTGCGAGAGAAGCACGGGTGGGCGGAATAATGGGGTTTGGTCTCCATGGCAATGGGCAACCGTGCCGACTTCGACCGTGCTTTTGACGTAGTCCGCCACGTCATCCATGAATGGGATCCGTACTCGCTCTTGAATACCGGTGCGCCCAAAGACGAATGGGATGGTGAGATTGCATCGGTTCTGACGCAGATTTCACGGATAAAGTCGGAAAAGGATGCGATACACGCCATCTCTAGAGTATTCTCATCTGCGTTTCAGCCGGAAGGATTCGGCCCTTCCGAGTGCGTTGAGGTTGGTCGGAAGCTATTCAAAGCTCTCGACGATGCGAACCTGCTTGGAACGAAGAATTGACGGCGGAAAGTTGAACCCGCGGTATAATCAGGCGAGAGGTGCCTTATGCCCCTGACCATCACCGACGAGCAGCTTCAAGCCATGCACATGTCCGAGCCGGAAGCGCGGATCGAATTTGCCTGCCACTGCTTCGACGCCGGCAAGCTGACGCTGCCTGCGGCGGCGACCTTCGCGGGTCTGAGCCGGGTTGAAATGGAAGGCGAACTGCGAAAACGGGGCATCGCGATCTATCGACCGACGGTGGAAGACCTTCATCACGACCTAGAAGTCCTGAAGCAAATGGGGGTTTGAACGTGGCGATCGTCGTCAGTGACACTTCTCCAATCCGGGCACTGGCTCACCTGGGCCGCCTCGACCTCCTGAAGGCGATGTTCACCGAAACTTATGTTCCCCCGGGCGTCGTCCATGAACTTGAAAATCCCGCCTCGCGTCTACCGCCCTTGCGCGAGGTCTATTTGCCATTCGTGACCGTGCGTTCGCCGGTCGATCAGACCGTAGTGAATCGCTTCTTGGGGGCAATCCACCGTGGCGAAGCGGAGGCCATCGCCTTGGCCCTCGAGATGGGGCTGAAGGTGATCCTGGTCGACGACAACGCGGCCCGTACGGAAGCCAAGAAAGCGGGTTTAGAGCCCGTCGGGGTTTTGGGTATTCTTCTCCGCGCCAAGGCTCGTGGTTTGATCGGACCTGTTCGGCCGATGCTCGACAGCCTTCGTGACGGACTAAACTTTTTCGTATCCGCCGAGCTTCGCGATGAAACGCTGAGTCTGGCAGGCGAGTAGATATTCCTGTGCATATTACCAACGAAAGGCAAAAGAACAGATGAAGAACCTCAACATCGGCATGATCGGCTACGGCTTCATGGGCCGGGCCCATTCCAACGGCTACAACCGCGTGTCCAATTTCTTCGACCTCGAATACAAGCCCGTCCTCAAGGCGGCCTGCGCCCGCGACCGCGAGAAGGCCCAGGCGTTCGCCAATAAGTGGGGCTACGAGTCGGTCGAGACCGACTGGCGGAAGCTAATCGAGCGGAAAGACATCGACGCGATCGACATCTGCGTGCCGAACAACCTGCACAAGGAAATCGCCATCGCGGCC
>JAYVSV010000129.1:0-15403 GCA_043775015.1 Verrucomicrobiota bacterium
ACTCCGCTGAAATTTCCAATGCCTCCTCCAATAGCCACGCAGCACACCATTGGCCGAACACTACTGGCGAGGACGCCCGCCGCTACTTCGGAATTCGGGCTCAAAGCAGTTTCCGGTGAAGTTGCACTGACTAATTTCATCCCGTTTCAAGAAAAAAGAAATGAGGCGTTTGGGACTCTAACACTTTCAAAGCGGGGTATCGACTATCTCCCTCAGAGTTCCAATGTCCGACGACCGCCTTCCATTGAGGGCGGGATTCGCCTACGCTCTACTCATTTGGACGACACCAGAAAAAAACCGTTCCCAATCATGGAGGTTGAATTGGAGATGAGCAGTCCGCAATTGTTAGTCTGCGGACTGCTCGGAGGATGAAGCATTTACGGCACCGGTACTACGCGCAAAAACGCATACTGCGGTCCGTTAGAGATATCCAACTTGACCGAAGTGGTCCCAACACCAGGGTCAATCCCGGGGATATCCTCCACGATGGTCTGCCAGTTGGAAAAGTCACTCGGACCAAAAAGGTTCGCCGTGCCGATGACTTTGTAGTTCTTCGCGACTGAACCGGTCCATTCAAGCTGGATCTTGCTGGGAGTAACCATCGTAGTCTTGATCAGACCCAATGGCACATACGGCGTGAGCACCTCACCCATCGCCCATTTGCAGGTCCTGAGGAAAATTACTTTGCCGATGTCTGATAGACAGTTGAAAGCCCTGCGGGAGTTGCCATTGCCTCCCTCGTTCACGAAGAAATGGACGAGTCGCGACGGGGCGGTCGTGCGGCCTAACCACGGATGGCCGGCATCGACAACAGTAGACGCCAGTGCGCCTCCCGCGTCCATGACGGCGAAAACCACTTGATTGGTGTCGGTATCCAGTCGCCCAAGAATAACCAGTCCCGCTGCAGGGACCGCCTTGGTCGCAGCCGTATTTACTGTGGTCCACGCCGTCTCATAGTTCTGTTTGCCAAAGGCGATATTCTCAGCACGCGGGCCATGCGCATTCTCTTCCGGATACGGGTCGCGGTACATCTTGACCCGGCCAAGCGCATCCAGCGGAATGCCCTGCATGATTGGATGGCTGGGATTAAACACTTTCATGTAGAGATTCGCAGCGTTGGTTGTAACGTTATTGCCGCTATTACCACTCTTGTTAGAATAAAGGTATATCTCGGAGCGTTCATTCGAGGCATTGGCCCGGTTGTCACCCAAGCACGAGTGCTCACCCATGATGATGGGGATGTTATTGGTGTTAACGAGCGGCATATCGGCCGAACCGCCACTGCCGGAGACAATGATCAGCGCTGGCGAGTAAAGCGCGTTGCCAGTTCCACCAGAAAAACCACCGCCGCCTCCGTAATAGCTGTTCGGATCTGTGGAAGTCGAGCCGTCCCAATAGAGGGTCGGTCCGGCTCCATTAAGATTCTGCAACGATAGGGCTTTTTCTGGAAACACGTGGGTGGTGTAGCCATTGTCCATGAGCACCTCGCACATCTTCACGTCCCCTGGCGAAAAAAATCCCGGCCCTTTGACGTCTTCGCCATCCCAAGGATTAGCAACGCCGGAACTCTGGGTGCGAAACCAAGCGTCTGAGGCGGAGCGCGTGGTGATGAAGACCACGCCATTGCTGACAACTATTCCATTAATATTAGTGAAGGCGGCCTTCGCTTCTATTTGTGAGTTGACCATAACAGCCAGCGCAACGGCGCCGACCCATAGGAATCTGTTTTTCATGAGTTTCTCTTTTGTTTTTGCCGCATTCAACGGCGTTTTTGATCTAGTCCGTCAGAGCAGCGTGGCGGTGCTTCTAGTGAACACGCCAATCTGTTTTCTTAAGCGATGACTCCACGTTTCCTAACTTGAATGAGCATCCATTGCGGAAACGATCATGCGCTACGTGCTGTCGGGCTTGGGTTCGGAAAGACTTTGCAACGGTGGGTCTAAAATCGTCAAGCGAAAACAGTTTTTTCCATTTTGTTTCTTGCCTTGTCCAGCAAGTCTTGGATGATTTGCGGCATGAAAATCCCCAGACTGCTTCGCATCTTCTTGAAGATTACGGCGGTCGTTTTGCTTCTGGCCATCATTTTAGCAGGTTCGCTCTGGATTTATTTTCACCCGCAATTTCAGCGCACCAGCAACTTGGTTTATGGAAAACGCCAGGGACAGGATTTGACCATGGATGTGGTTCGTCCCGGCAAACCCAACGGCATCGGCGTGGTGCTGATGGTGAGCGGCGGTTGGAAGTCGGGGCCTGGCTCGTTTCGTCCCTGGATGGTAGCCCCCCTGCTCCGGCGCGGCTACACGGTGTTTGCAATTTCCCATATCTCTCAGCCGCAATCGACCATCATGGAAATCACCGACGATGTGAACCGAGGGGTTCGTTACGTTCGGCACAACGCTCATGATTTTGGAATTGATCCCGCGCGGATCGGCGTCACGGGCGGCAGTTCGGGCGGTCATCTGAGCCTGATGCTGGCGACCCGCGGCGGTCCCGGCACCACCAACACCACGGATGCAATTGATGCTGAAAGCAGCGCGGTTCAGGCGGTGGCGATTTTTTATCCCGTTACCGATTTGATAAATCTCGGAAAATCCACGGAAAATCTGGGCGATGGCGGGCCGCCCAAAAGTTTTGTCAAAGGATTCGGGCCGGACGCAACGAACCTTACGGTTTGGAAAGTGATCGGCCACGATTTGTCTCCGATTTTTTTTGTGAATTCTAATTTGCCGCCCACGCTGATTTACCACGGCGACGCTGATACGCTGGTGCCATTGGATCAATCGCAGCGATTCCAGGTGGAAGCTCGCAAAGCCGGGCGCACCGTCGAAATCGTGGTCCATCCCGGCGGGAAGCACGGCTGGCTCAGCATGCTCCTGGATATTCAAAAATTTGCCGACTGGTTCGATAAATACCTCCGTAAGACAAACAATTAGATTCGCAATTGTTCCTTCTATGAAAATCAAAAAAATGCTCGCGCTGATTTGCCTCGTTTTGTTCATTGCTGTTCTGCCGACCACAGCGCAGGACTCTTCCTCCACACCGTATGAACAAAAAATTGATGTCGTGTATGGAGAGGTGCATGGGACTGGACTCTTGATGGATGTTTTTACGCCCAAAGGAAAGGCGAACGGACTGGCGATAGTTGACGTGGCGAGCGGCGCCTACTACTCCGATCGCGGCAAGATTCGCGATCATACGCTGGCGCAAATGTATCGAATTTTTTGCTCTCGCGGCTACACCGTGTTTGCGATCCGACCCGGCTCGAAGACGCGCTACACGGGTTTGGAAATGGATGCGCACGTGAAGATGGGCATCCGCTACGTCAAGCAGCACGCAGCTGATTACCGGATTGATCCCGAACGCCTGGGACTCACGGGGGCTTCGGCAGGTGGACACCTGGCGACCCTCGCAGCGGTCACGCCGCAGGAAGGCAAGTCGGACGCCAGTTCCGCGCCGCTCCGATTCAGTACTAGTGTGCGGGCCGTGGCCGTTTTCTTTCCCCCTACCGACTTTCTCGATTGGAACGGGAAGCCTGCGGATCTTGAGCGGATGGGTGATCTGATGTTCCTCGGCGGCGCCAAGGGCCATTCGGAAGAAGAAATCAAGGAACGCGCGCGGCAAATTTCTCCGACGCGCCTGGTGAAGGCACCGACAATTCCGTTTCTCCTGATCCACGGCGATGCCGATCCGGTCGTGCCCTTGCAGCAGTCACAGAAGATGGTTGAGGCCTTGAAAGCGGCGGGCGGTTCGGCTGAATTAATTATTAAAAAAGGCGGCGGTCATCCATGGAATACCTTGTTTGAAGAAGTGAAAATCATGGCCGACTGGTTTGATCAACACTTGCCGGAAACCAAACCAAGCGAAGCAGCCGCGCAGAAATAAACTTCTGCACGGCTCCATCGACGTTGTTTAAAGTGGACGGCCCTTCGGCTCAAATTTGTGGGGCAACACGTCGGGCAATACGCGAACTTGCGTGGTGAACTTGAACGGTGCCGGGCTGTCATTTGAGAAGGTGAGTTCGACGAAAAATGCCGTCCAACCTTTTGCCGGTTCAGGAATTTTCCCAACATAAACTCCGCTTCCTTGATCAGCCAAAGCAGAACTCACATATTTGCGACCCAACGTCTCAACCCGAAAATCGCGCGCGTCAGGATTGTTAGCCTGCCACAGTTTCACTTCTGAAGGCGTGGTCTTGGTCGTGACGCGAATGGAGCCGTCCTTTTCCAGGGTCCAGGAAAACTCAGGCAGTGCGACATGGTAAAGGATGGCGTTGTAACAAGCTTGCAAAGTGAGATAAGCGTCTGAACCAGACAGTGAATGGTCGGCATTCGGCACGTAACGGAGATATTTTGTTCCCGGCAAATCGTTGAAATAAAACTGCGAGGAATCCGGAAGGAAAAACTGGTCGCCAGAAGCATTAATGATGAATTTCGGCATCGTCAACCGACTACGGTATTGGTAAGGCTCCTCGATTTTCAACAGCGCATTGTATTCGGGTGTGCCATTCCAATCCATGAGATGAAACGCGGTGTAGTTTCCGACGGATGGCGCCCAAAAACCGTATGCCGCGTAATGATGCAACATGGAGGGTTCCATGTTCAGGACATCAATGACCAGCGGAACAACCGCCACCACTCGTTTGTCCACCGCTGCCGTCGTCCAGGTCGTCCAACCGCGTTTGGAACCACCCGCCACGACGAAACCGTCGATCTTGGTGTTGCCACCTTCTGGACTGCCAAGCACGGAGGTCACCGTGTCCATGGCGCGAACGGCGGACTTGGTCATCGGCAACCGAGCCGGCCATTTTTTATCGCCGGTGCGAAGGAATTTGTCCCACGTATAAGCAATTAAAGAATCTTCTTTTCGCCCCTCCGTTTCGCCCGCGAAGACAAGCGCCTGGTTCGGAACCATTTTCAATTCGGTCACGACTGACTTGGTGGCGAGGGCAATCTGGATCAAGTTCGGCGATGCTGCTTGCGGCGGCTCGCCTCCATTGCCACCACCGGAAATGAACAACAACGATTTCGAACTGGTGACTTCATTGGGCTTGACGATGATCATCCAATGTTTCCAGAGCGGGCGATCGACTTCTTTTGTCGTGAGCCAGGCTTGGGAAGTCATATCGACAATGAATGTTGTTTGGGTTTTGCCCGGCACGGTTTTGATGACGCGAAAGGTGTAGTTCGTGTCCGGCGCGGCGATGTATTCGTCCAGTGCGGTGCGGTCGCCCGCCACCTTGGGTGCCCGCCGCGTCTCGGCCCCCGCCGCTGATGCCTTCGCTACGATTGGGCTTTCAGGATTGGAACAGACGATAAAACTCGCGGTGGCAAAAGCCAACAGGAACAACCGGCGAAGTGGTGTTTCAAACTTATTCATAAGGTGGACGATCATATTTTTAACAGATTTTATTTTAACAAAATGGATTTGAAAAGGGGTACTGTTTCTGTTCTCCAAGTCAAACCATTTCAATGATTCCGTGTGCTGACCCATTTTTGCCGCCCAGTGTGCAAAGAGAGTCAAATTCCAGAACGGCTTTCCGCCGAAAGCTCAGTCGCCTTGCATCACCCAGGCGATGTTGAAATGCGCGTGCTTGATCGATTCACTGGCGGGCTTGCCGGAGGTATCGAGTTTCGTTTCGCTTTTCTTTTGGTGAATACTGTAGCTGACGTGAATCGTTCCATCCTTAGCCTGAATGACGGAGGGATAATGGTATGAGCCAGCGCCCGCTTTGACGTCGGCTTCGGAATCTTTCTCCAAATGGCGCGTCCATTTCCAGGTTTTGCCCTCGTCATCGGAGAGCGACACGGCTAATTGATGACGCCCTTTTTCCAGATCATTGTGGGTCAAGAGCCAAAGCCCGTTTTGCAAAACAATCGCTTCAACGCCGGTCCCGGAATCCAACCGGTCGGAATCCACCACTTTGCTCCAGGTAACCCCGCGATCGGTCGAGTGGCTCTCCGGAATCCGCATCGGCGGCGGACCGTTGTCGCGCATGTAGGCGACGAGCGTGCCGTCTTTCTTCTGAACAATACTTGGTTGCACGTTGCCGTGACCAATCAGCGGTTCACTGGTGAACCATGATTTGCCCCAATCGTCAGTGATAGCCATGAGCGAAAAATCGAATCCGTCCGAGTAAAGCGGCACAATCAAACGCCGACCGTCGATGACTTGAGGATGCACCCGGGTCATCCAACCGAGGCGGCAATAGAGTTTGTCCGCCGCGTGCGCTTTTTTCTCTTTGATCCATGCATCGAATTGATCCGCCTTCGCGGCAGGTATCTGACTGGCGCTCAATTGATCGAGAGCAGCTTCGACCACTGGTTGAAAATTGGTTCCGGGGGTGACGTGTAAAACTTCACTCGAGTCCCATTGAGGCGGACCCGATTTTTGATAATCGGTCGAGATGCGATATTTCATCAACGCCGATTCCCAGTGATTGTTCAATATAGTTGGCCACATCAGCCAAAGACGCTGGCGCGGGTCGATGAACATGGCTGGGTTGGTGTCGGGGTAGCCAAGAGTATCGGCGAGGAGAAACGGGGCGCTCCAAGTGGTTGCATTTTTTTTCTGGCGCGCACCCAACACAACGACATCGTCCGCAGTGCGCTCGCCTGAGCCGTGATACCAACAAACCAACAAATCGCCGTTGGGACATTGAATGAGGCACGACCCGTGATTGTGCCAATGTTCCAATGGAAAAAGCAGTTCCGAGCGAAGAAAAGGGTGTTCGGATTTTTTCAGGTTGTCGGCATGGCCGAGCGGGGCAAGGGCGAAAATGAGTAAAAGAAAATACGATTTCATAGGAGTTTGGCGGAGGTTAATTCATTCAAACAGGAAAGCAAACGCAGGTTGATTGCGGAGGCTATTGGCTGAAGGCGGAGTTCACGAAATTGTTAACGATGTGATAAATCAACGGCGTCCAGAGCGATCCCGTCCAGCGGAAAAGTCCGCAGAGCAATGCGCCGATGCCCGCGATTTCTAATAACGCGAGCCACAAATCCGCGCCCGACTTCGCTCCTGAAAGCCACCAGTAAGGAAGATGAATTAATGCGAACAAAACGGAACTGACGAGCAAACCTGCCGTTGTCCTCCACCGTTCCCGCAAAGTTCTGAACACCAGCCCGCGAAACAAAATTTCCTCGGCAAGCGGCGCAGTGATGATCGGGCCGATCCAGACGGCGGCAGTGGGAAAAACGAATTTTGACAAGTCGAAACCGTGTCGCGCAAAGTAAAAAATAGGTGCGAGCAACAGCGAGACGATGATGCCGCTTACGATTCCACGACCAGCCTTCGGTCGAAAACCAAGGCGTGTCAACACCGATGGTCCTTCCACATATTTTACGAAAGCCAGCGTCGGGAGAACCCAGACAACCAGACGAACCGCGTTGCGCAAATAAACTCCATTAAACACGGCAGGGAAGTAAACCAGCAAAGCGGCCCAGGTCGTCCAAACGGCATAGAAGGCAAGAAGGAAAAACCAAAGCGGCTCCAGTGTCCGTTTTTTCTGGATTGGCGATGTGCCCAAAAGAACGTGCGAATTGAACTTCAACATGCGAGAGAGGTTATCAAAGCGCCGAGGAAAATTTGAGCAGTGCGTTTTATATTTCCATGCGAGCAAATCCCTGATCGTTTGCGTGGTTGGTGATGAGCCTTCGGTCGAAGATCAATGCGTGTCCTCATCGATGATCCTTCCACATATTTTACAAAAGCTAGGAGTTTCGCCGCCAAGTGGCGACAAACATCCCGTTCCCGCCCGTGGACTGCGGCCAAAAACAAAGTCGTTCGGAATGTTCGGCAGGCTTGAACGGATTTTTCATTTCCAACCTTGTAAAATCCTTCCGCTCGCCTTCAAAAAAATCTGCCACGCCAACGCTTTCTTCCCGTGACAACGTGCAAACGGAATAAATTAATTTTCCGCCGGGCTTCACCGCGTCGGCCACATGCGTCAGCAACTTCCTCTGCATCTCGGCCAACTCACAAACGTCGTTGGCTGTTGCGGTCCAACGCGCCTGTGGATTCCGATGCCACGTCCCGATTCCGCTGCACGGCCCATCCACCAGCACGCCGTCGAACTTCGTTTTCGTGGGAAGTTTTTTTCCACCATCCCAGGCTACGGCGCGATAGTTGAAAACTTTTGCGCGCGCCGTTCGTTGTTTTAATTTTTTCAAACGCCATTCAGCACGGTCACTCGCCCAAATCAAACCTTTGTTTTCCATCAACTCCGAAAGGTGCAGCAGCTTGCCGCCTTCGCCCGCGCAAGCGTCCCACCAGGTTTCACCCGGCTTTGGGTCGCAAATGACACTCACCGCCTGTGAGCTGATGTCCTGCAATTCGAATTCGCCATTTTGAAATTCCGCTGTGCGAAACAAATCTTCTGAACCGCGATATTCGATGGCGTCGTTCAGCAAGTTGGTCGATTCGAGCCAGGAAAATCCGAGCGCTTGGGCAATGCGATCCGCTTGCCCTCGTTTGGTGCGCAACCAAAGTCGCGGCTCACTTTGCAGCGCGCGCAACCACTCCGGAGAAACCTCCACGCTTTCACTAACCCAAGCCGGAACAGCTTTGGCCAGCAACTCGTCATCTGAAAATCGTTGCGGATCGCGTGCAAACCTTTCTGCAAGCTGTTGCGCGACGAAAATATTTCCGGTTGCGGGCTTCTGAGGATCCAGCCAGCCGAACCAACGGAAGTAACTGAAAACAGCGCGGCTGATTTCCCGGCTCTCGTCACGGCGCAGACCGGATTGCCGCTTGAATTCAGCGCGAAGCACCGAATCAGCGGGATGCTCGTAATCGGACTTGGTAATTATTTCTGCCGCGATTTTGAGAAGGCGTGGTTCCATTTCGCAGCAAAAACAAGTTGTATCGCCGGTGTCGAATCAAGAATTCGCAACCAATTGTCGCAGCACGAAAGGCAAAATTCCGCCGTGCTGGTAGTAATCAATTTCAATCGGTGTATCGATGCGGCAGGCGACCGGAATTTCCTCTGACTTTCCGTCCGCTCGCGTGATACGAAGAATTAAATCCTGCTGCGGTTGGATTTTAGAATTCAATCCAACGACATCATATCTTTCCGTGCCGTCGAGTTTCAAGGTTTGCGCCGAGGTTTCGTCTTTGAATTGCAGCGGCAACACTCCCATGCCAACGAGATTCGAACGATGGATGCGTTCGAAACTTTGCGCGACCACAACGCGCACCCCGAGAAGTTTTGTTCCCTTCGCGGCCCAATCGCGCGAACTGCCAGTGCCGTATTCGTGACCCGCAATCACAATCAGTGGTGTTTTTGTTTCAGCATATTTCATCGCCGCTTCGAAGATGCTCATATCTTCTCCACTCGGTTGAAATTTCGTCACGCCGCCTTCAACGCCCGGCACCATCAAATTTTTGATCCGCACATTCGCGAACGTGCCGCGCGTCATCACCCGGTCATTTCCGCGCCGCGAACCGTAGCTGTTGAAATCAATGAAGTTGACGCCTTCATCAATCAGATATTTTCCCGCCGGCGAATTTTTCTTGATGCTGCCCGCCGGAGAAATGTGATCGGTCGTCACGCTGTCGCCAAAAATTCCAAGCGGACGCGCGCCGCGAATTTCTGCAATCTCTCCCGGCTTCAAACCAAACTCCGTGAAAAATGGCGGCTCTTGAATGTAGGTGCTTTTCTCGTCCCATTCATAAACGTTGCCGACAGTGCTCGGAATTTCGTTCCACTTCGGATTTTGCTCCGCGAAGTCGGCATAAAGCCGGCGAAACATTTCCGGCTGCAACGCGCTTCGCATTTGATCACGCACTTCGCCGAGCGTCGGCCAAATATCGGTGAGAAATACATCTTTACCGCCAGTCCCCTGTCCAATCGGTTCCGTGGTCAGGTTAATATCAATTCTTCCAGCGAGCGCGAACGCAACCACGAGCGGCGGCGACATCAAAAAATTCGCTTTAATGCTTTGATGCACGCGCGCTTCAAAATTGCGATTGCCCGAAAGAACCGACGCCGCCACCAAATCATTTTTTGTGACGGTGTCTTCAATTTGCGCGGAGAGCGGGCCGGAGTTGCCAATACAAGTCGTGCAACCGTAACCGACAAGATTAAAACCAAGTGCGTCCAAATATTTTTGCAAATCAGCTTTCTCCAAATAATCGCTGACCACGCGCGACCCCGGAGCGAGCGACGCTTTTACATACGGATTTGGTTTCAATCCTTTTTCAACCGCTTTTTTCGCAAGCAAACCCGCCGCGAGCATCACGCTTGGATTGCTCGTGTTGGTGCAACTTGTGATTGCCGCGATCAACACGCTGCCGTGGCGTATTGCGCCGTCGGAAACCATCTCCGGCGTAGGCACTGCATCAGCCGTCGGACGATTATTGGCCATTTCCAACTCTGTCGTCGGATTGGTGTTTTGCTGCGCAGACTGCCGAAGCGAAACCGGCTCCTGACTGCCGCCGCCACTCGGCGCAACACCATGAAACCACTCGATGCGAAAAGTTTTCCCTAAATCTTCCGCTGGCTTGTTAAAGCCATTTTCCGAAACCGGTTTTGAAAACGCTTTGACGAATTCATCTTTCAATTTTGGCAATTCGATTCTGTCCTGCGGACGTTTCGGTCCAGCCACACTTGGAACGACCGTCGCCAAATCCATTTCGAGACTGACGGAATATTCGATGTCCCCCTTGTCCGGCATACCGAAAAGGTTTTGGGCGCGATAATAATTTTCGTAGAGCTTGCAGTGTTCTTCGCTGCGTCCGGTCGCGCGAAGATAATTCACCGTCTCACCGTCGATTGGGAAAAATCCCATCGTCGCGCCGTATTCGGGAGCCATATTGGCAATTGTGGCGCGATCCACCACACCCAACGCCGCCGCGCCGGAGCCGTAAAATTCGACAAATTTTCCAACGACTTTAGCTTTGCGCAACATCTGCGTGATCGTCAGGGCGAGATCCGTGGCAGTGACGCCTTCTTGAAGCGCGCCGGTGAGATGCACACCAACCACATCCGGCGTCAGAAAATAAACCGGCTGTCCCAACATTCCGGCTTCTGCTTCAATTCCACCGACGCCCCAGCCGACAATTCCCAAACCGTTAATCATCGTCGTGTGAGAATCTGTTCCGACAAGAGTATCGGGATAATAAACTCCATCTTTGTTCAGAACGCCCTTCGCCAGATATTCCAGATTGACTTGATGAACGATGCCGATTCCCGGCGGAACAACTTTGAAAGTTTCAAACGCCTGCATGCCCCATTTCAAAAGTTGGTAACGTTCTCGGTTGCGCCGGAATTCCACGTCCAGGTTTTTAAACATCGCGTCGGCGGTTCCCGAAAAATCCACCTGCACCGAGTGATCCACCACCAAATCCACCGGCACGAGCGGCTCGATCATTTTTGGATTCTTTTTCATGCGAGCGACCGCTGAACGCATCGCCGCCAAATCCACGAGCAATGGAACACCCGTGAAATCCTGCAAAACAATGCGCGCGACCACGAACGGAATTTCCTCCGTGCGCCGATCCATCGACTGCCAATTGGCGAGCGCGCGAATGTTTTGTTCGGCGACTTTTTTCCCGTCGCAATTGCGCAAGACCGATTCGAGCACGAGCCGGATGGAAACCGGCAGTCTGGAAATTTTGCCGACCTCGGCAGCCTCCAGCGCGGGCAGCGAATAAAACGAGCCTTGCGTGCCGTTGCCGAGATCAAACTTTTGGAGTGAATTAAATAAATTGTGCATGTTCATAAAACCATCGCCGTCGCCGCCGGGAATTCCTGCGGGAAGGGAAAATGAGGTTTGAGGGAAAGAGTGTCAAGAATCGTGAATCGAAACCGCAGTGCCGATGGTCTAAATTTCTCATTAACACCGCGGCTTTAGCCCGGTGAAGAGTCAGTGTGGTGAAATTTCAGCCGTTTCAACGGCTTTTGCCAGCGCGACGCAAAGCCGTTGAAACGGCTAAATCTATTTTGAAATCATTCCCACCGGGCTAAAGCCACGGTGTTAATTAGAGTTGAATACGGGCAAAAAAATGCGGCGTTCTGCTGAACGCCGCAACAAGAAAAAACTGAGTTTTTTTATTTCAACTTCGCCAATGTTTCTTTGACCGCAGCAAAGTTCGGCAAGTCTTTTGGCGTTGGCGTTTGTTCGCTGTATTGCACGACGCCATTTTTATCAATGACGAAGGCAGCGCGCGCTGCGGTGTCTCCTACTCCGGCGAGCATCGGAAAAACGACATCGTAATCTTTGATGACTTGTTTGTTCAGATCGCTGGCAAGGGTGATGCCAATTTTTTCTTTTTGAGACCAGGCTTCCAGAGCGAACGGGCTGTCAACACTCACGCCGATCACATCGGCATTCAGGCCAGTGTATTGTGAAAGCCCCGCCGTGATGTCGCACAATTCCGTGGTGCAGACACCGGTGAACGCCAGCGGGAAGAAAAGCAACACCGTATTCTTCGTGCCGAAATTATTGCTGAGCTTCACATCAACCAGCCCAGCCGCATTTTTAGACTTAAGAGTGAAATCAGGAGCTTTGGATCCAACTTTAATAGCCATAAATATATTTTTAGTTTTTGAATTACGATTTCGAGTTACCAACCGAGCGAGGTTTATAATGTGCGCGTGAAACCGTGTCAAATTGCGATTACAGCGCGGCCAACACTTCCGCGACATGTTCGTCTGGTTTTACCTTCGGCCAAATCTTTTTAATCTTTCCATCCGGCCCAATGAGAAAAGTCACCCGATGCGTTCCCATGTATTTGCGGCCCATGAAAACTTTTTCGCCCCAAACACCGTAGGCTTCGACGATTTTTTTGTCATCATCCACCAGCAGCGTGAAGGGCAGTTTGAATTTATCCACAAACTTGTCGTGCGACCTGCCGGAATCCGTGCTGACGCCAAGCACAACAACTTTGCGTTTTTTGAATTCCGCAAAATTATCTCGAAAAGAACACGCCTCTTTCGTGCAACCGGGCGTGTCGTCTTTCGGATAAAAATAAAGAACAACATTCTGTCCCTTGTAATCGGCGAGGGAAATTTTTCCGCCGCCGCTAGTCGCTACGGTGAATGACGGAGCTTTGTCGCCTTCCTTGAGTGTGAGTTTGGGTTCGCTTGGCATAATAAAATTTAAAATGTGAAAAAACATTACTGCCTGTCTGTCGCAGCGCTTTTAGGGCTGGAGTTAAGTTGGCGGACACCGGCACAAATATAAATCACAAATGAGAGCGTTGTGAAAAATGCGGTGCTGTAAATCAAATAGACCAAAGCACGCTCAGGCCATTGCAATAGTATCCAAAGCACGACGGCCATTTGAAAAAATGTGGCCACTTTTCCTGTGATCCTGGGACGCAACTCCACTTTTCCGCAGAGGTGATGCACAAGGAAAATCCCAATTGGCACCAGCACGTCGCGACTGACAATCAGAACCGTGAGCCACAATGGAATTCGTGTCAAATAACCGCCAAAATCTAAACTAAGCAGAATGACCGCCGAAACCAACAGAAGTCTGTCCGCAAGTGGATCGAGAATTTTCCCCAGCTCACTCTTTTGATTGTAACGTCGCGCGATGTAACCATCCAAACCATCCGAGATGGACGCCAGCGCAAATGAAACCAATGCTAAGATCCGGTTCCAATCGTTGCCGCTCCGCATGTAGTAAAGCAGTTGCACGATAAAAACCGGCACCAACAAAATTCGCGCAATCGTGATTTTATTTGCTGTCGTCATGCCGACAAAGACTGTTGAACAGTCTGTCGCAAGCGTCAACTTTTCTGAATTGCCCCGCCCTGTTGCAACACTTGAAGCAACCCGGCATTGTCCACGACTGAACAAGCTTGAAGTTCCGCCTTTAGGCGGCTTCGGGTTGGATTTTAATTTATACGGCTTTATTCGTGGAGTTTCCCAGACCGGCTAAAGGCGGAACTCCGAACTCTACATCCCCGGCTCATCCCAGCCCGTGCCGTAATCATGCAACGGATAGTTCTCCCAAATTTGTTTCGCCTCCTCCAATCCCATTTGCGCTAAATATTCCGTTGCGCTGCCCCACCGCCAATCTGTCCATCGCTCGACGTAGCCATGTCGCACCGGATTATGATGAACGTAATTTAACGTCGCCCAATAATGCCGATCCGAACGCATCGCGCATTCAACGGCGCGGAAGAAAATTTTTCGCCCACGGGTTTGTTCTTCGCCATTCCATGCGTGCGAAGTGCGACCATGCAATTGTCCCAATTCATGCAACAGGAGTTTTATGTCCGGCACTTCAACCAGCGCGTGATAATGATTCGGCAGCACGCACCACGCGAATGTCTGGCTGGCATGAGCGGTGAACACGGCCAGCAGGTCGCGGGAAAAATTATCCATGCGCTCCGGGCTATGGCCGATGTGATGACGATGTTCGTAACACGCCGCTGAAATAAGAAAACGTAGATGGCCGAAGTTTGGCCGGTGCGGCGGCGAATGCCACGGATAACTGCGATCTCTGCGCCACGCGAGCAACTCCTCGCGTTGCTTTTGGTTGAGCTGATGCCAGAGATAGCGCGGTTCGGGGATGAATTAGATTTACCCGGACCGCATAAATGCGGAACTCCGAACCATTACCGCCAAGGCGAAAGTGAGCGCGATGACAAAGGTCACCAAACTGGTTCATTTGTTGAATCTGCTTGGCGCGACTGAAACTTCTCGATTAATCGAGGAAACTGGTTCCCCCGAACTACCGAAAAGGGTTGGTTGATTGTTCATCTGGAGACAAACACAGCACCACAATTTGAAAGCGCATCTTCACTGACGAGTTGGTTCGAACCTGTGCGACCCGCTTCAACATATTTGTTTCACCCGGTCGAAAAGCGTTATAAACATGAAACTGTTCAAATGCCGCCACGTCGGTTTGCGAGAGCCAAGCATCGACAGGTTTTCCGAAATCTTGAGGAATGTGAATTTTGAATTCCATTTCATTCGTATTTCCAGCCGGAAGACGGAACTCCGGTTCAATTCCTGAACCTTTTCCATACCATGCCTTAAAGATTTCGTTTGTGTTTGAGAGCATGGCATTCAAAGTCGTAAATGCGGGTTGATCTGTCGTAGAGATTTTGCAGGAAAGGTGGAAAGGTTTTAAATTCCTAACCTTACGTTCTTCGAGGCTTTTCACCTGCGATTCGAAAATTTTTAATCTGGATTCGAGACCACCAAGATCGCGCTCCCATCTGCTTTCCGTATTTTTATGGAGGTGATATTGAAAGTGGCAGTCATATGCCACCTTGATGGTGTAAATGACGAGAACTGTTAACCCCACCGCAGCGGCAACCTTTTTCATGGCCGCAATCGTAGATTTCTAAGGGAACCTCCGAAAACTGCTTTTCGGAGTTGGGTTAAGGGTTGGGGTTCGATGTTTGGGGTGATTGGATTCATGACGACTCCTTTGGTGGGGGTGTT
>JAYVSV010000130.1:0-18728 GCA_043775015.1 Verrucomicrobiota bacterium
ATCGCTTCGCTCGCCCTCCTCAAAGACGGGACGTGCCGACAAGCAGAGTCCTGGTTTGCTAACTACACGACTTGTCCTGGTTTGCTCGCCCCGCGACAATCGTTTGTCCAATCATTGATGAAAAAGCACTTCGGGAATGAGTAAATGTCAGTGGAAAATAAAATTACCGTTCCCTCACTTGAGTTTCGAATCACTGAACTGCAGATAAATGCACTTGAGATACTGCGCTTCACGGAAAGTGGCGGGATGATCTGGCGCGTGAGCGGTCGTTTGTAATTCAACAAACTTGCGTCCCGAAGTGCGCGTGGTTTCGCGGAGCATCGCGAAGAATTCGTCGTCGGAAACGTGGGCTGAGCACGAGGCGGCTATTAGAATCCCACCGGAATTCAAATGACCGATGGCGTGGCGCGCCAATTTTCCGTAAGCCTGAATCGCCCCAGCCCTTTCCGCTTCGCGTTTCGCCAAAGACGGTGGATCGAGAACGATTAAATCAAATTTTCGAAGCGCATTTCCGGAGATCCATTCAAAGGCGTCGGTCTGGATCGTTTCGTGGCGGCAGGTTTTGACTGCCGCATTGGCTTCGTTCAGGGCAAAGTTTCGTCGCGCACCTTCCAACGCATGAGTGCTGATATCGAGATCGGTGACGGAACGCGCGCCGCCGCGCGCGGCATAAACGGAAAAGCCCCCCGAGAAACTGAATGCGTTCAACACCACGCGGTCACGGGAAAGCGATTCAACGCGCCACCGATTTTCCCGTTGATCGAGGAAAAAACCGGTCTTCTGCCCGCGCAACACGTCGGCTTCGAAACTCAAGCCGTTCTCCAGAAAAACGACCGCACCGTCGAGTGGCGACCCGTGCAATAGTTGTCCGTCGGTTAATTTGAACTGGCTTTGCGCAAGCTGTTGCATATTGCGGCTGAGTCGAAGAACGAGTCGTTCGTGCGGCAGCAAATTTGAGATCAGCGTGGCGATTTCTTCGAGACGTGGCAGCCAGGCAGCGGTGTAAAGTTTCAGAACCAAAGTAGTGTCGTAACGATCAAGGACCAAGCCGGGCCAACCGTCGCTCTCGCCGTTGATCCAGCGGTAGCCGGTGGTTTGCGCGGCGAATAAACCGGTTCTTTTCTGCACGGTTTCGGCGAGGCGATTTTTCCACCACAGCGTGTCAATTTTCTGCGGCTTGCCCGAATGTAAAATGCGGACGCGCAAGGGCGAATCGGGATCGAACAATCCGATCGCGAGAAAGGCGTCGTTGCGGTCGTAGATCACGGCGAGGTCGCCCGGTTGGCCATCGCGATTTTGTTCGCGCACGCTTTCCGCAAACAGCCACGGATGCCCGGAGCGCAGAATCGTCTCGGCCGTGGCCGTGACGCGCATCCGCAGCGCCGGAATTTTTGCACGCGAATTCATTGTTTTCTCCAAACGGCAAAGCGTCCAAGCCACGACTTCCAGGCGTTTGGCGAAAAGAAGTTGCGGCACGGTCGCAGGAAGATCAACGCCGGTGATGCCCAGGGCTGACGCATCTAAATTCAGTGCGGAGCTTCACTCGGATTAACACCGCGGCTTTAGCCCGGTGAAAGGAGGAGGAAAAGGATTACAGCCGTTTCAACGGCTTCTGCGCGCATGTCGGGAAGCCGTTGAAACGGCTGTAATTCTGATGGGCACGCAGGAACACCGGGCTAAAGCCACGGTGTTAATGAGAAATAATTTGGATGCGTCAGCCCTGCGGTGATGCAGGAACGGTTTTGTTGATCGGAATTGGCCGTTTATTGATGGGATCAGGGCGCTGAAGTCAGCCTTACCGTCTTGATCGGCATGGAAAAACGAATCGGTTTTCCTCTTTGACTCACTTGGTTGCTTGGCTATTCTCTGCGGCCTGTTTTGCAAATATGTCTAAACTAACTGTCAAAGACTTGAATCCGCGTGGCAAGCGCGTCCTGGTACGGGTGGACTACAACGTCCCGATGGAAGATCGCAATGGCCAGATGCTCATCAATGACGCCACGCGCATCGAAGCGACCTTGCCTACCTTGCGGTTGCTCCGCAGCCAAGGGGCGAAGATTGTTCTCGCGGCGCATTTGGGTCGGCCCAAAGGTCAGCGCGAATCATCCATGTCGCTTCAACCCGTGGCGGTGAAGTTGAGTGAATTACTTTCGCGTCCCGTGGCCTTCGTGGACGATTGCATTGGCGACAAGGTTGAGCAAACGGTTGCAAATTTGCAGGATGGCGAAATTCTCCTGCTGGAAAACGTCCGCTATTACAACGAGGAAGAGGCGAACGATCCCGCGTTTGCCGAAAAGCTCTCGCGCCTCGCCGATATTTACGTCAACGACGCGTTCGGCGCTGCGCATCGCGCGCATGCTTCCACCGAAGGCGTGGCTCGAATCATCACAAAACGCGGCGGTCAATGCGCGACTGGTTTGTTGATGGAACTGGAATTGAAATTTCTCGGTGAAGAATTGCAAAGCCCGGCCAAACCGTTCGTCGTCATTCTCGGCGGCGCGAAGGTTTCCGACAAAATCAATGTGATCGACCGCTTGTTGGAAAAGGCCGACACGATTCTCATTGGCGGCGCGATGGCTTACACGTTCAAGCTCGCGCAGGGTTTCAAAGTCGGCCAATCCCTTGTCGAACCGGATCGTGTGGATGTCGCCAAAGCCGCTTTGGAAAAAGCGAAACAGCGCGGCGTTAAATTCGTTTTGCCGACCGATAACGTCGTCGCGCAACCGGTGAAAACCGACAAGCTCAACAAAAAGGGCAAGCCGGTCATTGAATTGCACAATGCCCGCGTCAACAGCGAACCGAACATTCCGGACAGCGAAGAAGGAGTCGATATCGGCCCAGCCACAGCGAAGACTTACAGCGAAATCCTGCTCAGCGCGAAAACGATTCTTTGGAACGGGCCGATGGGTATTTTCGAAGACCCGCGCTTTGCCGAAGGAACATTTTCGGTGGCCAAAGCGGTCGTGGAAGCGACTCAAAAAAATGGAGCGGTCAGCATCATCGGCGGCGGCGACAGCGTGAAGGCCCTGAACAAAGCGGGTCTCGGCGACAAGGTCACGTTCATGAGCACCGGCGGCGGAGCGAGTTTGGAATTTTTGGAAGGAAACATTTTGCCCGGCGTCGCGGCACTTTCGGAGAAATAAACTAAACCACGGATGCACACAGATAAACACAGATAAAACCATGACCAAACGGCGCAATTTTTCTATCCGTGTCCATCTGTGTTCATCCGTGGTTAAAAAATCAAAATGGAAAAAAAACGTAAATTAATCATCGCGGGTAACTGGAAGATGAACAAAACCGTCGCCGAAGCGTTGGCTTTGGTGCGCGGATTGAACATCGAACTCGCGGGCGTGAAGGAAGTGGACATCGTGGTTTGCCCGCCATTCACCGCGCTGTCGGAAGTTTCCAAGGAAATTCTCGGCTCAAAAAATATCCGGCTCGGCGCCCAGAACATGAGCGAACACAATTTCGGCGCTTACACCGGCGAAATCGCCGCTGGAATGTTGAAGGAATTTTCCGTTCGCTACGTGATTCTCGGCCATTCGGAACGGCGCCAATTTCAAAATGAAAGCGATGAATTGATTTCCAAAAAAGCTTTGGCCGCACACGCCGCGTCGTTGAAGCCGATTGTTTGTGTGGGCGAAACGCTCGCACAACGCGAGGCGAACGAGACAGAATCCATCGTCGGCACACAGCTCAAAGGCAGTTTGGCGGGGTTGAGCAAAACGCAAATGGAAGAGACCGTCGTCGCTTACGAACCCGTTTGGGCGATCGGCACCGGCAAAACGGCGACCACCGCGCAAGCGCAGGAAGTGCATGCTTTTATCCGCCAGACCATCGCATCGCTCTTCGACGAAGCTGTTGCGCGTCGCGTCCGCATTCAATATGGTGGCAGCGTTAAACCGTCAAATGCGCGCGAATTGATGTCGCAGCGGGACGTCGACGGCGCTCTGGTGGGTGGAGCTTCGCTGGACGACCGCAGTTTTTCAGATATAATTAAAAACTCGATTTAGAAATTTAGAATTTATGATGACATTGTTTATTGGTCTCCTCACCGTTTTGATGGTGTTGGATTGTGTGTTGCTCATCCTGCTCGTTCTCGTGCAATTGCCGAAGAAAGAAGCAGGCGCGGGCATGGCGTTTGGCGGTGCGGCGACGGACGCGCTGTTCGGCGCGGGTTCCGGCAACGCGCTGACGAAAATCACCAAATACGTCGCCGGAGCTTTCTTTGTTCTCGCGCTGACGTTGTCGCTGACGATGTCGCACCAGAAACTGCCGCCGGGCAGCACGCTCGAACAGGAGTTGCTCAAGCAATCCAAAACCCAGCAAGCCGCGCCCACTGCTCCAGCCGTCGCCAAGCCAGTGGAAACGCCGATGCTCTTAACGAACGCAATCGCCCCAAAAACTCCCGTCCCGACACCGGCCCCAGCTCCGGCAAAATAATTTCATGAGCGTTTTCGCCAACGTCCTCGGATTAATTCCGGGGACGTTGCGCTTTAAAAAAGTCCCGCGCGCACTCAGAACAGTTGCCTCCGTTTCGGCGCTTGCGGTTTTTCTTTTGCTGGGCTGCTCGCGTTCCGACCCGAAAGCCGATTTGGTCATCATCAACGGCGCGGAACCGGGAACGCTCGATCCAGCTCTCGTCACCGTTCAGGCCGACAGCCGAATCGTTCGCGCGCTTTTCGAGGGGTTGACCCGACTCGATCCGAAAACCGCCACGGCAATTCCAGGACTTGCGGAACGCTGGGAGATTTCGCCGGACGGAATTAATTACACATTTCATCTTCGCACGAATACGGTTTGGTCCACAGGCGAACCGATTACCACGGCGGACGTGGTTTATTCATGGCGGCGCGTTTTGGATCCGATGACGGCATCGGAATATGCGGGACAACTTTTCTTCGTCAAAAACGCGGAAGATTTCAGCAGCGGAAAAATCAAAGACCCCGCGCAAGTTGGCGTGAGGGCCGTTGATGCTTACACGTTGCAGGTGGAACTGGTCGGCCCAACGCCCTTTTTTGCCGATCTTTGCGCGTTTCAAACGTTGGCCGTCGTCCCGCGTAAAACCATCGAGAAATATGGTGATCGCTGGCTCATGGCCAAGCCGTTGCCGACCAGTGGACCTTACACACTGGAGTTCTGGCGTTTGCTCGACAAAATTCGCGTACGCAAAAATCCTCTGCATTGGGACGCAGCCAACATTCAGAACAACCTCGTTGATTTTCTTCCCAGCGAAGCAGCCATGACCGCGATGAATTTGTATCAGGCAAGACAGGCCGATATTCTCTGGGACAAAAATTTGATTCCAGCCGACCTCATGGATGTGCTCGGCCAACGACCCGATTGCCATCGCTACAATTATCTCGGCACATTTTTCATGCGGTTCAACCTGTTGAAAAAGCCGTTCGACGACGTTCGCGTTCGCAAAGCGCTGGCGATGTCCATCGACCGCAAGCGCATTGTCGAACGCATCACCCGCAGCGGCGAAGAAGTGGCGACGCATTTTGTGCCCGGTGGAATGTCCATTTACACCTCGCCTCCCGGTTACGGATACGATCCTGAAACCGCGCGAAAACTTCTGGCGGAGGCGGGTTTTCCTGCCGGGAAAAACTTTCCGCCGTTTCAATATCTTTTCAAAGCGGGCGAAACCGATAAAAAAATTGCCGTTGAACTTCAGGCGATGTGGCGCGAGCAATTGGGAATTCCAATGGAGATTCGACAAGCGGAATCAAAAGTTTATTACACCTCGTTGCATGACATGGATTACGACGTCGGGCGCAGCAGTTGGATCGGCGATTACAATGATCCAAACACGTTTCTCGACATGTTCATGAGCAACAACGGGAATAATTACACCGGTTGGAAAAACCAGAAATACGACGACCTTATCCGCGAGGGAAACCGGCAATTGGATCCAAAAAAACGCGAGAAAATTTTACAGCAGGCCGAGACACTTTTGATCCACGATGATTTGCCGATCACACCGATCTATTTTTACTCAGGAGTCTTGTTCTATCGCCCGGATGAAATTGAAGGCGTTTATTTCAACCTGCTGGACGAGCACCCAATTTTTTCGATTAAGAAGAAACCTTTGAACCGCAGAGACGCAACGCGACTGAACCGTAACCAAAGGAGCGCGGACAGCCTTGTCCGGGCGAAGGCATCGCTGCTCCAGAAGCACACGGACAAGGATGTCCGCGCTCCAGAAGAATCGTCGCTTAGTGCGGGAATTTCGACCGACAGCAGTGCGGAGTCGCAGAGAGTAAATTCGCTTCGCGCGTCGGCGTTTCCGCGGTAAATAAAATGTATTTTCTAAAGCGAACACTGCAAATGCTCCCTGTGCTGCTGATTGTCAGCTTCATTGGTTTTGTGCTCATTCGAAGTATGCCGGGTGGGCCGTTTGATTCCGAACGCAAGCCGGCCTCTGCGGAAATCGAGCGCAATTTGAAGGCGAAATTTCATTTGGACGAACCGCTTTGGAAACAATATCTCCGCTACCTTGGCGTCGCCGGCGGTTCCTCCGGTCTGGTGAATGGCGACCTCGGCCCGTCGCTCAAATATCGCAACCACACCGTCAACGACATCATCAAACAATGCCTGCCGGTTTCCATGACACTCGGCGTGATGTCGTTTTGTTTTGCGATGTTCACCGGAATTCCACTCGGGTGTTACATGGCGTTGCGACGCGGCGAATGGGGTGATCATCTCGGCGGCTTCATCGCGATGCTTTCGTTTTGCATTCCGAACATCGTCATCGCGCCGCTTTTGATTCTTTGGATCGCGGTGAAATGGCATTTGCTGCCCGTCGCACTTTGGGGTTCGCCCAGCCAAATGATTTTGCCGACGATTGTGCTCGGGCTTTATTTCTCAGGGCGCATTGCCCGGCTGATGCGCGAAGGATTATCCACCACGCTGCATGCTGAATTCGTCACAACGGCACGCGCCAAAGGTGTGAGCGAGTCGGCGATTTTATGGAAACACGCTTTTCGTTTGGCGATCTTGCCGGTGGTTTCTTATTCCGGCCCGCTGCTCGCCGATTTGCTCACCGGTTCATTTGTGGTGGAAAATATTTTTCAAATTCCCGGCATCGGCGTGTTTTTTATTAATAGCATTTTCAACCGCGACCACACGATGACCGTTGGCCTCGTTCTGGTTTACGCCGCATTGCTGCTCATCCTTAATATGCTTGTCGATTTGAGCTACAGCCTCTTGGACAGGAGGGTTCGTTATGAGTAGTGAAGTCGAAAGCCAAAGCATTTCCGGCGCTCGACGCTCCGCGCCTGACGCTCGGCAACACCTGAGTCCAAATCAACGGGCTTGGAGGCGTTTTCGGCGAAGCAAACCTGCGGTCATCAGCGCAGTTTTCCTGATTGCGCTGCTTACGCTGGTTTTGGCGTGGCCATTGATTTCGCAGGACAAACCAGACGCCACCAGCGACGCACAATTTCATCCGCCGACTTCGCAACATTGGTTTGGGACAGATGTTCATGGACGCGATTTGTTAACCCGCACTTTTTACGGGGCGCGCATTTCCTTGATCGTTGGTGCTGTCGGCGCGTTGGTTAGTTTTCTGATTGGCGTGACCTGGGGCGCAATCGCCGGTTACGTCGGCGGTCGTGCCGACAACGCCATGATGCGCGGTGTGGATATTCTCTATGCTTTGCCGTCGATCATTTTTGTCATTGTGCTGAAATCCGCCTTTGAAAAAGATTTGAAAACATGGCTCGCCCAGCACTTTTCCATCACCACCGCAAACTATGCCTCCATGGTTTTCCTATTCATTGGGCTGGGCGCGGTTTCGTGGTTGACCATGTCGCGAATCGTCCGGGGTCAGGTTCTGTCGCTGCGCTCCCGCAATTTTGTCGAAGCAAGCAAAGCACTGGGAGCCAGTCACGCGCGCATTTTGCTTAAACATATTTTGCCCAACATCTATGGAATCATCATCGTTTATCTCACGCTCACCGTTCCGGCCATTATCCTTTACGAATCATTTTTGAGTTATCTCGGACTCGGCGTGCAGCCGCCACAAGCCAGTTGGGGTTCGCTCATTGCGGAGGGTGCACAGCAGATCAACTCGGTTCGCATTTATTGGTGGTTGATCGTTTTCCCCGGCGGAATGCTGGCGACAACTTTGCTCGCGTTAAATTTTCTCGGCGACGGTTTGCGCGATGCGTTTGATCCACGAGCAGAACAGCATTAAATTTTAGGTTATCTGAAAATGCCAAAGACTTTTCGTCGCGCTTCGGCTGCTGCTCTCAAATGGCCCGCTGGATTTACAACCGGCCCGTCAACGATTGCGATGCCACGGAGTTAAAGGTGGCAAAGCAACTGGCGCGACTCAGTGACGAATGGATTATTCGCTGGGGATTTTTTTACAACACCGATCACGAAGGAGATTTCCTGATCTGCGGACCGAGAGGCGGGGTGCTCGTTCTCGAAATCAAAGACGGCCAACTTCGTAAACTCGGCAGCACCGGCTGTTGGGATGGCGCGATGCAAGACCATCCGATCAACCAGCTTCTGGCAGAATGGAACGCTGTTGTTTGTGACTTGAGCAAATCAGCGCGAGGACGACGCATTCCCTTCGTCGCCAAAGTCCTTTGCCTGCCTGACATCACCATCGGTGCGGACGCAGAGAGCTTCCAAGACTTTGCCCATGAACTACTCATGGACAGCAATGATCTCAGCAATTTCTACGGATGTTGGAAACGATTGTTCAAGGAAGACAAACCGGTTTTGCGAGAATCACTTGAACTTTTTCTGGAAGTTTTTAGCCGCGAAATTGAAACCAAATCGATTACACAATTCATCAGCGAGACTGACCGGATTCTTTTGCGTCACATCACACAAGAATTTGAAATTTTGGAAATGCTCCGGGAAAATCGTCAGCTTCTCGTGCAAGGCGGCCCCGGCACTGGAAAAACCTGGCTGGCTTTTGAGCAGGCCTATCGTCTTGCCGAGCGCGACAAAGGCCAAACCGTTCTTCTGCTCAGCTACAACCTTGCGCTCGCGCGGTTGCTTGCTGAAATGACCGCAAGGCGCGTTCCCAAACTCGGAAAGAGTGTTATGAAAAGCTGGGAGAGTCTCGCCCGCGAATTGTTTAATTGAGATTTTTTCGGTCGGCTCGTTTTGAAATTCTCGGCTCCAGGCCGGGAACCCACTTCTTGATCAGGCGCTGGGTTTGCTTGGGCGAATGCGCCATGTGCATTCGCCAGAGAAGTTCCTCGGGCGACACCACTTTTACGGAAGGATCAAGTCGCTCCACACACCAGAGAGTCGGGGTGACAGCACGTTGGGCGGCGGGATCACCTTTCGCATTTTCGGCCTGTTCATCGTTGTCATTGATTTTCTGGAACGCCGACCAGGTATGTGTAATGCACCAGGCGTTCATCACGGAATTTGTCGCGCGCGCGGCGCTGGCGGATTCGTTGATGACACGGGCGACCTTGGCAGGCGTTCCACTGTTGGCTTTTTTGGCAGCCCGGTTACCCCAGATGCTGAACTTCGCGGAAACAACTGGCACGGTTCCTCCTTTCCCATTATTAACCCAAAAAACTTTTCCATCGCCGCCTTCATAGGGATGATACTGGATGACAAAGATCCCGAGCAGATCTTCAATTTCGCGGGCAAAAATTTCGTAAGCCTCGTGCGCGGCGGGCGTGTCGAGGTTCATCATCAGCATTTGATAGGTGCGGCAGCCCGAGCGCTTGAGATAGTAACTCACGCGACGGGCGTGATCGGTCAGAATTTGGCGACGCACTTCCGGCGTTCGATCCAAACCGATCAGGTCAGGATAAAAATAACCGCCCGCATGTAGGTTCAAAGTCGAGCGGGGTCGTTGTGTGCGCTTCAAATAAGCCAGCGTGTCCGGGCTGCACTGGTCAAGACAACCAATCGCCGCGCCCCAGCCGATGGGAAACTTGCCGTGGTCTGGACTAGCCCAATAATCCTTATGCGTGCTGAACGCGCCCATCATCCACTGGACGTTATCGCCATCGCTCATGGTAAAGGACACGGCGCTCTTGCCGTCATCGAATGGGATGCGGCGCGGATCGCAGGCCTGGAACTTGCCCCCTCCCTCAACGTTCTCGGAACCAGCGGAGAGCGCGCAAAGATTCATGGACCAATTGCACGGAAGCAACGTGTGACCGGCGCGAGAAATTGGTATCACGGAGGTGGCTTCTTCCGCGCCGTTCCAACCCAGCACGGACGACAACGGCTTGAGCCAGGCATAGACTTCCGGCGTGGGCGAATTTGTTCCAAACATAACCAGCATCCGGTGGGCAATGGCGATGTCGCGAACGTGCGGAATCTGCGGGTCCTGCACCAGAACATATCCGCGATTCAACTGGTCGCGATATGTTTTGAAACACCACGCCTCCGTCTTGCCCCGCGCATCGAAGAGCTTCTTGAGTCCAAGCTTTTTAGCGTCTTCTTCCTGTCCCTCCGAAACAATCACCCCGCCGAGCAATCCGGCCAGCGTCGTGGCGACATTGACTGACTCATCACTGCCGGGACGCAGGTGGGTTGCGCCGCCAGGCGATGGGTCATAGGAGTAGAGGATGTAACCTTTGATGACTCCTGCCTTCGCAAATCGATTGACCAGTTCCCACGGTTGAAAGATGCCGCGATCCGCCAGTTGTAACCGGTTGGTCATGCTTTCATACCAAAGAAGGTAGTCGGGGGAGGAGCTGGCAATCCAAACCAATTCATCGCTGCGGCCTTCGTTGACGGCTTGCGCGGCGAGACCCGCGACAGACTCCATCAGCATGTGTTCCTGACCCAGGCTGACCGTGGGTTTATGGCTCTTAGGTTCAAGCACCTCCTTCATCAACGTGAAGTCGGTTCGGACAATGGCTTTCGCCGTTTGTTGAATAGGCCACCAGCGGAAGTCGGCGGGTTGAGCCGCCCACGCCGTATTGGAGACAAGGCAAATTGCAATTAACGTCAAGGTGGGAAAAGCGAACAAGCAAAGCAGAGCAGACTTCCCGCCTGAATTACTTTGGGAAAATCTATGTGTCTGTTTTGGCGGCTCACAAATTTTTTCCATAAAATCGCAGTGGCGTGGTCACAGGATAAAGATGAATGATAAGCGTCCGATTGTCATGTCATCCATTGGGATGACAGGTGATAGGGGTATGGGATTTCGAGATTACAAGATTCTCTTCACATCAAAAGAATGAGACGCCTCACCGAGGCGTCTCTACTAATCCCGAACTCCGAAAGAGAGTCCCGCACGTGCGGGAGCAGGCGAGACGCCCGCCGCTACTTCGCTCCCGGCCCCCAGGCCTGAGGTTAAAATCAATGAGGCTATTGCCCTTTGACGCGATAATAGCGCATAGGATAATTGGTGGAGTCCTGGTCAATGAAGTTGAACGAGCCGGTGTTGGTCAGGATATTGATCCAGTTGGTTGTATTCAAATTCGTGTTGGCCTGGATGATGTAGCCGGCTCCCGCGATGCCAGTGACCGAACTTTGAAACGGGGTAATCGGCGGGTTGCCAGAAGCGGCATTTAGACTGACGGGCGCAACCAAGGGAACAATTTCACCGGAAGCCAGTTGTTCTGCGCCGGTCAAATCCCCCGCGCCAAATGGGTTGATCCATTTGATCTGCGCCAGTTGTCCCGCAGTCAAACCGCCCGGAGAAACCCCAAATTTCACGACATCTGGACCACCACCACTGGTGCTCCCGTTCCAATTGCTGACGATCAGGAATTTCCCCGCCGTCCACGCATTGCCGCTGCTGGAGCTAAAGTTGACGGTCGTCGCTGCTCCTCCGGCATTGCCCATTTCGAGGACGGCATCGTTGTTCAAAGTAACACTGCCCATGGTAATAGTAGCTGCATCGGCTGCAAACAAGGTTCCCCCGAGTAAAGTCAAGGGCTTGGTGACGGCGAAACCATTGGCCGGTTTTAGGCGGGCATTCTTGAGGACGAATCCACCCCAGTTACCAATGGCCGCAGTGGTGGTCAAGACGTATTCCGCCGCGTTGCCCCCTTGATTGTCGAAGCCAAGCTGGACCACGGTGGCTGCGTTGGTCGGTCCATCGTTGATGGTGAAGGTGGCACTGTTGGTAATCGCAATGGTGAGGGTGCCGCCCGTTCCGCTGATGGTGCGTAGCCGGGTTTTGTTGGCTCCTTGCGTTAATAAATTCGTCAAGTTGACATCACTGCCTTGCACACGAAGACCAGCCGTGCCGGTGCCGTTGATTACCAGTGCGGCGCCGGGTCGGACGTTGCCGCCCAAAGCGGCGACAGCCGTGCCGTTGAAGTTGATGCCATTGATTCCGGAGGATGCCACTGCACTGCTAAAGGTCGCTCGCGAATCTGTCGCAAAAGGAAGGTCCACCAGCACGAGTGATTCCTTGGCCGGGGTTCCCGCGCCGACGATAGGTTGCATGACTTCGATGACGCCGTTGGTGGAAGTCGTGTCCACAAAGCCACGGTAGAAACGAATGGTTGCGCCTGCGTCGAGATTGATCTGGCTCCAGATGCGAATGCCGCGGCCCGGACGGTTGCTTTGGCTGACGTCATTCCGGTTCTGAAGGTTCATGCTGGCCACCGCGCCGTCTCTGATGTTCAAGTTGAAGGGGGCGACAAGGTTCGTGTAGCCGATGTTCAGGATGCGGTTGTTATTGGTGCGTCCGCCGGAGAAATCCACCTTTGCGCCGGGTTGGAGTGTAACGTCCGAAGCGAGGTAGGTCATCTCGCTATGGCGCACAAAAACTTCCACGGCATCGTAAAACTGGATTCCCGCTGGATTATAAAAAGCGCGCGGCCATCCTGGAATGGTGCCGGTTTCTTTAACGCGAATAGAAAAACGTCCCACGTTGGTATTGATTCCCGTGACCGCATTGCTGATCAAACCGGGAACCTGTCCGCCGGGTTGCCCATAAACGCGCAGCACTCCATTCATCTGGTTGGTGAAGCAGAGAAACGCATTGGCTCCATTGCTAAGGACCACGGAAAGATCGCCATTGATAACTCCTTGCGGCGTGGCAACACCGAACGTCCCGAGGGATAACCCCGCCGTCTCGTCGAAAGCAGGAGTGAATTGGTTGACCACGATTTTGCCCGGCGTGCCGTTGGTCGCATCGGAAAGAAAATTTTGCGGGCCGGTTACCAGGGGAAGATTAGTTAAGAGCAAGGTGCCTCCCGCTGCTCCAAAATAAATGCCGCGCGTCCCGTTGTTGCCGTCCAACGGGCCGATCACATTCGTGCCATTGATGGAAAGGATATGTTGATCGTCCAGGGTTCCGCCCAAAATATTCACGTAGCTGGCTTTGCCCACGAAGCTGGAAACGCCAGATCCCGCGACGTCTCCTGTGCCAGCCAGAGTCACAACCGCGCCGGTTTGAATGGTCAAACTGTTGAAGCTGTTTCCGTTATTGCCCAAGGTGTAGCGGCCCTGGCTGAAGGTAAGGTTTCTTCCGGCAGCACCTGCGTCCGTCACCGGCTGGGAAAGGTTGACCGGCCCGCTGCCCGTGCCGCCGAAAGTCCGGTCAGCCAGACCTAAGTCCAGCGTGGCATTCACTTGCACAGCGCCGGAGCCGTTTTGAAGAAAATTATCGGACAACGTGAGAACGTCGCCTGGTGAATTGAGGGTGTAACTGCTGGAGGCGTTGAAAGTCACCGGGCCAACGGTTGGGGCCGCGCCGGAGATATTCACGGTATAGGCGGTGGCCGAAGGAAAAAGAACGGATTCTCCCGCCAGCGGCACGACGTCACCCAGCCAATTGTTGGTCGTGTTCCAGAAATCATCCGGGCCGGAGCCAGTCCAGGTGGCAGCGTGGGTGATCGCTGCATGGCAAATTAAAAGGATGACAAATAAGAAACGGAGGGTTTTTTTCATAATAGTGTTCGTTTTTTCAACAATGGGAACTTCGAGATGTTGGCATTGCGGGACTCATTTTGTCATGTCAACCAAAGGGATGACACGGGAGTGTTGTTACAAATACTTCGCCCGTAATCCGTGCGGCCAGTTGCTTCCGGAAAAAGGATCGAAGAATTTTTAATCACCACCACTTGAAATTCAGATCCGGGGCCTGACCGTTGATGGTGGCGAGGTTGTCTGGGAATTTAAAATACTGCACATGCCCATCGCCGAACAATGTGGGGAAGACCGGTTTGCCTTTGCTATTGTGCCAGACACTGCGCTGGTCGTTGATGTCGCGGTCCGCAAACCACGGCCAATCGCCTAGCATCAATTTGGTGCTGGCTTTGCGGGCAATTTCGCTTCCGCGAATCGGAATCCCCTGGGAACCGACGCCTGCGGGTGACGCGCCGACGTGTTGCACCGCATACCGTGCTTTCATCCAGGTCATCAGGTAACTGTTGCCCCAACTATCCCAACAAGTTTGGTTGGCGGGCAAACGCAAGGAATCGCCTTTGTCAGCGGGGCAATGGTAAACCTCGACATTTTTTGTATAAACATTGACGGGGCGGTTGGTTTCGTCGATCAGCCCGCCATGGGTGTTGACCGTGCCTTTTTTTCCACCCCACGTCGCCCAGTTGTCATAGAGCGGGTAAAAATCGCGAAAATCATCCGAATACATCACCAGACCCAAGCCGAGCTGCCTCTGGTTGTTGATGCACTTTGACAAGAGCGCTCGCGTCTTGGCCTTGGCCAACGCCGGCAATAATAACCCGGCGAGAATCGCAATAATCGCGATGACAACCAGCAGTTCAATCAGGGTGAATCCAGCGCGCGCAGAGCCGCAGGCCCGTTTGAAAAAAGGTGTTTGCGCCGCAGTCCTCTGAATTTGATCTATGTACGGTGGCATGTGGTAATCATCTTCTTTTCGAAAATCCAGCCAAGTCAACCAAAAGGATGACACTGGACTACTGTTGTAGATACTTCGCCACTGCCTCGCCTCGGGAGCGCGCGTGCAGTTTCTCGTAGATGCGGCGGATGTAGGTTTTGATGGTGGGAATTCCCACCTCCAATTGGTCGGCGATTTCCTTGGTCACATAACCGCGAACAATCAAATCGAGAACCTGTTGCTCACGCGGGGCGAGTTGTGGATTTGGCACTTGAATGGCGGGCGGTTGCTGGAAAGTTTGCACCAACTTGCGGGCAATGCTGCTGGTCATGGGCGAACCGCCGTTGCGCACTTCGATAATCGCTTCGAGCAGTTCCTCTCTTTTGGCGCGCTTGAGCAAGTAACCGGAGGCTCCCGCCTTCAATGCGCTGACAATGCGTTTGGCATCCTCATAGACTGTTACCATCAGAAACTGCGTTCCTGGCATGAGCGGTTTGAGTTGGCGCACACACTCAACGCCGTCCATGCCGGGAAGATTAATATCCACGAGCACCACATCGGGCGGTTGATGGGGCAATAACTCCAGCGCCGTTTCACCATTGCCAAACTCGCTCAACAAACGCATGTCGGGCGCCGTCCGCAGCCAATCGGCAAAAATGCCGCGGAGCGCTGCGTCGTCTTCAATCAAAGAAAGTGAAACTCGATTTATCACGTTAGTGATTGTCGCAGGTTCCAGAACCCTTCACATGTCATCATTTGGATGGACACCCCCGCGGGATTTTATGCCTGCGGCTGGATTCACCGGCACTTCCAGGGACACGCGCGTCCCGCTCCCCGGTGTGCTTGCCAGAGTGAACCGCCCGCCCAGTTTTTCCACACGCTGTTTCATATTGGCCAAACCATGTCCGCTACTGTTTGGCAAAGTGAAACCGCACCCATCGTCCGATACCGCTAGCACAAAACGGTTGGCCTCCATGAACATTTTGACGCGGACTTCCTGTGGCTGACCATGTTTGAGGGCATTATTGAGCGCCTCTTTACAAGTGAGAAAGACGTTGTGCCTGACCTCGGACGACAAAACGGTGCATGGAAAACTTGCGGGCATTTCCAGACGGCAACGCACTCCGACGCCGCCGAGCAGTTCCTGGGTAAAACCGCTGATATACGTCGCCAGTTCGTCCAGGGAATCGTTCTCCGGGTCGGCTGCCCAGACGATTTCATCCATCGCCTGCGTGGATTCTCGCACCACCGTGCAAATACGATCCAGTTCCGAAACAGTTTTGGAAGGATTACCCGGATTGTCGCGAGCCGATTCGCTCAACATGGAAATCTGCGTCAGGCTCGTGCCGAGGTCGTCGTGAATGTCGCGGGCAATGCGCGTGCGCTCTCGTTCCACCATTTGTTGCCGCTTGGCGAGATCCAACGCCAGTTGCAGTCGCCCCTTCATAATTCGCCGCGTGACCCAAAATCCTCCCAGACAGCCTCCACCTCCAACCACCACCCAAAACCACCAGCGTGACCAGATTGGAGTCAACACGATAAAAGGCAGGGACAATTCTGCCGCGACCGGCGCGCCTGCCAGATCCATCGCCGCGACGCGAAGCCAGTAGTTGCCGGGGGGCAAGCGCTGGTAGCCGATGGAACCTGGCCCGCTGCTTCCCACGGCGTGACAGGATTCCCAATCCACCGAGACTCGTTGACCGGGCCGGACGGGAACGCATTTCTCTCGCGGCACAAGCCACGCGGCGAAGTTCTCAGGGTCCGCATCGCGCAAGACGAGGACGTGGCGCGCATCGGCTTGGTCAAGGCGCAACACTTGAGCCATTTCCGGGCGGGAACCATCGCGCCGCCAATCCGTCAGTGAGCCTAAAGGCAGGTCGAGTTCCACCCCGGTATCGGTGGAATATTTTACCTCCCGGAAAAATTCCTCTCCCGGCTCACCCACGCGCACCACCACGTTGCGAAAGGCCAGAATCCCAAGGGTGATCTCCGGCCCGCCCGAACCACACCAGATTTGCACTTTGGCGGCGCGGGGCGGGGCCGTCATCTCTCCGTGACAGGGAGTGAATTGCGATTTTTCCACACTACCCTTCCAGCCCGGACTCTCATGGCCCGCCTTAAAATCGGCCGCCGCGATGATGGTGTTCCGCGCGTCCAGGATACGAACCACCGTCCGCATGTAGGAATAAATTTCGATCCAATTTGCATCAAAACCCTCCAGTTTATAGCGCAGCCGGTAGGGCTGGCTTAACTTGAGAGCGCTGCCGTCCACCGTGAATTGAAGATCCTTTGTGCCGGGAGGAATTTTGAGCATCTCCGTCCGATTGGTCGCTGAAGCCGAACCCAAGGGCAGGTTGAGAGCGGTCCCATCCACACTGGCCCCGGTCACGATCACTTGCGCCCCCAATTGAAAAACGCACAGGCACAGGCTCAGGCAGAGCAGGCGTGTCAAGGCGTGTTTCATAAACCAGCAATAGCAAAGCAAGCGGGAAGATACACGTTCAAAAATCGAGAGAGCTTCATTGTGCAGGAGGCAAAATATGAATTCTTCGTTGACGCTCCGCGCTTCGACGTTACATTCAGCCCTCGAAATTTATTTTGAAATTTAACTAGGAAAAATATGGCAATCAAAGTTGGTATTAACGGTTTTGGACGCATCGGACGGTTGGTTTTCCGCGCAATCGCTGAACAAGGTTTGCTCGGCAAAGAAGTGGAAGTCGTTGCGGTTGGCGACATCGTTCCGGCGGACAATTTGGCTTATCTTTTGAAATACGATTCCACGCAGGGTCGTTTCAACGGCGAAGTTTCCTCAAAGAAATCATCCGCCGACAAAGCGGAAGACGATGTTCTCATCGTGAACGGAAAAGAAATTCACGTCGTCAGCGCCAAAGATCCTTCTGGTTTGCCGTGGAAACAATTCGGCGTCGATCTCGTGATTGAATCGACCGGTTTGTTCACGGACGCAGAAAAAGCCAAAGGCCACATCACCGCTGGCGCAAAGAAAGTCATTATTTCCGCTCCGGCCAAGGGCGAGGACATCACTGTCGTCATGGGTGTGAACCACGACAAATACGATGCGGCAAAACACAACATTGTTTCCAACGCGAGTTGCACGACGAACTGTCTCGCGCCGATTGTTTACGTTTTGTTGAAAGAAGGTTTTGGAATCGAAGAAGGTTTGATGACGACGATTCATTCCTACACCGCGACGCAAAAAACGGTGGACGGCCCGAGCAAAAAAGATTGGAAAGGCGGACGCAGCGCAGCAATCAATATTATTCCATCTGCAACCGGTGCGGCGAAAGCCACCGCGCTCGTTTGTCCCGAAGTGAAAGGCAAACTCACCGGGATGTCCTTTCGCGTTCCGACTCCGACCGTTTCCGTCGTTGATCTCACGGTGAAAACCACGCGCGACACGAGCTACGCCGAAATCTCCGCCGCCATGAAAAAGGCGGGTGAAACTTATTTAAAGGGCATTCTCGAAACCACGAAAGACGAAGTGGTCAGCAGCGATTTCATTCATTCGCCCGCCTCGTCGATTTACGACGAAGGTTCCGGTATCGAATTGAACAAACGCTTTTTCAAACTCGTGAGCTGGTACGACAACGAATGGGGCTACAGCAACCGCGTCGCTGATTTGTTGAAGTACATCATCAGCAAAGGGATTTAAATTTTCAAAGAAAACGCGCAAGGCCGTCCGACTTGGACGGCCTTTTTTTCAATCAGCAGCGCTTGAAGGCTAAAGGGATTTGATGTTTCTGCGCGAACTGTTGGATTTCGCAAAAGACTTTTTCTTTTAAATCGCGATGAAGCCAATATCCCACCATCCGGCGCGTCCTCCACCCTTTCGGAGTTAAATGATTGATGGGAACCTCCGAAAACTGCTTTTCGGAGTTGGGTTAAGGGTTGGGGTTCGATGTTTGGGGTGATTGGATTCATGACGACTCCTTTGGTGGGGGTGTTA
>JAYVSV010000131.1:0-27160 GCA_043775015.1 Verrucomicrobiota bacterium
CAAATTGCGCTCAACCCGCACGGCCGACTGTTACTGGAGGAGTCGGCGGAAGTGGCTGCCCCGACGGCGCTGGACGCGGACGCCGCCTTGGTGTCGGCGTTCGAGGAATCTTCCGCGCGCGGGTTGCTCGCGCTGGCGGCGCGGCGCGGAGAATCCGGCGCGTGGCCGGCGGAGTGGATGTTCTGGCGCGAGTTCGCAGACAGCTTCCTCACCGCGCTGGCGCATTCTCCGGAGGTGGCGGACGGCCAGGCGGTGCGCGAGACCGCGCCGCCGTCAGATTTGTTCTTCGCCCTCACGCTGCGCATCCCGGCCATGCGCGGAGCCGAGTACGCGTCGCCGGAAGTTTTCGCGGCGCTCTGGCGCGAACTGGATGCCCACGCTCGCGCGGAGGCGAAGGCGGCGGGCGGGTTGAAGTCGTGGCTCGGGCAAATCAATCCCGCGCTGCATCTGCTGGGCAAGGTCACGTTTCATCTCGCGGAGAACAAACGTTCGCCGGAGACGCCGTTCGCGTTCATGGCCACTTACACGCACCGGCTCTCGGCGCAGGAGAAGCCCGTGCATCTGCCGCTGGCGCGCGCGCTTCAGGATTACGCGGGGGCGAAAAATCAGGCGGCGCTTCGCTCGTTGCTCGAACCGGTTCAGCAAGCCGCCGAGCGCAGTCCGTGGACGCGCGAGTTGCTCGACAGCCGCCGCATTTTTCAGCCGCAAGCGTGGACGCCGCCGCAAGCCTACGCTTTTCTCCGCGAAGTCCCCGCGCTGGAAGCCTGCGGCATCATCACGCGCATTCCGAACTGGTGGAAGAACGGGCGCGGCACTCGTCCGCAAGTGAGCGTGCGCGTGGGCGAGCAGCGCGGCGCGGGACTGGGCGTGGACAACCTGCTGAATTTTTCCGTCGAGTCCACGCTCGGCGGCGAGAAGCTGACGGCGGACGAGTGGAAAGCTCTGATGGCTGCGGATGCCGGTCTGGTTTCGTTGCGTGGTCAATGGGTTGAGGTGGACCGCGACAAACTCACGAGCGTGCTTGATCACTGGAAGCGCGTGGAACAAGGCGCGGCGGGCGACGGCGTCTCTTTTCTCGAAGCCATGCGTCTGCTCGCGGGCGTGAAGCTCGGCGCGAACGCGACGGAGGAGGCCGTCGCCGACACCGCTGACTGGAGCGATGTCGTCGCGGGCGGCTGGTTGCGCGAGACGTTGGAAAAATTGCGCCAGCCGGAGAGCGCGGCGGACTTTGATCCGAACGCAAATCTCAACGCGACGTTGCGTCCGTATCAAGCCGTGGGCGTGAAGTGGCTTTGGTTTCTGCAAAGCCTTGGTCTCGGTGCGTGTCTGGCGGATGACATGGGCTTGGGCAAAACGATTCAAGTCATCGCCCTGCTGCTGCGGTTGAAGCATGGAGCGCCGCCCAAATCTCGTAGCAGCCGAGGTGACGAGGCTCACTTCGAAAAAAGTTCAGCGCGCATCCAAACCTCCCCGGCCGCACCGAACATAGGACAGCCCCCTCACCCCGGCCCTCTCCCCCTCGGCGGGGGAGAGGGAGAAGACCGTTTGTCCGCCGCGCCCACTCTCCTCATCGCCCCCGCCTCGCTGCTTGCGAATTGGAAGAGCGAACTCGCCCGCTTCGCGCCCACCTTGCGCGTCGGTTTCGCGCATCCTGCTGAATCGCCCGGCGGCGAATGGCGCGACGCGAAGACCGCCGATTCATTTCTCGCTGGCAAAGATTTGATTCTCACCACCTACGGCCAGGCGGCGCGGCTCGATTGGATCGCTCAACGCGAGTGGCGATTGCTCGTGCTCGACGAAGCGCAGGCCATCAAAAATCCGGGCGCTCGCCAGACCCGCGCCATCAAACGTCTCCGCGCCCGCGCTCGCATCGCTCTCAGCGGCACGCCGGTTGAAAATCGCCTCGGCGATTTGTGGTCGCTCTACGATTTTCTCAATCCGGGCCTGCTCGGGGCTGCGCCGGAGTTCAGTCGCTATGTGAAAAATCTTCAGGCCGCCGAGCCGCCGAACTTCGCGCCGTTGCGCCAGCTTGTGCGCCCCTATATTTTGCGCCGGCTCAAGACGGACCGCAGCATCATCTCCGATTTGCCGGACAAGACCGAGTTGACCGCGTGGTGCTCGCTCGGCAAACGCCAGGCCGCGCTCTACGAAAAAAGCGTCCACGAACTCGCCGAGAAATTGGAAGCGCTCACCGAAGGCATCCAGCGGCGCGGCCTCGTGCTGGCGTTTCTGATGCGCTTCAAACAAATCTGCAATCACCCGAGCCACTGGCTCGGCGATGGCGCGTTCGCAGCGGATGAAAGCGGAAAATTTCTGCGACTCGCGGAGTTGTGCGAGGAAATTGCCTCGCGTCAGGAGAAGGCACTCGTCTTCACTCAGTTTCGTGAGATGACCGAACCGCTGGCCGCACGCTTGCGCGAACTGTTTGGCCGTCCCGGTCTCGTGTTGCACGGTTCGACGGCGGTGAAGGAACGGCAGAAGCTTGTGACGGAGTTCCAGCGCGACGACGGCCCGCCGTTTTTCGTTCTTTCGCTCAAGGCCGGCGGCACGGGGCTGAATCTCACCGCCGCCAGTCATGTCATTCACTTCGACCGCTGGTGGAATCCCGCCGTCGAGAATCAAGCCACCGACCGCGCGTTCCGCATCGGGCAGAAGAAAAATGTGTTGGTCCACAAATTCGTCTGCCGCGGCACCATCGAAGAACGCATAGACGCGCTCATCACGGAAAAGAAAGCGCTGGCCGATTCCGTCCTCGGCCCGGACGGCGGGGCTGCAACGCTGCTCACTGAAATGTCGAACGACGAACTGCTCCGCTTTGTTGCGCTGGACTTGAAAGCCGCGAGTGGGGAATAATGGCCCATGACTTTTTCACGCCTCACATAGCACACATCACGATAAACACATGTCCTGGTATTCCTTCAAACCATACGTCTCCGTCGCCGAACGTCGTCGCAAAGCCGAAGCCGCCGCGCAGAAACTCGCCAAGAAATCCGGCTGCGCCCTGACGCCGGTGAATCTCGCCAGCAAAAAAATCGCGACGACCTTTTGGGGCAAAGCCTGGTGCGACAACCTCGAATCCTACAGCGATTACGAGAACCGCCTTCCGCGCGGGCGCAGCTACATTCGCAACGGCTCGGTCATTGATCTGCAAATCACGCGCGGCAAAGTTGAGGCGCTGGTACAAGGCTCTGAGCTTTACAAAATCGCGATTAGCTTCAGCACGCTCGCGCCCAAACGCTGGACGGACTTCAAAGCACGCAGCGCCGGCAAAGTGACCAATTTACTGGATCTGCTGCAAGGCCGGCTGTCGAAGGAAATTCTCGCCAACCTCACCGCGCAAGACACCGGCCTGTTCCCTGCGCCGAAGGAAATTGAACTTGATTGCTCGTGTCCCGATTGGGCTGACATGTGCAAACACGTGGCCGCCGTACTCTATGGCGTCGGTGCGCGACTGGACGAGCAGCCCGAACTCTTCTTCACCCTGCGCGGCGTGGAGATGGAGGAACTCATCACCGCCGCCAGCGCCAGTGCCACTGCGCCCATCGCCACGGCCCCCGCCGCCGACACCGCTCTGGCCGGCGCGGACCTCACGGAAATTTTCGGCGTCGAGATCGAAGCAACTCCGTCCGCAGTTGTCGCCATCTCCCCGCGCCGCCCAGCTAAGCCCAGCCAAGGTGCAAAGAGAAAACGTGTGTCCGCAAAAAACAACCAGACTGCGGCCAAAGCCAGGCGCAAAACCCGCACGAGTGCAATTAAAAGCAGGTGATATTTTCCACCGCCGAGCGGCGCGATCCAAAACTGATTTCAGAACGTTTCTAGATCGCTGCGGTTAAAAAGCGCCACTTCCAAATCGCATCCATTCAGTCCATGAGCAGTCTCTTTCGAAGAAAACAAAATCCCTTGTCGTATATAAACGTATTTCGCGAGTGACAATGGCGACGCTCTCACTCTAGCTTTTTTGGAGATGAATAATCACAAATTAACCTTGGGACATTCTCCAGATCCAGATGATGCGTTCATGTTTTACGCTCTGGCGAAAAATCTAATTCCCACGCACGGATTTTCTTTCGAACACATTTTGCAGGACATTCAGACCTTGAACGAGCGGGCCACGCGCGGTGAGCTGGACATTTCGGCCATCAGCATTCACGCCTACGCTTACGTCAGTGACAAATATGCCCTGCTGCCAAGTGGCGCGAGCATGGGAGATGGTTACGGGCCAATGCTGGTGTCCAAAACAACTTTTACTCGCGCGGAAATTGCGCAAAAGAAGATCGCGGTGCCCGGAACGATGACGAGTGCGTTTCTCGCGTTGCAACTGTGGCTTGGAAAACCAGCGGCGCAGATCGACTACCTAGTCGTGCCATTTGATCAGATTTTCTCAGCCGTCCGTTCTGGAAAAGCCGAGATTGGTTTGATTATTCACGAGGGACAGTTGACTTATCAGAACGAGGGCTTGGTTGTCTGCCAGGATCTGGGAAAATGGTGGGGCGAAGAAAATGACAAACTGCCACTCCCGCTCGGCGGGAACGCGATTCATAAAAAATTTGACCCGGAAACGCGCAAAATCATTTCTGAAATACTGACCGCCAGCATTCAATACAGCCTCGACCATCGTAGGGAAGCCGTGGAACACGCGCTCCAATACGCCCGCGATATGGGTCGCGATCTTGCCGATAAATTTGTCGGAATGTACGTCAACCACTGGACTTTGGATTATGGCGAACGCGGAAGAAAATCGATCCAACTCTTTCTTGATCGCGCTTACGAACAAGGACTCATTCCGCACCGTCAGGATTTAGAATTCGTGGTTTGAACCGTTGCCTTCAAATCGAACAATCAATTTGCCTGGAGACTGATCACCCATGTTTGATTTCTTTCGCGCGTAAATTTTGTTTTGCAAAAAGAACTGCGCAACTAAAAAAAGAAGCTGGGAATTGCTTCCCAGCTTCCTTGAAGGTTATTTTCGCTCCCCCACTTAATACCGCAACCGGAAGAACTCTTGCGTGATACTCGCCGGTTTTGTGACGGTGTTTTGATTACCAACGACCACGACCGGTTCGAGTGTAGTTGACCACAAAACGATTGGGTCCAAGTCGTTCTTTTGCTCAAGGATGTAGGTGCCGCAACTCACCGGCCACGAGATCACCACATTTGTCCCTTGCAGTTGAATGGTCAAGGTCGGCTCCGGCTCAACCACGGTTACCGTGAAGCTACAGGTATTGGTATTGCCACTGCTATCCACTGCGGTGCAGACCACGTTATTTGAGCCGAACGGAAACAAATACCCCGAAGCGGGCACACAGGTCACAGTCACTAACGGGTCGCAATTATCGGTTGCGGTCGCGCTGAAGAATACTGGCGTGCCGTTCGTGCCGGCGCAACTCACGGTCATGTTTGTTGGGCAAGTCATTGTAGGAATCTGAGTGTCATTGACGGTGACGGTGAAGGTGCACGAATTGGTGTTGCCCGCTGCATCAGTGGCGACATTGGTCACTGTCGTGAGACCAACCGGGAAAGTCGAACCGGAAGCCGGAGTGGAAACCACTGTGACATTGGTGCAGTTATCCAGAGCAGTGACCGTGAAGGTGACATTGCTGCGGCTACATTGACCTACATCCGCACTCAAAACCAGGTTGACCGGGCAGGTGATACTCGGCGCCTGGGTGTCATTGACCGTGACAGTGAAGCTGCAATTGGTGGTGTTGCCGCACGCATCGGTTGTCACACAATTAACGATCGTCGTCCCAACCTGGAAGGTTGAACCACTGGCTGGCGTGCAGACCAAAACCGGGGTGGCATCGCAACCATCGATTGCTGTCACCGTGAAGTTGACCACTGCGCTACATTGTCCGGTTGCATTTCCCACCACAATGTTCGTCGAGCAGGTGAGAACTGGAGCTGTCGTGTCCACCTGTCTGATAGCTTGAGAACAGGTTCGCAGGTTGCCACTATCGTCTAGCGCGGTCCAAGCCCGTGCAATCGGTGCAATGCATCCGACCGTGAGTTCAAAATCAGAACTCCGCGAAACTCCGTTCGTGCCGATGGTAAAGAAGTCAACTGCCCCATCGAAGTTGTCCCATGCACCCAGCGCACCGGTAACGAGACGAACGCCACCAGAGCCAACGAGGTTGTTGACAATTCGGGCATTTGGGAAGGCCGCGATATACACAGCCAACGATTTCACGCCAGCACCCGGAGTCAAACCAGCCAAACCGCTTTGTGATGACCAACCGCCGGCCAGTGCGTCCCAAGACTGCCATGATCCTGTGCTGATCGCACCTTGCAACGGGAGGCTTGGATTCGATCCATTTTGGAATTTAGGTTCAAAGATCAGCAAATCATCAACGGTGCCGTTCCCGTCCAGATCAATATTGAGGACAAGATAAACGCTTTGATTACCGCTGCTGCCGTCGGCTGTCCGGTAGGAACGATAATCCAACTCGGTCAGGGAACTGAGCAATGTGCCATGATAATTTGTGTTGCGAGCCTCAGCCATGCCGTCACCGTTGCTACCGATGGCGAGGCGCAGACTGCCGGTCCCAAGCGGTGGCGTAGCCGGACCGTTGACGAAGGTCGCGGAGGCAGTCAGCGGACTCCCTGCCGTGGACAGTGCCCAACCGTGAAGGTTGGTCGCAATCACTTGCAGCGGAGTGCTGTCCAGGTAACTAACGACAGGATTCGTATCGCAATTATCGACAGCGGTTGCGAATCCGGTGAGGCCCGGAGCAGTCTGACCGCACTGAACCAGGACATCCGCCGGGCAAGTAATGACTGGAGGCACGGTTTCCAAAACGGTGACCGTGAAGGAGCAACTGTTGGAGTTACCACTGGAGTCGGTCGCCACACAATTGACGGTGGTAACACCGACGGGGAAGGTTGAACCGCTCGGCGGCGTGCAAACGACCGTTGGGCTGGCGTCGCAAATATCCGTTGCGACTGAAGCGAAGGCAACTCCACTCTTGCTGCACTGATTAGGATCTGAAGCCAGAACCAAGTTTGTCGGGCAATTGATGGCCGGCGGCGTGGTATCCTGCACCTTCACAATAAAGCTGCATGTGTTTGACATCCCTCGTGAATCCACCGCAACGCAGTTCACAGTTGTATTTCCAATCGGAAACACTGAACCCGACGCCGGAGTACATGTGAGTGTAGGAGATGGATCACAAGCGCTCGTGACTGGAACAGAGTAGTTGACAACCCGCCCTGCGGCGCCAACGCACTCCGCGACAATCGGAACGGCCGAGCAGCTTATGACAAATGTCGGAAAGGTAATGTCCCCAACTCCGGCAAAGTCCTGTTGATCAAAGACGCAAAGCTCCTGATCAGCCGGTGTGTTCGCCCCAACTATTACCGTGCCGCATGTGGCCGTAGCACCACCTGTGCTCAACATCGCCAATGCTCCATAGGTGGGTGCGCACGCCAGCTTCAAGCTGCCCAGATCCATTGGAACCACTCCGCTATGCTCGACTTGCATCACCGTCGCAAAGCCACTGGGCAGACTCGGCGGAATGTAGGTGCTCAAATCAACGTTGGTGAACGAGAATCCAACCACGTTTGAGTAACGATTGATATAGAGACCGGGCCGTGCGCCTGCGCCGGTCACCACAACGTTCTCCAATGAGATCGCGCCAGCAGTCAGCCACGTTCCAGAACTTGCCGTGCCTTTGCCGCGGAATTGAATCGGAAATTGTCCGTCAGCCGCGATACTCAAGTTTTTCAAGGTTGCACTGCCGTTGAAACCGAAGAAGCTCAGGTCACCTGATCCAAAAGTCGAGGTGTCGCCGTTGCCAACAAAGGTTGTGCCATCCACGGTAATGTTGTCAGAATTGAACGAACTCAATCCCGACGGATTCAAGCCAAGGCCAATCACGCCATTGTTCTTCATCTCGCCGCCTGTGACGCTGACGGTGTCGAACTGCAGAAGTGAGGACGCCGCCCGCAAACCGGTGTTGCCATTGTTGTTCAAGACGCAGCCATCGACTTGCACATCGGTGATGCTCGTGGTCCCGGCAAAATTAATTCCGCTACCACTGTTTGCAACCGAAGCGACCGTATCAAATCGGTAGTAAGAGTGCGTGCCGCTGGTCGAGTTTACCTGAATACCGTCGCCGCTTGATCCGGTCACCCTCAACGCACGTATGCGGAGGCGAACGGAAGTGCTGCTGCCACCGGCATCGTTGACCGTGATAACCGGCAGTGCTGGATTAGCCGCAGTGAGAATACTATCCACCGCTGGATTACTTCCGTTGCCTGCACCGTCCAGATTCACATGGCTGGTGATGACCACGTTCTCAAGATACGTTCCGGGAGCAATTAATACCGTGCTACCTGAAACCATATTCACACCTTCCTGAACGCGACCGGTGCTTCCAGTCTGTGGACTATTATCATCAACATGCAACGTGCTGAAGTTACCTTGGAAACCAACATTGGTGCTGATATCTGTGCCTACATCAAGCCACGGTGTGTAGTCGATGTTTGCCACCGCAAGACCTGCCAACGTCGGAGCACTACCAGGATTGGTGGCTGTTCCGCCGAAGATAACTGGAATCAGCGCTGCGTAACCAGGTTCAGCGCTATTCGCATTCGTCACCACGGGAGCGTTCGTCCCCAACCAGTTGCCGCTGAAATTTTTCAGGTTAGCACCTGGAGCCGGCAGAGAGCCACCGGTCTGGCGGTCCACAATCTGTCCATACCAATTGCCACTAATATTGTTACTGCTGAAAGTGCAATTGCTGGCGGATTGCACAGGAATGTTCGACCCGCCGCTACCATCCAGGAAGAGTAAGCCGACAGTCCAGTTGTCGGTGATTTCGTTTTCCACAACGGTCAGACTGTCAGTTTGATTGCGCATGATGAGACCAGTGCGATTGTTGTTGATGACATTGTTGCGCACTGTGATGCCACTGGCGTTATTGATATCAATGCCCGTGCGCATGCCCGTAATCAAACAGTTGCGAACAGTTCCACTTACGGTCAGTCCCTGCATGGCCACGCCCGCCGAATTTAAGCCTGAGTTGCTCCAGTCATTGGTATTGTTTCCAGCGCGCGTGATCGTGAAGCCATCCAGCACGATTCCGCTGGACCCAAATTGGAAGGTTGAACTGGAACCACCAATCTGGCCGACGACGATCGATTGTCCGGCACCTGCGCCGATCACATTGGCGGTCTTGCTGATGGTCACATCCTCCATATAGGTTCCGGCAGCCACGTTGACCGTGCCGAAGGAGGTCACGCGATTGATGCCGGGTTGAATCGCGGCGAACGCGTCATAACCCCAGAGATGGCCCCCGTTCGCGCCGCTGCTGGAATAATCATCATCCACATACACCACAGTCGGTGCGCCATAAATCGGGAAGTTCGTGGCTGCGGATTCTCCGCCGCCAGGAGCGACGTTGAAGACGGTCACACTCGCCGTGCTGACGACAGCTATTTGCAACGCGGTGATGGGCGCGGAAAGTTGCGTCGTTGAAATATGTGTGGTCGCCAGGTCCGCACCGTTCCAGCGCACAACGCTGTCAGAGACAAAATTGCTTCCATTCACCGTCAGCGTGAAACCGGCATCACCAGCGACCGCCCATGCCGGATTCAAGCTGGTGATTGCAGGCAGCGAATTCGAGATCACTAAGCTGCTGCTAATCGCCGGGAGAATCGGTGAAGCCGAGGCGGCGACCAAAGTATAGTTGCCCGCCAAATTTATTTGCAGGCCGGAGAAGGTGGCCACGCCGTTGATGACCGAATTCGTCAGAGTTCCGCTCAAGGCCGCGCCCGCAGTGCCGGTGTTAATGGCGAGTGATACCGAGCCGTTGAACGTCGTCGCCACGCCGCCGTTGGAATTAATGACCTGAATCACCGGTTGCGGTGCAAACGGATTATTGATACCCGTGCCGCCTGGTTGCGTCGAGAACACGAGATGATGCGGCTGATAATAAACCGGCGCCAAGTTCGGCTGGAAGCCGATGGCCGCGCTTGTGTCGACACCAGAGCCAAGCCACGGGCTGAATGCCACATTTGCATTTACGGCCACACCAGTCGCTCCGGGATTCGCACTGTTCACCGGGCCGGAAGCGCTACCCCACCAGTTGCTGACCGCATTCAACAACGGGCTTGCCAGCGCACTCTCCAAGGCCCAACCAGCAGTGTATCCGGTGAAGCTGTTATAATTGACCAGTGCGGTTGCACCGGCGGCCGAGCGAACAAACAAACCTCCCGGAGTATTGCCGGGGAATACATTGCCTGTGACAACTGCGTTCGCGCCACCAATCCGCAGCGCAGTGGCAAATCGGGTGGAAACACCCGTAAAATTATTGTCCTGGATAGTCGCATTTGCCGCGTCAATCGTGACCAGCGTATTGCCTTGTTGCTGGCTGGCGATGTTGAACCCACCTGCGGTGCCGGAAACCACATTGCGGCTGAATGTCACCGGCCCAGCGCCCGATTGAATCACGACCAATTGCCGCGGCACATTGGGTGTGGTGAACTGATTGGCAAAACCGTAACCAGCGGGATTGGGTCCCGTGAAAGTAACGCCAGAAAACTCGTTGTCGGTAACAACTAGGCCACTGATGGCGGCACCGGATTCTGTCAGCAACGCCTCATCGCCCGCAGCCACAACATTGTTCCCCACAATACGTGTGTTGGTTTGGATGCCCTGCACATAGATTGCCGCATATTCAATACCGGGTGATCCATCAATTCCGAGGATGGTGAACCCGCGACCCACGTCGCCGATTTCCACACCAGTTGTGGTGCCCGACAACTGAATGGGCGCATAACCCGTAACCGTTGTATCCTTGATGGTGGTGGATCCACTGCCGTTGGCAGACAGTAGCTTAACTGCCTTGGTGACGGACAACTTTCCGTCAAAAATACCATCATTCACATTAACCGTATCACCCGCCGTGGCGGCATCAATGCCGCGCTGGATGCTGCCGCTGGCGGTGGTCACATAAACATTCGCCGCTTTCACGCGAACGAAGCCAAGCACTGAATTATCCACCTTGTGCAAAATCTTGTCTTCCGTGGCGAACAACTGGGCAAGGGTCGCGGTCGTTGAATCGACCCCTTCGTAGGTGTTGCCACCCGTAGCGTCAATGTTACCAGTGCCCCCACTGCCTAGTGGAGTCCCGGTGCTGGTGTAATCCTGTTGCAGGCGGATGTCAGAGTCCGTGGCTGAAAAGCTATTTCCAGTCAGAACGATGTTTGCCGGGGCGTCATGGACAAACCCGAACGAAACATTTTGAACCGCGTTGCCTGTAAAGAATACATTGGTTGAATCAGAAGCCCCACCCTTGTAGCGCAGACCCCAGACGGCATGGGCAAACCCGCCCCATACTGCGTGTGTCGGATCGGTCAAAGCCACAGTGCCGTCCACTGTATTGCTCATAATAAGGCCGCCATTTCCGCTGGCCCGCATGGTTTCAGCACGAATGCCTTCCCAGACAACTGGTCCGGTCGGCGCCTCCGGCGGCAAACAGGAAGCAATCTGATTCGCGGTAATCGTCCAGGAACTGGCGTTTACCTCCGCATAGTTGTAGTAAATACCCAGCCGCCACACCGAGATATTGTTGTTGCTCACGATCGTGGGTGAGCCAACAACCTGATAGGGCTGAATCTCCATGCCAGTGCGCGTATTGGTCACCTTGTTGTCGGTGATGGTTCCGGCAGTTCCCTGGATGTCCATCGCGTAACCATAGCCAAGCTGGTTCAGATCGTGAATGCTGTCGAACAGGTTGCGCGTGACCACGAGTCCGGTGTAGTGCGGTGAAACTTGTCCGCCCTCGGAGTGAAAGCCTGTGTAAGTCACCTTCTCCACAATGTTGTTTAAGAACTGCACGTTATTGGCAGTGGAGTGAACAGCCAATCCGGCACAAACATTCATACCCGCGTAGCTGTAACCAGCAACCAAGGTATTGTCGCCGCTGATCTTAAATCCGTCCATGCTGACGCCATCCGCTGTGATATTGATGATCGGAACAGCACTCCACTCTTTGGGACTGTCAGAGACATTGAGAGCAGACGGAGGAACAATGAGAGCTTCCGCTCCACGCGCAGCATAACCAGTCATGCCCGCATTGGGTCCGACCAAGTGAACCACCTTGTTCAGTGTCAATTGTTCTGCATAAGTCCCCGCCGCCACATTGACGGTGCCAGCCGCAGCCACGGCGTTCTCACCGCCCTGAATCGTGGCAAAGGCATCGCAGCCAATCGAATGAGTAGGACTACCTGCCCCATTAGGGAAGGTCACCATGGTGCCGATCGCCAGGTTGGTGTAATTATCATCCACGTAAACGATCGGCTGGTTGGTCGAACAAACCACCACGATGAAGCTGCAACTGTTCGAGTTGCCAGCAGCGTCGGTCGCTGTGCAAGTAACCGTGTGTGCGCCGAGTCCCAAGACAGATCCGTTGGCCGGATTGCAAATGACCATCACTCCAGGACAATTGTCGGTTGCGGTCGGGGCAGAGAAGTTAACAACCTCATCGCCGCTGCCATCCGTGTCATAGATGACGAAGTTCGTCGGGCAGGCGCTGAGGACGGGATTCTCGCCGTCATTGACCGTGACGGTAAAGCTACAGGTGTTGGTGTTACCACTGGAGTCCGTCGCCACACAGCTAACCGTGGTTACACCGACGGGGAAGGTTGAACCGCTCGAAGGCGTGCAAACTACCGTTGAGTTGGTATCGCATGCGTCGGTTGCGATAGTGCTAAAGGTCACATTGCTCTTGCTGCACTGGCCAAGATCGACAGCGACAACAAGGTTCGATGGACAATTGATCGTCGCCGGCGTGGTATCCACTATCACCACCAGCCGCGTGTTCGTCGTCGCGTTCCCACTCGAGTCCGCCGCAACATAGATATTCGTGTAGTTACCTGGCACATTCGCGTTTACCGTGCTGTTCGTCGTCAGCGTGAGAAGTGCTGAACAAGCATCCAGGGCTGTAAAGCCCGGATCCACAAACGCCACATGGCACTCGTTAGTAAACGGATTCGCTCCCAACATCGTAATCACCGGCGCAATTGTGTCCACCACTACGACCACCCGTGTGTTCGTCGCAGAGTTTCCACTCGGATCGGTTGCCACGTAGGTATTCGTGTAGGTCCCCGGCACATTCGTATTCACCGTGTTGTTCGTCGTCAGCGTCAATATTGCCGAACAAGAATCCAAGGCCGTAAAGCCCGGATCCACGAACACCGCATGGCACTCGTTGGTCAACATGTTAGCACCCAACATCGTGATCACCGGCGCAATTGTGTCCACCACTACGACCACCCGCGTGTTCGTCGCAGAGTTTCCACTCGGATCGGTTGCCACGTAGGTGATGGGGTAGGTTCCAGGCGTGTTTGTTAACACCGGGTTGCTTGTCGTCAACAAGAAGTTGCCAGGTGCCAGTAGCAGGCCTGCGTTGTCGAAGGCAAGAGTGGAAAACTGGTTGTAATCGAACCAACCGTAGCGATTGCCACCGATACCGGTGATGACGTCATTTGTGTTGCTGAGCGTCCACGAGTTGACGAGCACGTTGGAGGAATCGAAGATGCTCATATCTACCGCCAACACACCCGCGTTGTCGTAGAAGTGGTGCTTAAACGTGTACCAACCGCTTGTAGCTATAGCGATCGGGGCATTACCGGGATTCTTGGCGAAGGCGCTGCCGGGCTGGCTGTTATTGCTTGCGCTGATCACAAACCGAGAAGTGCCGGAGCCGGGACTGGCGTCGGCGTCGTTATAGAAGCCCGCGTTGAAGATGAAGTCGCGATTGAAGGTACCAGCGGCATTATTAATGGCGGAGTCGAAATCGAAACGCGTATCATTGATCCATCCGCCGGAGACGTTCAGATAAATATCCACAGAGGTCGTGTATTCCTTGAAGGTGGTCGGCACTGCATTGCCAGCGCCGTAGTTGTAGCCGCCCCAGCGCGACGCAGAACCGTCAGCACTGCTCTCGGCATGGAAGTTGCCGGAGGCCGATGTGATGCCATTATTTCCGGAGGGGACTCGCGTCGCGTCATATGGTGCACCAAAAGCGTCCCAGTCCGTGATATTGGTTTCGAAACCATTGAAGTAGATTTGTGTGCCTGACGGGGAATCCGCCATCCCAGCGCAATTGTCGTTCGCCGTTGCACCCGGATCCACGAACGCCACATGGCACTCGTTGGTCAACGGGTTGGCACCCAATACCGTAATCACCGGAGGCTCTGTGTCGTTGACCGTTACGGTGAAGCTACAGCCATTCGTATTGCCGCTGGTGTCCGTCACCAGGCAATAGACGGTCGTCACTCCATTAGAGAAAGTCGAACCGCTGGGCGGCGTGTACACCACCACCGGAATTGCGGCGCAGTTATCGGTGACTATCGCGCTATAGGTCACATTGCTCCTGCCGCATTGTCCAGCATCAGCCGCTAACACCAGGTCGGTCGGACAGGTGACGTTGGGAGCCTGAGTGTCATTCACCGTCACCGTGAAAGTGCAGACATTCGAATTGCCAGAGGCATCCGTGGCCACATTGGTTACCGTGGTGACACCAATTGGGAAAGTAGAACCGACTGCCGGAGTTGAAACCACCAAGACACCAGGGCAGTTATCCGAAGCTGTGACCAAAAATGTCACATTGCTCTTGCCGCATTGATCGACATCCGCCGTCAACACTAAATTCACCGGGCAGGTGATCAAAGGCAACTGGGTGTCATTGACGGTAACCGTAAACGTGCAGACGTTCGAGTTCCCCGAGCCGTCGGTGGCAACATTGGTCACGGTCGTGACGCCAATCGGGAAGGTGGAGCCGGATGCTGCAGTTGAAACCACCGTAACAGTGGTGCAGTTGTCCGACGCCGTAACCAAGAACGTCACGTTGCTTTTACCACATTGACCAGCATCAGCGGTGAGCACTTGGTTGGACGGGCAGTTGATTGAAGGCGCTTCACTGTCGATAACGGTCACCGTAAAACTACGATTGGTAATGTTGCCACAGGCATCCGTTGCTGAACAATTAACGGTCCATACTCCGTTTGAAAACACGGTGCCGCTCGGTGGGTTTACCGTCAACCCTGGCATAAGATCGCAAACATCGGATGCAGTAACCGTGTAGTTTACCAAAGCGCTGCAGGCTCCAATCGTAGAGTTAACTACAATATTTGTCGCGCCACTGAAGGCCGGAGGCGTTGTGTCCAACACGGAAATTTTCTGCGAAGAAGAGTTTTGATTGCCGCTACTGTCCGTTGCCGTCCAGGTGCGGAGCACCACCGGTTGGCACGGATTATTTCCTGGAACCAGGTTGAAATCAAAACTCTTGGAAATACCGTTGGTGCCGATCGTAAAGAAATCCGCTGCTCCATCAAAGTTGGCCCAGGAAGGTCCAAAGCCAAAACCGGCGAGCAGGCGGACACCACCATCGCTGCCAGAACTGTTGATAATCCGTGCATTGGGATAGGTGGCAAGGTAAACAGAGATAGGCTTCACACCAGCTCCAGACGTCAACCCGGCGAGGCCGCTGATCGACCACCAACCGCCTGACAGTGCGTTCCACTTTTGCCAGGTTCCATTGACCAACGCGCCTTGCAACGGCAGACCGGGATTCGACCCGTTCTGATAGCGCGGCTCGAAGATGATGGAATCGTCGATGATGAAATCTCCGTCTAAATCGACATCCAGCACAAGATAGATGCTTTTGTTTCCAGTCGCTCCGTCCACCGTGCGATAGGTTCGATAAGATAATTCGGTCACATCAGCCAGCAATACGGTGTCGTAGTCCGTGTTGTTTACCTCAGACGTCCCACTGCCTGTCGCGCCAAGCGTCAATCTTAAGCTACCAGTTCCCAAGGGCGGGACGGATGGCCCATTTACGAAACTGGCGGTTGCCGTCAGCGGGCTTCCTGCCGTGAACGTTGCCCAACTGCCAAGGCCACTTGGGGTGATTTCGACTGCGCTGCTGTCAACAAACGTAATTGCCGGGCTGGGATCGCAATTGTCGGTAGCTGTCGGCGTTCCCGTGCTGGCGGGAGTAGTATAGCCACATTCAGCAGTGGTATCCGCCAGCCAGGCGATGACTGGCGGGGTCGTTTCCAAAACGGTGACGGTAAAACTGCACGAGTTGGTATTGCCCAATCCGTTTGTCGCGGTGCAGGTCACTACCGTAGTCCCTGCCGGGAAAGTCGAACCACTTGGCGGCACGCATCCAACCGTCAAAACATTACAATCATCGCTCGCCGTGACGATAAATGTCACATTCGTTTTGTCGCACAAGCCAGCATCAACGCTCACAATGATGTTGCTAGGGCAAACTACGTTTGGCAAAGCATTGCCCACTACAGTGACCGTGAAACTGCAAACATTGCTGTTACCGGCTCCGTCTGTCGCAATACAGGTAACCATGTTTGTCCCGAGGGCAAAGGTTGAGCCGCTGACCGGAGTACAAACTACGGTCACGTTAGTACTACAGTTGTCCGTGGCGGTGGCGCTAAAAGTCACATTGCTCTTGCTGCACTGGCCAATCTCCGCAGCAACGACGATTGGTGCGGGACAGGCCGTGAACGTTGGCGGAGTCGTGTCCGCCGGCACTGTGATGGTCTGGACACATTGCGCAAAATTGGTGCAAGCATCGTAGGCACGGTAAGTGCGCGTGATGACGATGGGATTCACCCCATTGGTGACGTCCGAGAAATGCACGACCACAGGCGTGTTGGTATCGCAGGGATCAAACTGGTTCGTCGCCGTGACTGAAGAGATGTCGGGTGCGGGCACAGCGGCAAGGCAGGGCACGGTCACGTTCGTCGGACAGGCCGTGATGGTCGGCGGAATGAAATCAACGTATGTAACCACCTGCGTGCAATAGGTTGTGTTGGCCGACGAATCCGACACCTGCCAGATGCGCGTAGCGATGAAGGTGTAGCCGCAGGTGAAATTCGTCGTTGTGCTGATTGGTACGGCGTTGCCGGAGATGATACCATCGCAGTTGTCCGTGACGATTGGGTATGTGAAGCCCCAGCCCTGCATACAGGACACCGTTTCGTTCTGGCCGCAGTTGAAGACCGGCGGCGTTGTGTCAGTGATCGTCAAAGTTGCCGACGGGGTACTGGTGACAGAGCCATAAGCATTGGTAAGGACAACATCGTAAGCGCCAGCATTCGCTGACGTCGCTGGGGTAAAGGCCAGAAAGGAAGCATTGGCACCCGGAAGATTGGTGCCGGCATGACGCCATTGATAGCTCAGTGGAGCACTCCCTGTCGCTGTGACACTAAAAGTGGCATTGCTGATTCCACATTCAGCACTGGCGCTGATCGGTTGGATGGAAATAGCCGGCGGATGAACGAAACGGAGCAGGATGTCATTACCGGATTTCTCAACTAGGAACGCACCCGTGCCAACCGGGTTTGAAAAGCTGGAGGTATCTAATGTAAACGCAGCCGCATCGAACCCAATAATTCCACCCGAGGCAGTGGCAATCCTCCAAACGTAATCCTGGGTATTGTCGAAATTAGCCGCATTACCCGCCACGTTGCCGGTGGTGAGCGAGGTGATCTTAATGGTGAACTTGCTCGAAGGAGTGGCGAGGTTGTTCAGCGAGCCAGCAATATTCAACAGGTCCCAGCCGGGGTCTGCCCCCTCGGAACCAGCCGTGTTGTTGATTTCCCAGATATTGGTGCCGCCGCCGTTCCAGATTTCGTTTCCGGTAGTCAGGGTGCCGGGGCTGGCACCTGCGGAGATGGTGCCGCCTGCCGCGAGAGTGACGGTGCCGTTGACTGTGCCGTTGCCTTTGAGGGTCTGGCTCGAACCAATGCTGATCCCTACGGCGGTGGCGTCCAGAATGGCTGAACTACCAACGACGATGTTTGCGCTGCTATTAATTGTGCCGCTGGCACTCAACTTCAAAGTGCCCGCGCTGATCGTCGTATCGCCACTGTAAGTGTTGGCGGCACCCAAGGTGAGAATTCCATTGCCAGTTTTGGCAAGTCCACGACCCGACACGTCCTGGCCGATGATGCTGTTAATGGTAACCGTGTAACTGTTGTTGGCAGCAGTATTCACTTTAATCGTTCTGTTCCCGCCTGTGATCGTCCACGCACCGGTTAAAAAAGTAATCGTCCCGGGAGTGGGCGTAATAAATGTATCGTCCACCGTCAAATCGCCGTTGAGGGTAACAGGAGCAGTTATCGTCCGACCGCCAATCACGTTATTTCCGAGGATCACCGCTCCTGACACGTTGTTCACGGTGAAGGTTCCGGTGCCAAGGGAAGCGTTGGCTCCGATGCCAAGCGCGCCATTGTTCAAGGTCAGTCCGCCGGAATAATTGGGTGCACCGGTGCCACCAGTGCCGCCGATTGAGAACTGGCCACTTCCATTCTTAATAATTTTGCCACCCGTGTTGCCGGTGATGGTTCCGGCTCCACCGGCACCGAAATTTTCGCCGGCGGGGTCGTTTATGGTTAGCGTGTTTGCACCAAGGATGACGCTACCACCAAGGCCTGAAACGGATTTCACCGTCTCGTCGAAGCCATTTAAGGTGAGGTTTGCGCCGGCGACAAGAGACACGACGGAAGTGTCCGGAATTACCCCGGACGCGCCGAGCAGAAGCCCGCCGGTTCCTGTGATCTTTGTCGGGCCACCGTAATTGTTGCCCACACCGGAGAGGGTCAGATTGTTGGCCCCAAGTTTGTGCAATCCCCTGGTGGAACTCACTACGGTAGAATACGTGAAGTTACCCCCCGCGGTGTCGATGCCGACGAGGGAATTTGCATCCATGCTTACACCGGAGAGCGTATTCGCGAAGAGCGAGTCAACGTTCGCAGAACTAAAGGGGTTGCTCGCGGCGGCAACGCCCAGGCCGAGCGTCGCACCGGAACCCACGGTCACCGTGCCTGAACCAGGCTTGGCGATGGTATTTAGGAAGGAAAGCGCGGCACCCGAGTTGACGGTCGTGCCGCCATTGTACGTATTTGCTCCGCTCAGGGCCAACGCACCTTGTGTGCCCGCAAGCGCGGAGACTGTCAGCCCAACGCCGGGGCTTCCGGAAATGATTCCGCCCAGCGTATAGGTGCCACTCGCGCCCATGGTGATGGTGCGTGTGGAGGCACCGAAAGCCATATTGTTGTCAAAGGTCAAATTCGCAACGCTGGAGGACTGGGGGATCTCCGTGACCAAAGCCCCGAGTTGAAAATTCCCACCAACCGTAATCCCGCTCGCGTATTTTCCTGAAAAGTTACGAGTGGCGCTTCCCGCGATCGTGCCGCCATTTATATTCAGAGGGCCCGCCCCCATAGCGTTAACTCCGCCGCAAACCATAGTTCCTAATGACAGAGTAAATCCTCCGGGATAGGCATTCCCATTCGCCGAAATAAGCACGCCAGCACCACTCTTGCTAATGCCAGTTCCCGCAACTGTGGAAATATTTTGGCCTGCTAAATCAAGCGTCATTCCGCTTGCCACCGAGATTGGCATGACGGTTCCGGCCGTGGTAAGAGTCCCTGCTGCTGTCCAGGTAACATTTTGATTTGCTGTCAACCCACCCACACTGACGGTAGTCACATAAGTTATCGTGCTGTTGGCCACGTCAAACACCGCTGTATCTCCTGCAACCCAAGTTTGATTGTAGGGGCCGCCAGTAGTCAGACTCCAGAGGTTTGCCGTAGTCAAAGTGCCGGAGCCGATCCAAAATTTTGTCGTCGCCTGGACTTCGCCACCGAAGCTCAGTAACACAAGGAACGCCACGCCAGCGAGAGCCGCGAAACGGGCCCCTAGCCGAAGTCCGAGCACGCCGGCCGGTTTCAGTCTTCCCGCCGTATCCACCTTTGGCAGGGCGCGTTCTGTGATTACTGAAATTTCGGTTGCAGCGGAGGTGAAGTTCGAGTTTTGCATAAGTTGTTCAAGGTTGGTTTGGATGGCGGAAAATTCTTTTGGATTTACGGTTTGGTTCGGGTTCGAGCGGAGTCGGAAAAAATGCAACGGAGAAAAGCCGGGCGAGATGTCGTTCATAAAATGGACGGGATTAAATTCACGATTGAAAATAACCGTCACCGAATGGCTTCCGTAGGTGCCAGAAAAATGTTCCCAAATATTTTGCACAAGAGTGTTACTATTCCCCAATAACGTATGTAGAGCGCGTTCTGTTTGATCGGAATGTGATGCTTTGTCAAATGCAAAATGGAAAAAAGTTTCTATCTATCATACCAAAACGCTGAAAATCTTTAATTTGTTTGGGTATTTGCCCAAGCAAACTGAATTGGAAAACTGGCGTTACTGTGATTGTAATCGTGTCTATAAAAACACAATTGCATCCTGATGATTTATTTTTTAGTTTCATCGACAAAGCGCAGTCCGTTTACGAGACCGAAGTGGCAATGACAACCCTGATCCCCATTCCCCAATGAGACTACTGATTGTTTTCTGCGTTCTTTTTTTGAAGCTGCTGTCCGCCAAGGCCGATGAGCCAAACGTTGCCCCCGCTGCAGCGCCAATAAAAGACCTGCCTTTGACGGGCGAAGTGTTTCTCGTTGCGGGGCGGACGGCCTTTGTTATTCCGGGCGCAACAAATTCAGCGTCCAAATCAAAACCGTGGGTCTGGTATGCGCCAACCCTGCCGGGACTGCCCGGAAAGGAGGAGCAATGGATGTTTGAACGGTTCCGCAAAGCGGGAATTGCGATTGCTGGAATTGACGTGGGAGAATCTTACGGGAGTCCTGCGGGCTGCAAAATATTTACGGCATTTCACGCGAAGATGAGCGAAACGCGGGGCTACTCACAAAAACCCATATTGCTTGGGAGGAGTCGCGGCGGATTAATGACCCTTTCATGGGCGGTCGCGAACCCGGGCAAGGTCGCAGCTTTTGCCGGGATTTATCCAGTCTGTAATCTCGCGAGTTACCCGGGCATTGCCAAAGCTGCGAGCGCATATGAAATGAAACCGGATGAATTACAGGCTCATCTTGTCGAACATAACCCGATCGATCGCCTTGCAGGTCTGGCCAAGGCTGGCGTGCCGCTATTTGCAATTCACGGTGACTCCGACCAAGTCGTCCCGCTTGATGCAAATTCCGGCTTAATGAAGGAACGCTTCACGGCGTTGGGTGGCAACATGCAGATGGTCGTCGCGCAAGGTCAGGGTCACAACCTGTGGATCGGTTTTTTCCAAAATCAGGAACTGGTGAATTTCGTTTTATCCAACGCAAGCCGCTGAAGCACGCATCGGTTAATTCAACCGCTTGCGACCTCACCAGAAACGAGACTCCCTCAGAAACCCAAGTCCGCCTAATCTCCATTACCAATGAAATGAACCAAAAGCAGAATTCCCGTTGATTGACGACTTCCCTGCCCCATCGATATTCAGCTTGAGAGAAATCTGAGTCTCTTTGGTAACTCGTTTAATTTGCGTACCCCGTTTTTTTCATCGCGCGGAATTAAACAATTTTGGCGGGGAAAACAAAGAGGAATTGTGCCGCTAAACCACTTAACGAATTAATTCCGTGGGATCAGCGAATATTATGCGGTGCGTCAGGCATTCGAACTCGCTGGCTTTTCGGCAAATCAGCGCCGTAAAGATAATTCACATATTGAGTCATCGGAACCTTTAACAAATCTTCCGGCACATCGCCGCCAAAGGTCGCCCACTTACTGACTCCTTTAAAATCGCCCACATCAAGTGTTTCACCCGTATGTACATCGACGGTGCGCAATTCAATTTGGACGCGGTCGTTCTTGCCAGACCACTCTGTGGCGCGATCCTCCCAATGTAAGATCTTCGGGAGAAACAAATAATCAAAATCTCCCTTTTTTGCTGCTGCAAGACTTTGCTCATAAGAAACGACCTCTGGCGCAATCTCGATCTTTTCGAGGCGCGGTTTGAGCACTCCAACTAAAATGAGAGCTGTTTTATTTCCAGATCCTGCATAGGAATTGTTTTCAAATCGTCCGTCTGCAGCCATCGCAACATAACCGGACATACCGGGTTTAAGCTTCTGATTTGCGCTAACTGCATTGTTCAACTCGTAAGTGCTAGTGCATCCAACGGCAGAACAAGCCACGCAAAACATCGCAGCCAAATCTGTGAATTTTATTCTCATAACCTAATTTGTTAGATTCGTTTTACAGGTCGGACAAATGATTGATGTTTTTACAACCTTATTTCCGCAGAGTGAACAAACCGTCGTACGGCCAACGAGAACAGCAATCGGTAGCAAACAAATTCCAACCATGGTTCCCAATGGAAAGAAAAATAATAAAACAATTCCAGCAAATCCAATCATCGCTCCAATGCACGAATTTGCAGATTTTGTTTTTATTCTTCCGCGCTGTCCCTCGAATAGATTGTCGCTCATTATTTCTATCCCAAAAACGCCTCATGCACCGCCTTCATCGCGTGCTCGCCTTTTTCCAGATCGATGATGACGGAAATTTTTATTTCGCTCGTGGAAATCATGCCGATGTTCACGCCTTCTTTGGAAAGCGTTTCAAACATTTTCGCGGCGACGCCCGGATGACTTCGCATTCCGACGCCGACCACGGAAAGTTTTCCAATTTTTTCGTCGGCCAAAACTTCTTTGTAGCCGATTTCGCTTTGCAAACTTTCAATCACTGTTTTCGCCTTGAGCAAATCGGGCTTGTCCACGGTGAATGACAAGTCTGTCGCGGGCATCCCGGCGTTGTGGCTGATGTTTTGCACGATCATGTCCACGTTGAGGTTCGCGTCGGCGAGGGCTTTGAACACGCGCGCGGCGACGCCTGGTTTGTCCGGAACGGCGACGAGCGTGACTTTGGCCTGATTTTTGTCGAGCGAGACGCCGCGAATCACGACGCCTTCCATGCTGAGAGTTTCTTCTTTCACAATTGTTCCTGGGTTGTCGTTTAAACTGGAGCGGACTTCAAACACGACGCCGAATTTTTTGGCGAATTCCACCGAGCGCGATTGCATCACCTTCGCGCCAAGTCCGGCGAGTTCCAACATCTCGTCGTAAGAAATTTCAGAAAGTTTTTTTGCGCTTTTCACAATGCGCGGATCAGCGGTATAGACGCCATCCACGTCCGTGTAAATCTGGCAAAGGTCGGCCTTCAACGCCGCCGCGAGCGCAATCGCCGTGAGGTCCGAACCGCCGCGACCGAGTGTGGTGATTTGCCCTTCCATGGTTTGTCCTTGAAAGCCAGCGACGATGACGACGTTTCCTTCATCAAGAAGTTTGTGAACGTGTTGCGGCGAGATGTTTTTTATTTTCGCCTTGGTATGAACTCCATCGGTAACGATGCCCGCCTGCGCGCCGGTGAGTGAAGTCGCGGAAAGCCCAAGCGCGTGAAGTGCAATGCTCGTCAATGCGATGGTCTGTTGTTCGCCGGTGGCCAACAGCATGTCCATCTCGCGCTCGCTCGGCAACGGCATGATTTCCTTGGCCATTTTGATCAAGCCATCCGTCACGCCGCTCATCGCGGAAACGACGACGACGACTTGATCGCCTTGGTCACGATATTTTTTGACGCGAACCGCAACGTTTTTGATGCGGTCAGGGTTCGCGACAGAACTGCCGCCGTATTTTTGAACAATAAGTGCCATCGAAGTTTTCTTTAAGTAATTCTCTCAGCCCGCCAAGTGTTTCGCGATTAAATATTCTCTAAACTTCTCGTAGTCCGCTTCCATGCGGTCGAAGTCTTCAGGCATATTATTCATAGCCTCCATCGGAGGAGGAACGTCTGGAGAAAAGCCGATTGTCTTTTCAATTTCTTCCGGAAATTTCGCGGGGTTGGCGGTTTCAAGAATCACGGCGGGCGCATCGCCCATCGGCTCAACTGCGAGATAATCCAGAAAGCCGCGCCAAGCGACTGCGCCATGCGCCTCAAGCAGCAATTCGTATTTGTTCCACACTTCGCGAATCGTGTCGCGCGTGCGTGCGTCGGAAACGGAACTGGAAAAAATATCGCGGCGCATGGCAGCGAGATCGGGCATTTGATGAATCTTGCCAGTCTCATCCATGCGTCCGCCATAGACGGCGACGAGGCGCGCAAGATTGCTGGGATGACCAACGTTCATCGCGTTGGAAACGGCGTTGCGCGACGGAACAATTTTTTCGTAATGGCCGGTCTCGAGAAAGCGCGGGAAAGCGTCGTTGCTGTTCACCGGCGCAATGAGTTTCTTAACCGGCAAACCCATTTGATGCGCGACGACTGCACCCATCATGTCGCCGAAATTTCCGCTCGGCACGGAGAACACGATTGGCTCGCCTGGTTTCGCAAGACGTGATGCGGCGTAAAAATAATAAACACTCTGCGGCAAGAGGCGTCCGATGTTGATGGAGTTGGCGGAGGAAAGCGGGATGTGTTGTAAAGCCGGGTCGGCGAAAGCGCGTTTCACCATTGCCTGACAATCGTCGAACTTGCCCTCAACCGCGACGGTGCGGACGTTGTCGGCCAGTGTGGTCATCATCTTGCGTTGCGAGCGGCTCACTTCGTCGAACGGAAAAAGCACGATCACGCGCACGCCGGGGATGTTGTGAAAAGCGTGAGCGACCGCCGCACCGGTATCACCACTCGTCGCAGTAAGAATCGTGAGTTGCTGTCCGGTCTCGCGCAAGAAATGTCCAAAGAGTCGTGCCATCATCTGCGCAGCAAAATCTTTGAAGGACGCCGTTGGACCTTGATCGAGCCGCATCACATGAACACGGTCGTAAGTTTTTTCCAACGGAATATTGAAGTTGTAAGCATCACGGCACATTGTCGCGAGCGCGTCATTGAGAATTACGTCATCGGTGAAACGCGACAAAACGCGGAAGGCGATTTCGTGATAGGGCAAATTTGCGAATGCAGCGATTTCTTCGGGCGTGAGGCGTGGAAATTTTTCAGGAAAATAAAGCCCGCGATCCGGTGCCTGGCCGATGAGCATCGCGTCGCGCAGATTAACTGCGGGCGATTGCCCATTGGTGCTACGAAAAAGAAGCGGCATAAACTATTTTAATCCCTCCCACTGCTGCAAAGCGGTTTCAATTCTGGTGAGTTGTTCCGAATTCAACACACCCAACCTTCTAATAAATTTGGGCGGTGGCAGCGGAAAAGTTGCTTGAATGTTGAACGCGCCCGATTGCAACCAACGCACCGGAATTTCGATTTCAAATTCGGAGCCGATGATGCTCGTGGTATGCGGAACAACCGTGATTAAAGCACGGTCGGAATCTCGGAAAGGAATACTGATGACAACAACCGGGCGGGTTTTTGCCGCCATTCCGCAGTCTGCCAGCCAGACCTCGCCCCTGATTAGATAATTCATTTCCGGGGCGCTTCTCCGTCAATAATGCGTAGAGCATCTTCTTGCACCGCGCGCAAATCCTCCTCGGTCAGTGTGCCGTAGGCGTCGTCGAAAATGATGCCAACTTTCCGCTCGCGATATTCTTCCAGCAATCTTCGCTCGACCGCCCTCAACTCTTCAGTCGTCAGTTGCGGGATGGTTTGATTTATTTCAGCAACGGTACTCATACGAATGAAAATAGCCGGTTCACTCAAAATTTTCCACACGAAACATCACCGGCTTGCCTCTGACCGTCGAAAGCTTGGCAATTTTTGTCAGCGCCTTTTGCATCGCGGCATTCGTCGCGTCGTGAATCATCATGATCAACGGCACGCTTTCGCCTTCGTGACCTTCAGGCTGAATTACGGAAGAAATACCAATCTTCGACGCAGCAAGAATTGTAGAAATTTTCGCCAGCACGCCCGGTTTGTCCGCGACGCTCAAGCGCAAATAATAACGCGACGTAATTTCCGCCATTGGGACGATGCGGCTTTTTTTTACGTGAGCTACAAACGGCGGGACACGAACTTTTCCGCCCATTTTCAAATCCAAAGCGGCGTCCGCTACATCGCTCAACACTGCGCTCGCCGTGGCATCTTTGCCTGCACCTCGTCCGTAGAAAAGAGTGTCGCCGACGACATCGCCGCGCACGAAACAGGCATTGAACACGCCGTTGACGCTGGCCAGAACGTGCGCGTTTGGAATAAGAGTCGGATAAACGGAAACCTGCACGCCCGGTTTCTTCCCGGAAATTTGTTTGGCGATGCCGAGCAGTTTAATCGTGTAACCAAGTTTCTCGGCGAACAGCATATCAATCTTCGACACATCGCGAATGCCTTCGGCGTGAATCACGTGATGATCCACCCAGAAGCCATGCGCGAGCGAAGCCAATATTCCGATCTTGTGTTGCGCGTCTTTGCCGTCGATGTCGAGGTCGGGTGGCGTTTCGGCGTAACCTTGTTTCTGCGCGTCGGCGAGAACGTCCGCGAAATCCGCGCCCTCCTCTTTCATTCGCGAAAGGATGTAATTGCAAGTGCCATTCACGATGCCGTAAATGGCAGGAAATTGATTGGCCACAAAACCTTCACGCAACGATTTGATGATGGGAATGCCGCCGCAGACGCTCGCTTCGTAATAAAGATTCGCACCACTCTTTGCCGCGGCAGCGAACAGTTCAGGGCCATGAGCCGAGAGCAACGCTTTGTTCGCAGTCACGACGGTTTTTCCTTTTTCCAACGCGGAAAGAATCATCGTCCTCGCGATGCCAGTTCCGCCGACGAGTTCGATGACGACATGAATATACGGATCGTTGACCACGTTCTGCCAGTCGAGCGTCATTAACGCTTTTGGAATTTCGTAGGGACGAGGTTCATCAAACGCTTTGACCGCGATTTTGCGGAAATTCATTTGGACGCCGAGACGCGATTGCATAAGCGCGCCGTTGGTTTGGAACGCGTGAAAAACGCCACTGCCAACTGTGCCGCCGCCAATCATTCCGATGTTGATTTCTCGCATGAGCCGGAGAGAGTGCCGCGATTTAGACGGTGCGACAATTATTTTTTGAAAAGTGTTTTGCAAAGGTGTTTTCCCTGAAACAGGCCATCCAATTTGCTTTCAACAGAAGCAACTCACCCTATTTCGATGTTTTTAGCGCACGAAAAGGAATGGTATTTTACTGAAATTTTGAAAATAAAAAAAAGCCTGCGGAGATTTGGTGGCTGGAGCCGGAATCGAACCGGCGACACGAGAGTTTTCCGTTTCAGCACGCCCGGCAGTCTGGTGGCGAAAGAATTTTTTACCATGCGCTTAACCGGGACAATTCAATTGAAACCACGGATGGACACAGATGGACACGGATAAAGCGGTGAGAATGGAAACTTCCGGTGGTAGAGGCAGGCGCACCGTTT
>JAYVSV010000132.1:0-45687 GCA_043775015.1 Verrucomicrobiota bacterium
GCGTCTCGCCCGTGCGTTTCATCGTTTTCGTTATTTAAACTCACGGGCGAGACGCCCGTGCCACTACCCTGCATCTGGCGGAAGCGGCAGGCGTTCCAAAGTTTGTTGCAGAAGTTGCGGCCGAGTTCGACGTCCTTTTCGTCGAAGAGCACGTCCTGGCCGAGCGGCGCGCTGCGCATCGTGCCGAAACGCAATGCGTCCGCGCCGTATTGCGAAATGAGATCGAGCGGGTCGGGCGAATTGCCGAGCGTCTTGGACATCTTGCGGCACTGTTTGTCGCGGATGATGCCGGTGAAATACACATTCCGGAATGGCAGCTCGTCCATGTATTCGTAGCCCGCCATGATCATGCGCGCGACCCAGAAGAAAATAATGTCCGGCCCGGTGACGAGGTCGGTTGTAGGATAAAATTTTTGGAGCGTCGGTGTTTTTTCGGGCCAGCCCATCGTGGCGAACGGCCAGAGCCAGGAACTGAACCACGTGTCGAGGACGTCGGGGTCTTGAGTAAAGCCAGAGCGGATTAACACTTTTGCTTCTGCGTCGGAATCGGTTGAAGCAAACGCTTCCACGCATTGGCGAAGTTGATTCCAAACGAAAGTGAAAAATGTTTGAGAGTTATCGTGACCTGACAACGAAATCGTTTTAGACAATTCAGCCAATCCTTGGGGATTAGTAAAGTTCCCGCGTTTGTAAAATGCATCGATGGATTCGTTGAGTTCCTTCGAGGGAAGGCTGTTCATTCCTGCTGCCGGAATAAACAAGCTCCACACCGGAATCCGATGCCCCCACCAAAGCTGGCGGCTGATGCACCAGTCCTGAATGTTCGTCAGCCAATGATCGTAAACTTTCGCCCACCGTTGCGGATGGAATTGCATTTTCTGGTGGGGCGAGCGTCCTCGCGAGCCGTCTTCGGCTATAGATGATTCGGCTCGCGGGGACGCTCGCCCCACCGGGTCGTCGCCCTGCTCTACGCACGCTTTTGATTCCGGCACGGCGGGATATTTCAAAAACCATTGTTCGCTCAGGCGCGGTTCAATCGGCACTTCAGCGCGCTGGCTGTAACCGACGTTGTTTTCGTAAGGCTTTTCTTCGACGAACGCGCCGAGTTCTTTCAACTGCTCAACGGAAACCTTGCGAGCTTCAAAACGATCCAATCCTTCCAGTGGCCCACCTGCTAAGGTGTTCATCGTGCCATTCGGATTCATGATGTCGATGAGCGGAAGTTTATGTCGTGCGCCAATCTCGAAGTCGGCTTTGTCGTGCGCGGGCGTCACCTTGAGCACGCCGGTGCCGAATTCAAAATCGACATGTTCATCGCCGATGATGGGAATGAGTTTATCCTCGCGTGGAATCTGAATCGGCAGCGGACGAATAATATGTTTGCCGATGAGATGCGCGTAACGCGTGTCCTTTGGATTTACGGCGACGGCGGTGTCGCCGGGAATGGTTTCAGGCCGCGTCGTGGCGATGGTGAGCCAGGTGTCAGTGAGACGGATTTCGCCGGTAGTGGCACGGGCATCTTGCCCGTGAGTTTCTGAGCCGCACGGGCTGGAAGCCCGTGCCACTATTTCGGCGACCTGAACTTTGAAATGATACATGAAACCTTTTTGCGGTTTCATTTCCACTTCTTCGTCGCTGAGCGCGGTTTGCGAAACGGGACACCAATTCACCATCCGTTTGCCGCGATAGATGAGTCCCTTTTTGTAAAGCTCGACGAAAACCTTTTGGACGCAGCGGGAATATTCCGGATCCATCGTGAAACGTTCGCGCGTCCAATCGCAGGAGCAGCCGAGTTTCTTGAGCTGATTGATGATGATGCCGCCGTGTTTTTCTTTCCACGTCCAGACACGTTTCAAAAATTCTTCGCGACCGAGATCGTATTTGGTTTTGCGCTCTTCTTTTTTTAACGCTTTTTCAACCTGCACTTGCGTGGCGATGCCGGCGTGGTCGGTGCCGGGCAGCCAGAGAACTTCCTTGCCGTCCATGCGCGCTTTGCGACTGAGAATGTCCTGGATGGTGTTGTTGAGGACGTGCCCCATGTGCAACATACCGGTGACATTCGGCGGCGGAATGACGATGGAATACGCGGGACGTTTTTCGGAAACGCGCGATGGCTCGGCGACAAAACATTTCTGGTCGAGCCAGAATTGATACCATTTTTCTTCGACGGCTTGCGGTTCGTAGGCTTTTGGAATTTCAGACATAAAAATTTTGACGCGAATTAACGCGAATTAAAAACCGACTTTCCAACTCTGCAATTAGCGAAAATTCGTGCAATTCGTGTCAAAACGTTTGTTTTCATAAGCGGAATTCTTTCAACGGTTCAGCCTTGTGATTTTTGCTCAACACCACGCGCTTCCATTCCAGTGAATCGCCACCAAAGTTCACCAGCAGACCGAGCGCAAGTTTGGAGGCGGCGAGATAATTCATAACCTGTTTGACGTGAGGGTCGGTCAATTTCTCAACCGCCTTGGCTTCAAAAGGAATTTTGTCCCACACCACAAAATCTGCGTAATAAAAATGCGGCAACACAACACCTTTGTAGCTGACTTCGTATTTCCGCTCGCGGGAAAAAGCAATCTGCGACCGCTGCAACTCGACAACTAGCGCATCCTTGTAAATCACCTCATCGTGACCTTTGCCGAGCTCGCGATGAATTTCCATACAAAGACCGACGAGGTTGAACACCTCGTCCTTGTAAAGTAGTTCGCTCATGGTTTTGTTTCGGAAAATTCGCGATAATTAGCGTAATTCGCGTCAAGTCCCCCGCTTTATTTCTTCAACAACGCGTATTCCATTGAATCCACCAAGGCTTGCAAACTGGCTTCGATGATATTTTCACTCACTCCGACAGTGCCCCACTCGCGTTTGCCGTCGGTCGATTCAATCAGCACGCGGGTTTTCGCCGCTGTTCCCGCGAAGCTATCGAGAATGCGTACTTTGTAATCAATCAACGAAACTTTCTTCAGTTTCGGAAATGATTTCGCGAGCGCGGAACGCAACGCGCTGTCGAGCGCGTTCACCGGACCATCACCTTCCGCAACTTCATCGTGAATTGTTTTTCCCACTCGCACTCGCACCGTTGCCTCGCAAACAGATTGCTTCGCGTCGCGCCGCATCGAAATGTGATATTTATCAACGGTAAAAAGCAGTTCGGGATTGTGATCAAGAATTCCGCGAATCAACAAAGCCATCGACGCTTCCGCCGCTTCAAATTCGTATCCTTCGTGTTCACGTTGTTTGATCGTGTCGAGGATTTGCCGCAGCTCCGGCGTGTCGTTGGTGAGTTTGAAACCAAGTTCCTGCGCTTTGATCACGATGTTGCTGCGCCCCGCGAGGTCGCTGATGAGAATATTGCGGGCGTTCCCAACCAGCGTCGGATTGATGTGTTCGTAACTCGAAGCCAGTTTCTGGATGGCATTGACGTGCGCGCCACCTTTGTGGGCAAACGCTGCTGACCCAACCCACGGCAAACGAGGGTTGTGACGCAGGTTCGCGATTTCATCCACGAACTGCGAAAGCTCTTTCAGTTTCGACAACGATTTCCCAGGCACACAGGTTTTTCCCATCTTCAAAGCCACGCATGGAATCACACTGGTCAAATTGCAATTGCCCGTTCGTTCGCCGTAGCCATTGATCGTCCCTTGAACGTGATTCGCGCCGACTTCAACGGCCGCGAGCGCATTCGCCACTCCCAATCCGATGTCGTCATGTGTATGAATTCCAACCCGACAATTCAATTTGCCGATGGCAACTTTGGTGATGGCTGCGATTTCTTCGGGAAGACAGCCGCCGTTCGTATCGCAAAGCACGACGAAATCCGCGCCCGCTTTTTCCGCAGCTTTCCATGTCGCAATCGCGTATTCACGATCCAATTTGTAACCGTCAAAACAATGTTCAGCATCGTAGATCACGAATTTCCCATTATCTTTCAGGAATCGAACAGTGTCGCCGATCATCGCCAGATTTTCTTCCGGCGTGCAGCGTAAAACTTCTTTGACATGGAGCATTGAAGTCTTGCCGTAAATTGTGACAACGGGCGTCGCCGCCTCGATCAAGAGTCGAACTTGCTCATCGCTCTCGACCGAAACTCCTTTGCGCCGCGTAGAACCAAATGCCGCCAGCCGGGCGTTCTTAAACTTCCTTTTTTTGGCCTGCGCAAAAAATTCAATGTCCTTCGGATTGGATCCCGGCCAGCCACCTTCAATATAATGAACACCAAACGCATCGAGCTTTTCGGCAATGCGGAGTTTGTCCGCGACCGAAAAGTTTATTCCTTCGCCCTGGCTGCCATCACGCAGGGTCGTATCGTAGATTTCGACTTGTGGTTTCATTTTTCCCGCCGCAGCGGAAGGAAGTTTTTACGATACGACTGCGCTAATGCAAAGTCCAAACTCGGACTCAGCGCTTCGCGGGACGCATCTCAGTTTCTGGCCGAGTGCCGAGAACCTGGAGCGCGGACAGCCATGTCCGCGCATTTGCGTCCCCGGAAAGCTCGCGCGGAAAAGGCTGTCCGCGCTCCAATTTTTCACCAACGCGGCGTCAGTGTCATGTGGACTTGTTCGGATCGCGCTTTCGGCGCAGGTTGCCAATCCATGGCGCAATCCACGGCGCGACGCATTTGTTTGAACCACCATTGCGCCCGGCTCAAACGACGTTGCTGTTGCGCGGTTTGGCGGATTTCCGCCGTTGCATCCAATCCGAGTTCCATTTGTTTTTTGTTCAACATATTTTTTACTTTCTGATGCTGACTTTAGCGAGAGCAGTTGGACAAAGGCTGTCTGAGTAAAAATATTTTTATTCCGATCGCTGACAACCAAACAGATACGTTTCATTACAAATTCATCTGTGGCAGAAATGGTGTGTGCTGATTGCCTTCAACAAACCGTTTGGTGTGCTCTCGCAGTTTACGGACGATGGTTCCGGGAATCGAACGCTGGCGGAATTTGGTTTTCCAAAAAACGTTTATTCTCTTGGACGTTTGGATGCGGATTCAGAAGGTCTCCTGTTGCTCAGTGATGAACCGGGCTTGAACGAGAAACTCCTGCACCCAAGCAACGCGCACGAAAGAGTTTACTGGGCGCAGGTCGAAAAAATTCCTTCAGCAGAGTCGTTGCAAAAGCTCGAACATGGCATCGTCATTGAAGGACGGAAAACGCTTCCTTGTCGCGCAACTTTTCTCGAACCGCCGCCGACTTTGCCTCCGCGCGATCCGCCCATTCGCGTCCGCAAATCGGTTCTGGATTGCTGGATTGTCCTGAACCTGATCGAAGGAAAAAACCGTCAAGTACGCAAGATGACCGCAGCAATCGACCACCCGACGTTGCGGTTGATGCGCGTGCAAATCGGCGGGTTTAAATTGGGGAACTTAAACCCTGGCGCATGGAAATCGCTGAGTTCGAAAGAGCGCGGCCTGATCTTCAACGAGTAAATATTGAATTGCGCTGCGCATTTCTCATTCGCATCTTGGCACAAACATGTTTCGCGATAAAAAAGTGGTTGTTGTCATGCCCGCCTACAACGCCGCGAAAACCTTGAGGCAAACCTATGACGAGGTAATGGAACAAGGCGTCGTTGACCAAGTCATCATTGTGGACGACGCCAGTCGTGATGCGACGACTACGATTGCGAGCGAGCTTCCGAACACGAGTGTTTTCACGCATCCCAGCAATCTCGGTTACGGAGGAAATCAGAAAACCTGTTATCGTCTGGCGCTCGAAGCCGGCGCAGACATCGTCATCATGGTTCACCCCGATTATCAGTACACGCCAAAACTCATTCCTGCGATGGCGTCAATGATCGGCAACGGTTTGTATTCGTGCGTGCTCGGCAGCCGAATTCTGGGCGGCCATTCGTTAAAGGGAGGGATGCCCGTTTGGAAATATGTGGCCAATCGTTTTCTCACCTTGGCCGAAAACATTCTGCTCGGAGCCAAACTTTCTGAATATCACACCGGCTATCGTGCCTTTTCTCGAGAAATTTTGAAAACCCTGCCGCTGGACCAAAACTCAGACGACTTCGTTTTCGACAACCAGATGCTCGCGCAAATTTTATGGTCTGGATACACCATCGCTGAAGTCAGTTGCCCGACGAAATATTTCCCGGAAGCATCATCCATCAATCTCCCGCGCAGCATAAAATACGGGTTTGGTTGCCTCGGTACCGGCCTGGCCTACCGCCTGGCAAAAATGCGTTGGGCGAAATCAAAATTGTTTCCGCTCAATAAAGAGAATTTAAAGTGAGCATCCAATTATGGTCTGGTTTTCGCGATCAGCGGCAGCTTGTTCACAGTGCAATTCCAAACAAGAAATTTATCCCAAAACCGGGGTATGAGAGAATTCAATGCAAAAGCTCAATAAAAGCGTTGCGCTCGCGATTGCGGTTGTGGCTTTATTTCGCGATGCGATAATTGGCTATGAACCGGCAACGCATGCAGATTATTTATTCCGGGCGTGTTCAAGGGGTTGGTTTTCGTTATGCCGTTAAAACGGTGGTGACGGGTTTTGAAGTTACCGGGACGGTTCGAAATCTGGATGACGGGCGGGTTGAATTGATCGCAGAAGGGACTCAGTCCGAACTGGAAGAGTTTCAACGCGCGATTCAGGATTCAGAAGTCAGCCGGTTTATTCGAAAAGAAATAGTGTTTTGGTCTGAAGCAAAAAATGAATTTCGTGGTTTTGAAATTATTAGGTAAACTGGGGGATTGAATGAAGTACGCAATTATCGCCGACATCCACGCCAACCTTGAGGCGTTCCAAGTTGTTCTTGAAGACATCAAGGCACAAAAATGTACGCATGTCGCGTGTCTCGGCGATGTGGTGGGATACAATGCCAACCCGAAGGAATGTCTGGACATCGTTCGCGGCATGAACATTCCCTGCGTCAAAGGCAATCACGACGAATATTGTTCCACGGATGAACATCTCGAAGGTTTTAATCCTCACGCCGCTGAAGCCGTTAACTGGACGCGTCAGCAATTGACCACCGAAGATCGGCAATGGTTGCGTGATTTGAAATACTTACGGCTTGTGACCAGCTTTTCCATCGTCCATGCCACGCTCGATATGCCGCAGCGTTGGGGTTACGTATTCGACAAATTGGCCGCCGCCGCAAGTTTCACCTATCAAAACACCAGCGTCTGTTTCTTCGGACACACTCACGTTCCTGTCGCATTTATTCGTGATAGCGTGGTTCGCGGTGGAACATATTCAAAATTCAAAGTGGAACCGGGTCGCAAATATTTTGTGAACGTCGGCAGTGTCGGTCAACCGCGTGACGGTTGTCCCAAGTCGAAATACGTCGTTTACGACATGGATGAAGGCACCATCGAATTGCGGAAACTGGATTACGACATCGCCGGAGCGCAAAAGAAAATTCTTGATGCGGGACTGCCGCCGCGCCTGGCCGAACGGTTGGCCTTCGGAAAATAGTTTAACCCTGTTCGTAAAAACCTGCGAAGGCGCGTTTGAAAATTCTTATCCTCAAACCGAGTTCGTTGGGTGACGTGATTCAGGCGCTCCCGGTTTTGCGTTTGCTGAAAAAACATTTTCCCGCGAGCGAAATCTATTGGTGGATTGATTCCAACTTGCTGCCACTCGTCGAGGAAGACCCTGATCTGGCCGGCGTTTTTGTTTTTCACCGAAAACGATGGGTTTCCCCTTTGGCTTGGAATGAAATGCTCCGCAGTATTTTCGAAATGCGCCGGAAGAAATTTGATTGGGTGATTGATCTACAAGGGTTGGCACGCAGCGGAGCCTTTGCTTGGCTGGCGAATGGAACATTGACCGTTGGCGTGGAGGATTCGCGCGAGGGTGCATCGGGCTTTTACGATATTGCCGTGCCGCGCCCGTCACCAGGAACACACGCTGTCGATTGGTATCTAGCAGTCTTAAAAAGTTTAGGCGTGCCGACTGAATCAAAGTTTCCCTGGCTCGCGCCACACTTAAAAACGCAAAGAGCCATTCAGGAAAAATGGAAGGCTGGCGAATCCAAATGGATCGCAATCAATCCTGGCGCGCGCTGGACGAACAAGCGCTGGCCGCCCGAATATTTTGCAGCGTTGGTGCAACGTTTGGCGGCGCAAAATTTGCTCACGCGATTTGTCATTCTCGGAGGTAAAACAGATGAAGCGCTGGGCAAAATTGTCACGCGATCGGAACCAGAGCGCTGTTTGGATCTTACGGGTAAAACTTCATTAATGGAAATGATTGAATGGGTTCGACTGAGCGAATTCATCGTGACGAATGACACGGGACCGATGCACGTGGCCGCCGCGCTCGGCAAACCAGTCGTGGCAATTTTTGGCCCGACGAATCCGCAACGCACCGGTGCTTATGGCCAGATTGATCGCTCGTTAAGAGTTCAACTGCCGTGTAGCCCGTGCCTCAAAGATTCCTGCTCTTACGATAAACCGATGGAATGCATGCGCGCAATCACCCCTGATTTCGTGGAGAAAGAAATCTGGCGTACCCTGCAAAATGCATTGTAGCTGCCAGTGAATAATTCCTGCTCGGCCCTCGTCGATTGTTTCGCCTGTGTGAATGAGCTTGTGCCGACCGGTTTTGCAGCTTGCTCAAGTATCGCAGGACTTTAAACTTGTTGGATGAAAATTCTTTCGATCATTCTGTTTTTTTGCACTGTATTTGTGCCGAGTTTTCAGGCGCAAAACTCAGTCCTGAGCGCGGTTCGAATCGATCTCGCTCTCGATCAGGAACAGTTTCTGGCGAGCGAAAACGTTTACATCGCCGTGCGCATCACCAATCGTTCCGGGCAGGATTTGCAATTAGGCAAAGAAGTCGATTGGCTCACGTTTACGATCGATGGAAAGGAGCACTACGTTGTTTCACAACTGGGGGACGTTCCAGTGCAAGGCGAGTTTTCCCTCGCATCATCCAAGACCGGCACCAAGCGTGTGAACCTGACTCCCTATTTCGATTTTCGGCCAACCGGAAGATATCAAGTCACCGCATCAGTGAAGGTTCCGCAGTGGGGCAAGGAAATTGCCAGCGCCCCGATCTCGTTTGATATCATCAAAGGCACGAAACTCATGGAGTTTGATTTCGGCATTCCGGTAAAAAAAGGGAACACCAACGCGCAACCGGAAATGCGCAAATACATTTTGCAGCAGGCCATCTACCTCAGTCAAATGAGACTCTATCTCCGCCTAACTGACGCGGTCGAGTCCGCAGTTTTCCGGGTATTTCCGATCGCGCCGATGGTTTCCTTCAGCCGACCCGAAGCGCAGGTCGATGGATTGAGCAATTTACACGTTCTCCATCAAACCGGAGCGAAATCGTTTAACTATTCCGTGATTAATCCAGATGGCGAAATGGTGACAAGAGAGACTTACGATTACTCAACATCACGGCCTGTCTTGCGCCCCGGTGCAAATGGGAAAATATCTGTCGCGGGCGGGCTTCTCCGAGCGACGCTGGCGGATTCCGAATCCGCTCTGGCCAAAACAACACCCGCACCTCAATCATCGACTAACGATGCAACGACGCCCAAGCCATAATTTTTTTTCGACCGGCAGCTTGTTAGCCTGCCTGGTTTGGCTTTTTTCTGTAGCGACATTGCATTCACAAACCACTGCGTTGCGTTTAAAGAACGGCGACCGAATCAGCGGCACCCTTCTATTTGAAACAACCAATCAGGTTACTTTAAAAACGGCCTGGCAAAAGGAACTGGTCATCCCGCTTGTTGAAATTTCTTCTCGGGAAACAATTGCCGCCGCTGTTCCCGCTGCCACAAACGCGCCCGTTGTTGCTCCAGCTCCCACCATCGCTCCAGTCGCGGCAGCAACTCCCACGAATGCTCCACCGGCAGTCACGAATGCGCCGGTGGTGGCGGCAGCGCCTCCTCCAGCCACAAAGCCAGTCGTCGTCCCGCCTCCCGTTGCCCCGGTAAAACCAAAAGCACTGCCCTCATGGCACGGGGACATTCAGCTTGGCGCCGATGTGGGAGTAAGCGAAAAAGACCGCCAACTTTATTATGGTAAAGCGAAAATCATTTATGCGCCGGTTGGAGCCGCTGTTCCGCCAGGCACGTATAGTTTAATCAACCGATTTCGCAACACCTTCGACTACAATTCTGCTTACGGTATGATCGATGGAATTCTTTCAGCTAACCGCATGGACGGAAGTTCGAAAACGGATTTTGATTTGGGCAATGACCACAAGATGTTTGTTTACAACCTGGCTGGAGCCGGATACGACGAAATTCGAAAAATTGATTTTCGCTACGAAGTCGGGCCTGGAGTGGGTTACCATATTCTGACCCGAACCAACTTTATCCTGAACGCGGAAGTTGGGATGAATTATCAGGTGCAATACCTTCAAGATAATACCTCCACCGATAAATATTTTTATCGTATCGCAGAGGATTTCACCTGGAAATTGTCCAAAAAATTTACGTTTGACGAAAAGGTCGAGGTATTTCCGCAGGTCGATGTGGGTCAATACCGTTTGCGGGTGGAAAGCAACTTCCGTTTCTGGTTTCTGGAGAATCTTTCTTACACCCTGACGTTGCTGGATATCTACGACACACAACCTGCGGTTAATGTCAGTCGAAACGATTTACAAATTCGCTCGTCCATCGGTATCAAATTCTAACTGAGATTGGCCAATTCCGAGCGTTTCAACTGGGCAATCTTTTTCACCACCGCAGCAATCGTTGGCAAAACGAAATCATGGTGACCATCGCCGATCCAAGGAGAATCGATCAGGAGCGACGTTGCGCCAAATACACGGGCCGCTTCGGCGTCCTGCCATTTATCGCTGATCACAAAGGAACGTTCCAAGTCGATGTGGTGTTTGAAAGCGGCTTCCGAAAACAAACCTGAACTCGGTTTTCGGCAAGGACAAAAGTCATCGTCCGCGTGCGGACAGACGAGGATGTCATCCAAAGCAAAGGTGCGCTGCAAAGTTTGATGCATCCGATCCAAGTCCCATCGAGAGATAGTTCCTTCCGACATCCCGGGCTGATTCGTCGTCGCAATCAGGAGAAAGCCTGCCGACTTCAACAAGCGCAGCGGACCAATCGCTTCTTCATTTATTTTGAAGTGTTCAATCTTCAACGGCGCTATCTGCAAATTTCCAACTGCACGCGCCAGGTTCAAGATCCCGTCTCTTTCCAAGAATATTGCTGTCTTCACAAAACGAGACTAAGCACGAAGCTGGCCAGATCGCTTGAGCTTGTAAAAATGGAAAACCGTGTCTGGAATCTTTTTAAATCCGTCATATTTCTGGAATTCTTCCCGTAAAAAAATATTTTCCTAATTCCGCGAATTGTGTTTGTGACAGTTGCCGGATAAAATCAGGACAATGCGTTCTCTCAAATTGTTAATCCGTCATCGATGGACGTCGCAACGTCTGGGAACTTTGCTTTGCCTTGGTTTCCTTGTGAGTTCATGGACAGCTTTCGCCGGAAAATCCAAAACGAATCCAATTTCCGTCGCCTCCAGCTACGAAGAAAACGTTAAACCGCTGCTCGGCAAATATTGTTACGGATGCCACGGCGACAAAAAACAAAAAGCTGATCTCTCGTTGCAGGCCTTTGAAAGCTTAAGTCCGACTGGGGTTAAAACAAACCAACTCATCTGGAGGAAGGTGCTGAACAATCTTCAAAATCATGAAATGCCACCGCCAGAAAAACCGCAGCCCACGGACCTGGAACGTAGTTTAATTGCGCGGTGGATCGAGAAAGACATTTTTGAATGCGATTGTGATAATCCCGATCCAGGACGCGTCACTCTTCATAGGCTCAACCGATCGGAATACGACAACACCGTGCGCGATTTGTTGGGCGTCAAGTTTAAACCGGCCAGCGATTTTCCTTCCGACGACACTGGTTACGGCTTCGACAACAACGGCGACGTCCTTTCGCTTTCACCCATTTTGTTGGAAAAATATTTGGCAGCGGCGGAAAAAATTCTGAACACCGCAATCATTTCCGAAGCATTCACCAACGGAAATCACATGCGATTTGCGGCGGCGAAACTCGCATCGACCGCGCCGGGCGAACCTTTCGGCCAAAGCTCTTTCCACTTAAGTCGCGAAGGCGAAGTCTATACCAATTACACTTTTGCCCGTTCCGGAGAATATACGTTTCGCGTCAAAGCGTTTGGCCAGCAGGCGGGGACTGAGCCGGCGCGAATGAACTTGTTGCTGGATGGAGACATCTTGAAGACCTTTGATGTAACCGCCGTTGAGTCAGCACCTGCGGTTTACGAAGTTCAATTCAAAACCGAACCTGGAACCAAAAAGATTTCAGCGGCTTACATCAATAATTATGTCAACCGGGACGATCCCGATCCAGAGAATCGCGATCGCAATCTAATTATCGACTACTTGGAAATTTCCGAACCGCCTGGCCCTCAGATTTATCCGGACAGCCACCGGCGCATTTTTTCAAAAACCATTCCGGCTCGCGCCGAGGCGAAGCAGGCTTACGCCCGCGAAATCATCGGCAAATTTGCCAAACGCGCTTACCGTCGTCCTCTCACCGCCAAGGAGCTTGATCGGCTCGTCGAATTCTTTGAAATGGCGCAACGCGACGGAGAAAATTTCGAAAGTGGAATCAAGCTCGCGTTCCAGACGGTGCTGGTCTCACCGCATTTCCTTTTTCGCGGCGAACTCCAAACGAATCCAAACAACAGAAGATCGACCCGCGCCATCGATGAATTCGCGCTTGCCTCAAGGCTCTCTTACTTTTTGTGGAGCAGCATGCCTGATGACGAACTGTTTCAAATGGCTGAGCGCGGGCAGTTGCGAAAAAATCTTGAAGCACAAGTTCGCCGGATGCTTCGCGACACAAAATCATCCGCCCTCGTGGAAAACTTCACCGGACAATGGTTGCAGATTCGAAACTTGAACCTCGTCGCGCCCGACCCTGAAAAATTTCCAGCTTTTGACGACTCACTCCGCCTGGCGATGAAAATGGAAACAGAATTATTTTTTGAGTCGTTGTTGAAAGAAAACCGGAGCGTCCTCGAAGTATTGACCGCTGATTACACGTTTCTGAACGAACCTCTGGCCAGACTTTATGGGATTCCAAAAATTTCCGGGGAGAAGTTTCGCCGCGTCAGTCTCAAAGGAAGTTCTCGGGGAGGAATTCTGACGCACGCCAGCATTTTGACGCTGACCTCGAATCCTACCCGCACTTCGCCCGTCAAGCGCGGTAAGTGGGTTTTGGAAAATATTCTCGGCGCGCCGCCGCCGCCGCCGCCGCCCAATGTTCCAATTCTAAAAGAAAATGGGGCTGCCGCCGCCGCCACGCTGCGCCAGCGTATCGAACAACATCGCGCGGACCCGAACTGCTCGTCCTGTCACGCGCGGATGGACCCGATTGGATTTGCCTTCGAAAACTTCGATGCAATCGGTGCCTGGCGAAAACAAGACGGCACCGCTGCGATTGATTCAGCAGGCGAATTGGTGAGCGGGGAGTCATTCGCAGATTCGACCGAACTAAGAAAAATACTGATCTCCGCCAAGAAGCAGGAATTTGTGCGCTGCCTCACGGAGAAAATGCTGACCTACGCTTTGGGGCGAGGAATGGAAATGTACGACCGCTGTGCGATCAACGAGATTTCGGATCATTTAGCGAAACACAATTACAAGTTCACCGAGTTGATTCTGGAAGTGACCAAAAGCGTTCCATTCCAGATGCGACGAGGGGAAGATCACATCGCGCAGAAGTAATGCTGGTTCCGCGAATGGAATCAAAAACCCTCAATCATTAGCCCGGTTTTTCCTCTGGCAAACATAGTCGGCCGTAGAAATTTGCCGCCATTTTGTCTGCTGTTTTTAACGAGCGAGACACCGTCGTTATTTTTTTTGCGGTGTCAACAAATACCAATCTAAAGCTAACCTCAGGCCTTCGCCAACGGGATGCGTCGGATCATATCCGAGCAGTTTTTTGGCCTTGCTGATGTCGGCGAGCGAATGGCGCACGTCGCCCGCGCGGAAAGCTTGGTGCTGCGGTTTTTGCTCAGGCAACGAGGCATCGCGCTGGCGCAAACCGTTTTGTAAAAGCGCAAACAACTCGTTCAAGGTCGTACACTTTCCGACCGCAATGTTGTAGGCCTGATTGATCGCTTCCGAATTGTCGGTGGTGGCCGCGAGTAGATTCGCCTGAACCACATTCTCGACGAAACAGAAATCACGACTCGTTTCGCCATCGCCGTTGATGACTACGGTCTCGCGTTGGAGCAACGCCGCAATCCATTTTGGAATCACTGCGGCGTAAGCGCCCTCAGGATCTTGCCTCGGCCCAAAGACGTTGAAATAACGCAGGCCAATGGATTCCAAACCGTAAACACGCGCGAAAACGTCAGCGTAAATTTCGTTCATCTTTTTCGTCGCGGCGTAGGGCGAAAGAGGGTTGCCAACTTTGTGTTCTATTTTCGGCAATTCCGGATCATCTCCAAAAATCGCGCTGCTCGAAGCATAAACAAATCGCTTCGCTTTGGCATCGCGGGCTGCAATCAACATGTTAATGAATCCAGTAACATTGCTTTCATGACTGGCCAGCGGATCGAGTATCGATTGCGGAACAGAACCCAGCGCCGCGTGATGCAAAACAAAATCAACTCCGTGACAGGCGCATTTGCACTCGGCCAAGTCTCGAATGTCTCCCTCCAGAAATTGGAAATTTTTCCAACGCTCCGGTCCAACGATCGCCTGGACTTGCTGAAGATTTTTTGCGTACCCGGTCGAAAAATTATCCAAGCCAACAACGTGCTGGTCCAATTCAAGCAACCGCTCCAAAAGATGGGAACCAATAAACCCGCCGGCACCCGTGATCAGCCAGCGCTTCGGCTCGACGCGCAGATTTTGTTTTAGGTTTTCGTAAACAGACATGATTCAAGCCTTCCAAATTTTTTCTGGCGCAACCTGCACTTGAGCCATGATGTTGCGGCTATCAACAATGCAACCACACCACTCCGCGAGTTGCTCGTAGTTGACGGACTGGTGTGCGGTCGCAATAACCACGGCATCAAAACCAGAGATGGTTTCGCGTGTCCATTCGACTGATTTTGCTCCAGCCCAGTGCGCGTGTTCGCGCGTCGTCGGTATTTCGGGGATATGCGGATCATGATACGCCACTTCGGCTCCGAGTTCTTTAAGAAGATCGAACAGCACAAACGTCGGCGACTCGCGCAGATCATCCACATTCGGTTTGTAAGCGAGGCCGAGCAAAAGGATGCGACTGCCGTTGACCGATTTGCGCTTTGCATTGAGTGCATTGGCAACACGGCTCACCACGTAATTCGGCATCGCAGTATTGATTTCGCCCGCCAGTTCGATGAACCGGGTGTTCTGCCCAAACTCGCGCGCTTTCCACGTCAGATAAAATGGATCAATCGGAATGCAATGCCCACCCAAGCCAGGTCCGGGATAAAAAGGCATGTAGCCAAATGGTTTCGTTTTCGCGGCGTTGATTACTTCCCAAATGTCGATTCCCATCGCCGCGTAAACGACTTTCAATTCGTTCACGAGCGCGATGTTCACGCTGCGAAAAATATTTTCCAGAAGCTTGGTTGCTTCGGCCGCGCGGCAACTCGAGACCGGCACCAACGTTTTTATAGCGCGACCGTAAAGCGCCTTTGCCTTCTCCAAACACGATGGCGTTAGTCCACCAATAATTTTGGGAATCAATTCCACTTTGCTCTCTGGATTTCCCGGATCCTCGCGCTCGGGCGAATAGGCGAGGTGAAAATCGGCTCCCGCTTTCAAACCTGAACCACTCTCCAAAACAGCGCGAAGATCTTCCTCCGTCGTTCCCGGATAAGTGGTCGATTCCAATACGACGAGTGTTCCTCGTTGCAAATGCGGCGCGATCGCTTCGCCTGTTTTCAGGATGTAGGAAATGTCCGGTTCGCGATGTTTATTAAGTGGCGTAGGAACGCAGATCAAGACTGCCTCCATATTGATCACTTCGGCAAAATTGTTCGAAGCCGAAAACTTTTTCGCGCTCACCAGCCTTTGCACGTCGCTGCGGCGGATATGCTGAATGTAACTTTCACCTCGATTAATGGAATCCACTTTGGCCGGGTCAATATCAAGCCCCAGCACTTCAACATCGTTGCGAGCGAATTGAAGGCAGAGCGGCAGACCAACATAACCCAAACCGATAATGGCAATTTTCATCGAGCGTGCAAATTATGCACCAGAAGCATGTCCGACTGACTAGCTAAATTTTCCGTCGCAATGAAAGTGATGATTGACCCGAGCCAACCGCGTCACCAAGAATCGCGACGCGAAATGAATTTTTTATCCACGCACCGCGCGCCTGCGCCACGCCAAGCCTTTAGAATTCTTATCGTCCCGGATAAATTTAAAGGAACGCTGACCGCGCAGAATGCTGCATCGGCGATCGCTCGCGGTTGGAAAAAAATTCGTCCACGCGATTCCATTGAACTCCTTCCGATGGGCGATGGCGGCGACGGTTTCGGCGAAATCATCGGCAGGCTGATTGGGGCCAAACAGCGCAAAATAAAAACGGTCGATGCAGCGCATCGACCGGTCGTGGCGACTTGGTGGTGGGATAGTAAAACCAAAACTGCTGTGATCGAATCAGCGCACGTCATCGGTCTCGCCATGTTGCCGTCAGGAAAATTCCATCCGTTTCATCTCGATACATTCGGCTTGGGAAATCTTGTGCAGGCTGCGCAAAAAATCGGTTGCCAAAACTGCCTGATCGGCATCGGCGGCAGCGCCACCAACGACGGAGGTTTTGGCGTGGCCCGGGCGCTTGGCTGGATATTTCGCGATGCGAACGGAGCAGAAATAGAAAACTGGACTGCATTGAATCTCCTTCAGCAAATTTGCCCGCCGACTAAAAGCGTCGCGACGCAAATGACGATGACGGTCGCAATTGACGTGCAAAATCAGTTGCTTGGGCCGCGAGGCGCCTCCCGCATTTACGGACCACAAAAAGGTTTGCAACCAAACGATTTTACAAGCGCAGAACATTCGCTCAAACAACTCGCGCGACTTTCAAAAAGACTTCTTGGAAAAGATTTTTCAATCGTGCCAGGGGCGGGCGCAGCGGGCGGGCTTGGTTTTGGTTTGATGGCCTTTTGCGGTGCGCAACCGGAACCGGGGTTTCAAATTTTTTCCGAGTGCGCAAAGTTGGAGCAGCGATTGCGCAAAACTGATTTGGTTTTGACCGGAGAAGGCGCGCTGGACAGGCAAACGTTGATGGGCAAAGGCGTTGGGCAAGTCGCGTTGCTCTGTGCGAAAATGAACGTGCCGTGCATCGGAATTGCCGGCGTGGTGCTGGAACCGAAGAAGGCGCAAAAACTTTTTACGCAGACGCATGGCATCACGGAAATCACTTCCGAGGAAAAAGCGAAAGCACGTCCCGCAGAATTTTTGGAGAGAATTTCCGCCGAAATTGCGCGCGCTTGGAGAGGAAGCTAAAGCTTGCGAGTGAAGTCGGACGCGTTACGTTCGCCCCATGAATTTGGAAGATCACGTTGGCGACATCATCAGGAAAGCGCGGTTGATGACAAACGTTTCCGCAGACACGGCAGCCAAAGCGGCTGGCTTGACAGAAACAGAACTGGACGCACTTGAAGAATCCGGAAAAATAACCAGGCCGCCAAATTTTTCCGCGCTCGCAAATGTCGTTGGTTTGAATGGTGCAAAGCTGAAAGAGATCGCGAACGGTTGGCTGCCGGCGAAACCGGATTTAAGTATCTGGCGGGAGCTTCGGCAGATTGAAACCACGAAGGATTACTCCGTAAATTCGTATCTGATTTGGGACGAGATGTCGCGTGAAGCCGCACTGTTCGATACGGGTTGGGATGCGGATTCGGCTATCAAACTGATTGAAGAAAATGAATTGAACCTGCGCCATCTTTTTCTCACGCACACACACGAAGATCATGTGGCTGGAATGGCGGCGGTTCGTGAGAAATTCCCAAAGATTCATCTGCACACGAACTCGAAAACGGCTCCACCGCAAAACAGAAATCGGGCGAATGACTTTGTGCATCTTGGCAGTTTGCGGATTACGAATCGCGAGACGCCCGGCCACGCGGAAGATGGCGTGACTTACATTATCGGCAACTGGTCGGAAGACGCGCCGCACGTGGCGATTGTTGGCGACGCGATTTTCGCCGGCTCAATTGGTCGCGGCAATCAATCGTGGGACCTGGCGAAAGACAAAGTGCGAGAGAATATTTTTTTCCTGCCGCCAGAAACTTTGATTTGTCCAGGACATGGGTCTCTGACGACGGTAGCGGAAGAAAAGGTAAACAATCCGTTTTTTTGATGTAGCTTGCGAACCCGCTCACATTAACTTGCAACGGACAGCTTGATCCTTACGATGCGAAAAATGATCTCACGTTTTGTTTTCATCTTGTTTTGTTTTTCTCTTTGCGATGCCTACTCCCAAAACGAAAATCCGTTTCAGAAAATTCTGGGGCCAAAGACGGCTGACATTAAGGCTGCGGCAGAGAAAGGAGATGCGGAAGCTCAGTGCAAACTAGCTCAAGCTTATTATTCGAGTTTTGCATGGTCTAATTCAGTAATTTGGTTCAAAAAATCAGCCAAACAGGGAAACCCCGAAGCTCAATACAGTTTGGGAAAAATGCTGATTGGTGGTTCATCTGGCGTCCCAAAAAATGTTTTAGAAGGAATTAGGTGGCTGCGTTTAGCGGCCAACCAGAATCATTCTATGGCGCAAATGAAGTTCGGCGAAATTTACGAAATGGGAGAAGGACTCAAACAAGACTACGTTGAAGCTTACAAATGGTACTTACTCCTGGTAAATCAATCACCAATTTGGAGGAGCTATCCGGACAGGCTCGCTTTAAAAATGACCACCGTGCAAATTGATGAGGCAAAGAAAAGAGTTAAAGATTATAAACCCGCGAAATCAATTCCTGTCGAAACGGAAATAAAATTGCAGGGCATTATGGGTTCCGGCGATAAACGCTTGGCAATGATTGGCGGTAAGGCGTTTCAAAAGGGGGAACAATCAACAATCAAAGTTGATGATGAACTGTTTTCCATAAAATGTTTAGAGATCGGAGACGCGACCGCTAATGTTCAAATTAATGGCAAAAGAATTGAGACTTTATTTTTGGGAAAATAATAAATCTTGCCTGCGGTGTTTCAATTCAAACCCATTTCATGCTCAAAATTGCAAATTGACCCCCTTGGGGCGCGTTGCTAGCTTTTCGCCCCGTTTCGACGGAATTTATGCGACACACTATCTCAGTTCTGGTGGAAAATAAATTCGGCGTGCTCACCCGAGTGGCCGGTCTTTTCAGCGGGCGCGGTTACAACATTGATACGTTGAACGTCGCGCCGACGCAGGACGCCGACACCTCGCGCATGACGATTGTCACGCGCGGCGATGACGGGACGCTCGATCAAATCGTCAAGCAACTCAACAAACTCGTCGATGTTCTGGAAGTGCGCGATTTCAGCGAAGGCGAATTTGTGGACCGCGAACTGATTCTCGTGAAGGTTGGCGTGAATTCCAAAACGCGCGCCGAGATCATGCAGATCGCGGATATTTTTCGCGCCAAGATTGTCGATGTGCAACCCAAGGCGTTGACCATTGAATTGACTGGCAACGAAAGCAAAATTGAAAAATTTATTGTGCTGATGAAAACCTTTGGCATCACGGAATTGACCCGCACGGGCAAGGTGGCGTTGCCAAGAAAGTAGTCCAAAGTTTAAAGCCCAAAGAAAAAACCAACTCCAACTCGAAATTTAAAACTCAAAACTCAAAATAAAAAAACAAATGCCTGCAAAAGTATATTCGGATAAAGACGCGGACTTAAACGTTCTCAAAGGAAAAACTCTCGCCGTGCTCGGCTTTGGTTCACAAGGCCACGCCCACGCGCTCAATCTCAAAGAGAGCGGACTCAAGGTAATCATCGGCCTTTATGAGGGCAGCAAGTCAGCCGCCGTCGCCAAAGAACGCGGGTTTGAAGTTTATTCCACCGCAGAAGCCGTCAAGCGCGCCGACGTTATTTTCGTCGCCATTCCTGACACGAAACAGCCGAAGGCTTACGAAAAAGACATCGCCCCGAATTTGACCAAGGGCAAAACGCTGTTGTTCTCGCACGGTTTTGCGATTCATTTTAAAACCGTTGTTCCGCCGAAAGAGGTCGATGTGATTCTCGTCGCGCCGAAAGGCCCGGGACACATCGTTCGCCGTCAATACACTGAAGGCAAAGGCGTTCCTGCCTTGATTGCGATTTACCAAAACCCGAGCAAGCAGGCCAAGAAAGTCGCGCTCGCTTGGGCGAAGGGCATTGGCGGCACACGCGCCGGCGTGATCGAAACCACTTTCAAAGAAGAAACCGAAACCGATTTATTCGGTGAGCAGACGGTTCTTTGCGGCGGCGCGACGGCGTTGATCCAGGCTGGCTACGAAGTTTTGGTTGAAGCAGGTTATCAACCGGAAATGGCTTATTTCGAGTGCTTGCATGAATTGAAACTTATCGTTGATTTGATCAATGAAGCGGGCATCGGCGGAATGCGCTTCTCGATTTCTGAAACCGCAAAGTGGGGCGATGTTTCGGTCGGGCCGAAAATTATTGATGCCAGCGTGAAGAAGCGGATGAAGGCGGCTTTGAAAGATATTCAAAACGGAAAATTTGCGAAGGGTTGGGTCCGCGAATACGAAACCGGCTACAAAAAATACAATGCCTTGTTGAAGAAGGGCGAAAACCATTCGATTGAAAAAGTCGGCGCCCGTTTGCGGAGCATGATGCCGTGGATGCAAAAGCGTTCGACCAAAGGCGCTCAAGCGGCCTACTAAAATTATTGAAATCACCAAAACCCCGCCGAAAAATTCCGGCGGGGTTTTTCATTTTCGGCTGCAACCTTTAAAAACCGATGGTGTTAATCAAACTGTTGTTCTATATTCGCATTATGAGTCCGATCGGAAAAAATCTTTTATGGCTGGCTGTGATTGGGTTTGCGTTCACTTCGCAAGCGATCACGCCGGATGATCGTTACAACACGATTGTGGAACGAAATATTTTTCGCCTGACGTCGCCCCCGGTGGCACCAACCATCCCAACCAACAATGAAGCGTTGGATCGAACCATCAACCTTTCCGGAATTTCGCTGGTTGATGGAGAAAAGAAGGCGTGGTTTATCGTTCAGCCAAAAGCCGGTTCAAAAGATTTGCCGCTATATTTTACGTTGGGTGAAGATCAAGCGCAGGATTTTTTGAAAGTCGTTACCATTTCTGAGGAAAAGGGAGAGGTGAAAATCATTAATGCCGGCAATCCAATGGTTCTTTCATTTGAAAAGAATACTGCAAAGGCAGTTCCCGGAGCCGCAGCACCCGCTCCTGCTCCGGTGGCAGCCGTGAACACGGGCGTAGTCGCTCCGCAACCTCCGGTGATTTACAATGGCGGAGGCGCGAACTATGGAGGCTCTTACGGTTCGAGCGGCAGACCAGTCACTGTGACGGGAGGAAATGCATCACCGGTGGGAGCGATAGCCCAGCCCTCGGAAGGAGGGTTACGAACGATTCCAACGCGGACTCTTCGCATGGCACCAGCGGCCGAAGCTCAGATAGATCCTGTTGCGCAGCGTGCTTTAATGGAAATCCAGCAAGCCCACGCGCAGCAAACCGGCACGCCCCTTCCACCGCTGCCACCGCTGCCGCAATAATCAAATTCTGAGGAACCGTTCCGCCGCCCAGTCCGCATAGCGAAGTCCTTGGGATGTAAGTTGAAATTTTTCCGCATCCAATTTCGCGTAGCCTAGGTCAACCATTTGCGCGATCTCTGTCTTCCATTCGGAGCGTAAATCAAACCCTGTGCGTTGTTGAAATTCCCGGAACGGCCAACCGGCACTCATGCGCAAACCGAACGCAGCCAACTCACCCGCCCGAGAAAGCGGCGCCAACTCTTCGCGCGACTCGATGGCGCGTTGCCCCTTGTCGATCTGTTCGCAATAAAGCGTCGTGTTGGACCAATTCTTTGTTCGGACCCCGCGAACGTATCCGGACGCGCTTGGGCCGAGTCCGTAAAACGAACCACCACGCCAATAATTCACATTATGTTTGCAGGCGTAATCTGGAATCTCATTCGATGAAGGCGAACGATTCCGCGCGAAATTTGCGATTTCATATTGCTGAAGTCCGTTTGCATTTGCCGCGTTCAACAACTCTTCGTACATCGAACAGGCAAGCTCTTCGTTGACATCAATTTTTCCGGCCTGCAGTTGGTGATAAAGCGGCGTATCCTCTTCGTAAATCACTTCGTAACAAGAGAGATGTTCGCTCCCCAGCGCCACCGCTTCGGCCAAAGTCTCTTTCCAAATGGCCATCGTTTGGCCGGGAATCGCAAACATCAAATCGACATTGATATTTTCAAAACCAGCCGCTCGCAAGATGTCGAAGGATTTAAAAACCATTTCGCGACTATGAACGCGACCCAGGCTTTCCAGCAGATTTGCATCGAGGGATTGAACGCCCATGGAAATTCGGTTCACGCCAAAGTTTCGAAGCAGCCGAGCTTTTTCTAAAGAGACGGTTGCGGGATTGCATTCCACGGTCCATTCGTGCGGACTGCTCAGTTTGAGCCTCTGCATGTTGGACAAAACGGTTTCCCACTGACGCACATTGAGGAGCGACGGCGTGCCGCCGCCAAAGAAAATAGTTTCAGGAACCAAGTCCGCTGCCGTGAGTTCCATTTCCCGAACGAGTGCCTCGACATAACGGTTGACAGTTTCGCCTTTCGCCGCTTCGGAGAAAAACGCGCAATATTCACACTTCTGCGCACAGAAGGGAACATGCACATAGAGACTGGTGACTGGAGATTGAAAAATTTCGCCGGACATTTCTCCGGCAATATAAAGCAGGCCACGTTGCCAGCGAACCAATTCTGAACTACTTGTCGCAGATGACCAGGTCTTGAATCACGACGAGGCCGGGCAAAGTTTTACGGCTTTCTTTTAAACGCTGCCCTTGCCGCGCCGAATAAAAGAACTCCGCAGCCGAGTAATCAATAGGTGCTTGGTTCGGGAATGGATTGGGTTGAAAAAAGGATGTTGTCCAAAAACGGATTTGCATAACTAAATTGAATTGAAGGCAAGGTAAACCGTAACTCGCCGGAAGACCAGCCCATGCGGAAACATCGCCTCCAAAAATGAGGTAATTGCTCGTGCTACCAAGTTGGACTAGTGACGATGACCAGTCAGAGCAAGGAATCGTTGACGGTGTGCGAGCCATCGCCGTAACGCAGATTGGGAATCTGCTGTTTCGCGGGCTGGCAGCCTGCATTGCGCCGCCACAACGGTCACGTCCGCCGATTACGAATCGGCGACACAGCAGAGAGACTGTCTGCGCTACGTCGCCTTCGGCGGCGCTGGCGGCGCGGGTTTCACCTTCAACTCGATGTGCAAATCGCGAAGTTGTTTCGGCTCAACCGGCGCCGGCGAATCGGTCATCAAATCCGTACCCTTGGCAGTTTTCGGAAACGCAATCACGTCGCGAATACTTTGGGTTCCGCAAAGAATTGCAATCAAGCGATCAAAGCCCAGTGCAATGCCTCCGTGTGGCGGCGCGCCGTAACGAAAAGCTTCGAGCATATACCCGAAACGCGATTTAACCAAGTCGGGCGGGATTTGCAGCAGTTCCTCGAAAATGGTTTTCTGCACGTCGGGCTGATGGATACGGATCGAGCCGCCGCCGAGTTCCACGCCGTTCACCACGATGTCGTAGTGCTGGCCGCGAACTTTCTTGGGGTCGGTCTTGAGCAGTGGAATGTCCTCCGTGACTGGCGCGGTGAACGGGTGATGGCTGGAATACCAGCGGTTCTGTTCGCGGTCGAAACCAAGCAGCGGAAATTCGATGACCCAGAGGAAATTGAATTGATCCGCCGGAATCGTCAGCTTGCCCTGGGTCTTGAGCACGTCGGCGCAATAGAGCCGGATCTTGCCAAGGATTTCGCACGCGGTCAGCCATTGATCGGCGGCGAACAGGATCAAGTCCCCTTCCTCAATGTTCAACTTTTTGGTCAGCGCCGCTTTTTCTGCTTCGCTGAAGAATTTTACGATGGGTGATTTCCACTCAACGGTAGTGGCACGGGCGTCTCGCCCGTTCGTTTCTGTTTCGGAACTCACAGGCGGGACGCCTGTGCCACTACCTTTTTCCACCTTGATGTAGGCGAGACCCTTCGCGCCAAAACTCTTGGCGTATTCGGTCATCGTCTCGATCTGTCCCTGCGTTGCGCCGGCCATGCCTTTCGCGTTGAGTGCTTTCACCACGCCGCCATTGGCGATAGCGCCGCTGAACACCTTGAACGTGCTGGCCTTGAACTCCTCGGTGAAGTCCACGAGCTCCATGCCGAATCGCGTGTCGGGCTTGTCAATGCCGTAACGGTTCAGCGCTTCCTCGAAGCTGATGCGTTTGAACGGAGTGGTTACGTCGATGCCGAGCGCGGTTTTCCAAACGCGTTTCAGCAGACCTTCGATGAGCGCGTAGATGTCTTCGCGATCAATGAAGCTCATTTCGATGTCCACCTGCGTGAACTCGGGCTGACGGTCGGCGCGCAAATCTTCGTCGCGATAGCAGCGCGCGAGTTGGAAATATTTCTCCACGCCGGCGACCATGAGGATCTGTTTGAACTGCTGCGGCGATTGCGGCAACGCGTAGAACGTCCCCGGCTCGCGGCGGTTCGGCACGAGGAATTCGCGCGCGCCTTCGGGCGTGGACTTGAACAACGTGGGCGTCTCGACTTCGAGGAAGCCTTGTTCATCCATGAAACTGCGCGCCGCGATGGCAACCTTGGAACGCGTGCGGAGATTGCGCGCCATTTCCGGGCGGCGGAGATCGAGATAGCGATATTGCAAGCGCAACTCTTCGTTCACCTTTCCGGCGATCTCAGGGTCATCGACAGGGAATGGCAACACTTCCGCCATGTTCAAGACTTCAATCGACGAAACGCCAACTTCAACTTCGCCCGTCGGAATTTTTGCGTTGTTGGTTCCAGTAGGACGCTGACGAACTTTCCCAGTGACACTCACGACGCATTCGCTGCGCAACGCAGCGGCTGAATCAAAAAGCCCTTTCGCCAAATCGGACGGGTCAAAAACCGTTTGGGTGCGACCTTCACGGTCGCGGATGTCGATGAAAATAAGTCCGCCAAGATCACGACGGGAATGAACCCAGCCGGATAACGTGACGGTTTGCCCGATGTGCGCGGGACGAAGTTCGTTGCAATGATGTGTGCGTTTCATTTCTTTTCAGGAATCGGAGACGGAATTCAGGAGTCAGAATTCGGAATCCAGAGCGGCGGATGTTGCGCCAAACCGCTCAGGAATCAAAGTGAATTTTGCGATAAGGGGAAGCTTATCGGCCATTTTCATCGACCCATACAACAGAGGTCTTGCGGCACGATCTGTGATTTAAATAATACAACCAAAACGACGGATGACTCTCGCCTTAAATCAATTCCGTCTGTTTCTCACTCTTGCCTTCACGCCGCGCTTTGGCGAAGGGATTGATTTGCGGCGGCGCTTCCACCCGCTCCTTGCCGGTCAACAACCCTCAATCGTCAGTATCTGAATTTTTAGAAAATCCTTGTCGTGCCAGAGTTTGGATTCGTAAACGCGCATCGATTTGCTTGTTTTTCCTTCCATATCTCAAGTTGAATGACAGGATTTGTAGAGCCATGAAACCTGAGATACGCAAATCGTTTGAAATTCTTGAGCTTAAGCCCGCGACTTCCATCGAGGAACTAAAGCAGGCGTATCGAGAGTTGGTAAAAGTTTGGCATCCCGATCGTTTTCAAAATGACTCCAAACTTTACTACCGAGCGCAAGAAAAACTCAAAGAACTCAATCGCGCCTATGAATTGCTGAGCGATTTTTTGGCCCGCGTCGCAGAGGAGGAATTCGGTGCCTCACAAAACACGACCAAAAAATACGAAGCTGAACAGCAGGAAGCGAAAAAACATGCGACAAAGGAAAATGATCCTGACGTCATAAAAAATTTTGACCCTCACACCAAAGTATTTCGATTTAAAAAAACAAACATAAAAATTGTTCCTATAGACAAACGCTTTCACACTGAAATCACAGAAATCTTCACCACAAAACCGGTTTCAAAAGAGACTCCTTTTGAAAATGCGAGCGCGAACTCAATTTCATTTTCCCACAAAGTAGAACCAGGCCAGCCCCGTACTCATTATGACTACGGCTTCGATTTAGAAGGAGAAAACGGGATGATAGAGGGGCATACCGACGTTTATACTTTTCTAGATGGAAGCGAACTCTGCATTTGCAATAGAACGATTGATACACTCTTCCCAAAGTTGGATCCCCTTCGTCAAAAAAGGAAGGAAGCCGCTAAAGTCAAAAACTGGAAGAGTGCTTTGCAGGCTGCTGACGAATATCGAAGGCTAGCGCCGTCAGATTCTTTCGGTTGGTTTTATACCGCTTACGCTTTGCACGAATTAAAGCAAACTCGCGAGGCGCTGGAGTTACTTCAACCTGTGGTTTCGCAATTCAAAGAAGATGCTGTAATGCGAACAAATCTTGCTTGTTACGAATGCTCTCTTGGCAATTTAACAGCGGCAAAAAGTTGGCTTAAAGAAGCTAAGAAAATCAAAGGAATCCAAGGGAAAACTTTTGTGAAAGAGGCGGTATTTCGGAATGCTGAACTGGCCCCGTTGCGTTCGTGGGTCAATAGTTTTTGGTTTTAAATGCGCTCGGTTTCAAATAGCCGCTTCGCCTCTGACCAATCCATTTGCGCGAGTCCTTCTGGCGCAAATTTGTGATCGACAAGACTTCTCATTAGTTTGGGATAACCGAGGCAATACATATTCCAAGTCGCGAGATGTTTCACCCTAACATTTGGATCAGTATGGTTATTCATTTGATCATAAACTTCTCGAAAATGCACGATTTCAGGATAGACGAGGTATTCAATCGACGAGGCAGTCAGCATTATTTCAGGCAAAGGAAACTCAGGGTTGGCGAACACACTGGCTGGCTCCAAAAGATCTTCAGACGCTGGAGTCAATCCGGTCGAATAGTGTGTCAAATAAACGAAGTCAAACTGAGGCGAAAAAATGCGCGATCGGAAAACCTGATTAAACTGTCGAAGCTTGTTATTAAGAAACAGCCCGGTGCCAGTGAGTCCTTTTTCCGCGCGATACGCATCGACGAGAGCTTGTCCGTAAAAAGACTCGAGATTCTTAAGCTTTTTATGGTGGAAAGCGCCTTCAGTAATTACCGCACGAAAGAAGATGCCAGATCCAATAAGGCGCAGAAAAAACTCCTGCGTAAGCTCAATCAAAAACATCAGTTCGTTTGCTTTGCTTGCTCCTTCCAAGTTTGAGTGAGTTCCATATGCGACAATTGTATCGGAGAATACAATTGCCTTGAAGTTGGAATCTCTATGAAGGCCAGCGTCGTCAATAACCGAATAAAGCTTTTCGACGCGCGCCGTATTTTTGATTAGTTCCGAGAACCCAAGAATATCGATGTAGAGAAACAGGGTTGATTGCATCTTATGCGAAAGGTTCCGATCTACTTCTTCAGCGGCAACTCCCTTACAAATGACCACGAGCCTTCCGCCACTTGTCCGTTGTAATAAGTCACTTTGAAATGGCTGCTGAGGTCGGTGTCGGCTTCCACGTTCACGGGAAGGGCTTTGGCGGCGATGCGGTTGGCTTTGCGAATTGCGGCGTGCGGTTCGAGGAGGGTCAGGCCATCTTCAAATTCCACGTCGAAGGCATCTTCCCAACTCAGGTAACGCGCATGGCGGACGCGGGAAAAAGTTTCTTTGCCGTACGGCTTTTTGAGTTGTGCGCGTGTTTTCATAAACGTCCTTCAGATTTTAAATCGTCAATGGGTTTAAGCAGCTTTTTATCGGGATGCCAGCCTTCAACCCCGACCCGCCGATCTAAATCGAAACGACAGATCAATCGCCGTTTGCTGTCGTAAACGTGAACGTGGCGCGGTTCGTGGTCGCTGATAAACCATTCTAAAATGTAACCGCTGCGTCGGATTTTTTCCATGACGTGTCAGTAAGAAAGGGCTGCGCCGCAGCGCAGCCCTGCCCATTTTTATCCGTGAAACGGCTGGCTTAGAGCAAATTTCGCCTACCTATGCCAAATATCCCCTTCTCCATAACTGAACCAGCGACTCGTCGTAACTTTCTGCTGTGTGAAAAATTGGACACCTTCTTTACCTTGCATGTGCAGGTCTCCAAAAAAGGAATCGTTCCAGCCGTTGAATGGAAACCACGCCATCGACGCGGGCACGCCGATGTTGATACCGACCATACCGCAGTTAACGCGATGTTTGAATTCGCGTGCAGCTTTGCCGTTGCGGGTAAAGATGGATGCGCCGTTGCCATAAGCGGATCGGTTGGCCAATTCGATGGCCGCATCGAGGTCTTCCATATGCATCACGTTGAGGACCGGGCCGAATATTTCTTCCTTCGCGACTGTCATCCCGCTTTCCACGTGGTCCAAAATTGTCGCACCGAGAAAAAATCCATTCGGCGCATCGGTAATTTTTACGCCACGACCGTCCGCAGGAATCTTTGCGCCTTCCTTCAATCCGGCTGCGATCAATCTTTCAACGTTGTCGCGATGTTGACGCGTGATGACCGGTCCCATGTCCGGCTGCGCTTCGCGATCAGTCGGTCCGACTTTGATTCGCTTCGTTGCTTCGATGAGTGTCGGCAAAACAGTTTTCTCCGCGCCACCAACGACGACGGCGGTCGAACCAGCCATGCAACGTTCGCCCGCGCAACCGAACGCGGCTTCGATGACACCGCGCGTCGAGTTTTCCACATCGGCGTCGGGCATGAGCAGCACATAATTTTTTGCGCCGCCGTTGGACTGAACACGCTTCCCGTGCTTCGTGCCGACTTCGTAAATGTGCCTCGCAATCGGGGTCGAACCGACGAAGGAAATCGCCTTCACCTTCGGGTGCGTGAGGAGTGCATCCACGACTTCGCGCCCGCCGTGGACGATGTTTAACACACCTTTAGGCAAACCAGCTTTCTCCAGCAACTTCGCAATTTTAATCGCCGTAAGCGGAACTTTTTCGCTCGGCTTGAGGACGAACGTGTTCCCGCACGCGATGGCGATGGGATACATCCAGAGCGGAACCATCGCAGGAAAATTAAACGGCGTGATACCGACGCAGACACCAAGTGGTTGGCGAATGGCTTCGCAATCAATTCCGCGCGCGATGTTTTCCAGCACATCGCCCATCAACAGCGATGGTACGCCCAGCGCGAACTCGACCACTTCCATTCCGCGTTTCACATCGCCGCGTGACTCAACGAGCGTCTTGCCGTGCTCACGCGTGTTGCATCGAACGATGTCCTCGAAATTATCTTCCATCAACATTTTGAAGCGACCGAGAATTCGAGCGCGTTCCACCGGTGGAGTTTCCATCCAAGCGGGAAACGCAGCGTGTGCAGCATCAACAGCCGCGTTCACGTCCGCAACGCCACCGACGGGGCATTCGGCAATTACATCTCCGGTGGAAGGATTGTGAACAGGCGTGCCAGCAAGTTTGGGTTGGAGCCATTCGCCACCAATGAGAAAAGGACAAGGGTCAAGTGTTTTGGTCATAAAAAATTTCACCGCAGAGACGTCGAGACACGGAGATTTAAAATTCTTTTCTCCGCGCCTCAACGTCTCCGCGGTGAATATAAATCAGCCGCGTGAAAGTGCATCCGATTGTTTTACGAATTCATCCCCGCTCCATTCGCCGTCGGCTTGGACCATTTTCTTTTGCGGCGCGGCAGCGGCGGCTTTTTGCGCGGCTTTGCGTTCGCCCTGACGTTTGACAAGGTCGGCATGCGTGGTGAAATAGTCGAGGCTCTTGCCTTTGAAATCGGCGAGCGTTTCAAATTTATGTTTCGCCATGAACGCAAGAAGTTCATCGCACATCGGCTTCACACATTCGTAACCGAACTTCATCACGCCGGTGCAAACCTGGACCGTGTCCGAGCCGAGCAAAATGAATTGCGCAGCGTCGTTGCCGGATTCAATTCCACCAAGTCCGGAGAGCGAGCGTCCCGGAAATTCCTTGCGAATCATCGTCGCAATTTCCATCACCATGCGGAGCGCGATTGGTTTCACCGCTTTGCAGGAATAACCGCCGGGTGTCGTGTAACCTTCGACGGATGGTTCAGGACGAAGTGTATCGAGATTCACGCTAATGACACTGCGGATCGTATTGATCGCGCTCAAGCCGGTCGCGCCGCCGCGCAATGCCGCGCGACTCGGGTCTTCGATGTGCGTAATGTTCGGCGTCATCTTCGCCCAAAAAGGTTTTTTAGCCGCGCCTTTGACCCAACCACAAACTTCTTCGAGAATGTCCGGGTCTTGTCCCATCGCTGCTCCCATTTTGCGTTCCGGCAAACCGTGTGGGCATGAGAAATTTAATTCAAACGCATCGACTCCCGCATCCTGACAACGCTGCACAATTTCGACCCACGCATCTTTGTTATATTCCTCCATGATCGACGCGATTAACACGCCATCGGGAAACATCTCTTTGCATTTTTTAAATTCTTCAATCCAGATTTTAAAGGGACGATCGCTGATCAGCTCGATGTTTTCCCAACCGATCACTTCCTTGCCATCGTTGGCCATGAGTTTGGCGTAACGCGGCGTAACGTTGACCACTTTGGATGAATCGAGGCTGACGGTTTTCGCGATGACTGCGCCCCACCCTTCTTTGAACGCTTTTCCGATGACGTTGAGATTTGTTCCTGGCGGCCCGGAGCCGATGATAAACGGGTTGGGAAGTTTTAAGCCGTCAACGGTGGTTGCGAGTGTAGGCATATAATTTATCCTTCGATTGGATTCTTCAGAAATTTTTATCTGGAACAACCAACGATTGCCATAACAAACCGCGCCCAAATATTTCGCTAAACATGCAGCTCGAAGAAGTCGGACGCGTGGCACTTCGCTGCTGGAGGCAAAGTTGTTCGGGCAGCCAACACGCTTCAGAAATAATCGTGGTTGAATCTTTGGCGAGCGCTTCCATCTTTGTCCTGTGAAACAATTCGATTATGACGTGGCAATTGTCGGCGGCGGCAGCGGTGGTTATGCGGCAGCGCGAACGGCGGCAAATGCAAAATTAAAAACCGTCGTCATCGAAGGCGGCGAGGAAGTGGGCGGGCTTTGCATCTTGCGCGGTTGCATGCCGACGAAAGCGCTGCTTTATGCGTCGGATGTTTTGCAGCTCGCGCGCAAGGCTGAAGTCTGGGGTTTAAAAATTCCGAAGGTGAGTTTTGATTTCGCGAAAGTCATGGCGCGGAAAAATCTTTTGATCAAAGAGTTCGCGGATTATCGCCACGGCCAACTCAAGAACGGCAAATTTCATTTCATTCGCGCCAAAGCGAAGTTCACCAGCCCCCACACGCTTGCGCTCGACAATGGCAAATCCGTCACCGTGAAAAGCATTGTTCTTAGCACCGGCTCAACGATTGCGCCATCGCCCCTGCCCCAGTTGAAACAAGTCGGCTGCCTCACGAGCGACGATGCGCTTTCGCTGAAAAAATTGCCGAAGTCGCTCATCGTTCTCGGCGGCGGCGCGGTGGCGGTCGAGTTCGCGCAATTTTTTCAACGCTTCGACGTGAAGGTCACGCTCGTCCAGCGCAGCGAACATCTCGTGCGCGATTTTGACACCGATGCGGGCGATACTTTGGCCAAGGTTTTTCGGCGCGAAGAAATGAGCGTTTACAGTTGCACCCGACTCATCGACGCCGCGAAGAATGGAAAATCGAAATGCGTTTCGTTTGAGCACGAAGGAAAAATCAAACGAGTCAGCGCGGAAGAAATTTTTTTCGCGCTCGGACGAATTCCCAACACCGCGAGCCTCGATTTGGAAAAAGCTGGCGTCACGACCGACTACGGACGCATCGCCACGAATCCGCAAATGCAAACCACCGCTCCGCACATTTATGCGGCTGGCGATTGCACCGGGCCACACGAAATCGTGCATATCGCGATTCAGCAGGGCGAAATTGCCGCGCACAACATCGCGCATCCGCACAAGAAAAAGTCCATTGATTATCGCTTGCTCACGAACATCGTTTTCACCGATCCGCAAATCGCCAGCGTCGGTCTCACGGAAAAGAAGGCGCAAGCGAAAAACATTCCGTATCTCATCGCGAGCTATCCCTTCGCCGATCACGGCAAGTCGCTCATCATGGAAGCCAAGGATGGTTTTGTGAAATTGCTCGCGAATCCTAAGAGCGGAGAAATCATCGGCGGCAGTTGCGTCGGCCCGAGCGCCAGCGAATTGATCCACGAAATCATCGCGGCGATGCACAAACAAATGACCGTCCACGAACTGGCCGCGATGCCGCATTATCATCCGACCCTCGCGGAAATCTGGACTTATCCGGCGGAAGAATTGGCGGAGAAAATTTTATGAAATATCGCGCCTCTTTTTTCTTCGATTCGGAATTCTCTCATGCGCTCAACTTTGGAGAGCGAGCGGCCAGCTTTAAACTCATGGGAATGTCTCGATGATTTTGTGGAGCGCGGCTGTGCCCCGCCCGAGCGGGACCAGCCGAAGCATTTTGCCACGCGCTGCGGCTGGTCGAGGACGACACAGCCGCGCTCCAACCAAGGCTGACAAATTTTGCAGCCGTTGTCGGAGTGGGTTTGAACTCCATTTTGAAAACGAAACCATTCTGAGCAACAGTTCATGTCGAAAGTAGTGTCCGCGCATGAAACCAGAAGGACTGCAAAACGCTCCGTAAAATGCCATATTAGTTTGATATGACCACTTCCATATTCACCCGAAAGATTCAACTTCCAAAGCCGAACTGGTGGCTTTGGATATGCCTTAGTGTTCCGCTGTGTTTGTATTTATTAACTGCGCCAACTGATCCTGGAGGGTGGGTTGATTCGGATTGGAATACCTTTATGGATTGGATTCGCAATAATGACTTTTCAGGAGGTTTTTGGAGAAGCGTTGGTGGGATCGTATTTGGCAGCATTCTTCCTTCTATTGTATTTGGTGGAATCGCGCAGTGCATCATTATGTTTTTTGGCAGCTATTCTCCCAACGCCGCAATGCACTTAGTCAAAAAACGGAAAGTTAAGTAGCCTGTTTTCGTCTGCTTTCAAACTTCTCATCACCCATACGGATTCATCGGACGCAGATTCCATTCTTCCACCAGTTCTTTGGGAATTTCGCCGAGGAAACGCGACGGTTGTTGCATCATGTCGCCGCTGCCGCCGGGCATCATGCGGATCAATGGATAGCTCAGATATAATTCGTTGCGCGCGCGTGTCACGGCCACGTAAAACAACCGCCGCTCTTCTTCAATGCCATCGAGTTCTTCCAGCGAACGTGCCGATGGAAAAAGTCCGTCGCACAACATGATGACGAACACGACATCGAACTCCAAACCTTTGGCCTGATGAATGGAGGAAAGCCGAAGCTGCTCAGAATCGTTGGCGGCTTGATTATCTTCGGCTTCGACATTCGTGAGCAAGGCGAGTTGCGTGAGGAATTCTTCCAGCGTTTTGAATTGCTGGGAAAAATTCGCGAGCTGTTCTAAATCCTCCAAACGCTGGCGATAGTTCGCGTATTCCTCCTGTAAATGTTCTTTGTAACCCGCTTCAATCACGAGGCGAATCATGCGCGACGGATTGCCGCGCGCGGGTTCAGTTTCCAACTGCGCCATCGTCGCGGTGAATTGCGCCCAGGCGACAGTTGCTTTTTTGGGGACGGCTGACGCGCATTTTTGCAAAGCAGCGGCAAGGGGATTTATATTTTGCCCGCCAATCTCCGCAGGTTTGGCCGGAGCGCCGGTTTCCAACCGGCTTGGCGCGTCATTTGATCCTAAGCCGGTTGGAAACCGGCGCTCCGCTCCTGACTCCTGAAATCTCCCCCACAATTTGTCCGCGCCTTTTCCGCCGATGCCCGGCAGCAAACGAACGAGTCGCTTGAACGAAAGTTCATCACGCGAGTTGGAAGCTAGTTTCAAAAATGCGGCGACATCCTTGACGTGTGCCTGCTCGAAGAAACGAATCCCGCTTGTTATCGAGAATGGAATCCCGCGCCGCGTCAGTTCGAGTTGCAGTTCCAGCGCGTGAAAATGCGAGCGATACAACACCGCCATCTCATTCATATTCTGCCCTTCTTCACGTAATTCTAAAACGCGTTGCGCGATGAACTGAGCCTGCTCCGCGCCAGTGTTGCACGTGACGACCGTTGGCTTGGTTCCCGATTTGCGCGCGGGCGAAAGTTCCTTGGCAAATTGATTTACGTTCGCCGCAATCGCAGCATTCGCGACGGACAAAATCTCCGGCGTGCTGCGATAGTTGACTTCGATTTTATAAACCTGCGCGCCGGGATAGCGCTTCGGAAATTCCAGAATGTTTCTAAAATTTGCGCCGCGCCACGAGTAGATGCTTTGCGAATCGTCGCCGACGACCATGACGTTCTTGTGCCGCGCGCCGAGCAGATCAATCAAGTCGCCCTGAAGTTTATTCGTGTCCTGATATTCATCGACGAGGATGAATTGAAAACGCCGCTGATAATGTTCGCGCACCTCTTCGTTGTCTTGCAGCACCTTGAGCCAGAGCGCGAGCAGATCGTCGAAGTCCATCGCGTTGGTGGAACGCTTTTTCGCGACATATCTTTTCTGCAAATCAATCACCTGCGGCGCGAGTTCGGCGAAATAGTCGTATTGCTCAGCGAGAATTTCTTCGATGGCTTTCTCCGTGTTGAGCGCCATGGAAAAAATATCTCCCAGCACTTCGGCCTTCGGAAAGCGCGTCGCCTTGACATCAATTTCCGCTTCGCCGATGCAAGCGTTCAGCAAATCCTTCGCGTCCTCGCGATCCATAATGTTGAAATCCTGTTGGTAGCCGAGCAGGTTGGCGTGACGACGAAGGACGCGGTTGCCAATCGAATGAAACGTTCCTCCCCAGAGCGCGGACAATTCGTTGCCGAGCAAATCCGCGACGCGCCGCATCATTTCCTTGGCGGCTTTGTTGGTGAACGTGAGCAGAAGAATTTTGTCCGGCGGAATCCCCTGCTCAATCAGATAAGCGACGCGATAAGTGAGCGTGCGAGTTTTTCCAGAGCCAGCGCCCGCGATGACCAATGCCGGACCGGGCAGCGCGGTGACGGCGGCGTGTTGCTGCGCGTTGAGTTCTTTCGCGTAATCAATTTGCAGTTCGATGGGCGAACTGAATGGCTGCAAAATGTAATCACGCGACATCCAAAAATTGAAATCGGAATCGCTTGACGGTGAAAGCAAAATCAATCGTGAGGAATAGCCGCACTACAAAGTTGGAATGTTCCCCCTTCCGATAACGAGCAAGACAAAGGCAGACGGTATTATTTTCCTTACAATTTTTTTACAATTGTTTGACGCGGGCGTGACAACTCAATGGTGGGTTTGGTCGAAGTTAAGGTCATGAAGAAATTATTCTTTGCGATCAGTCTGGTGAGTGGGTTGGCCTTCAACCTTCATGCCGGAGAAACGTTGCGACTCAAAATTGAACCGGAGCAGGATTACATTCTGTCAGGCTCGCCGCAGGAGGTGGTCGTAAAAATCGACCTCGCCGCCAGCACGAAAGGCGATCATCACAAACGCGCTCCTCTCAATCTCGCGATTGTCCTGGATCGGTCCGGCTCCATGAGTGGCGCGAAGATTGAAAAAACGCGACAAGCCGCGATGCAATTAGTGGATCGTCTCGGGCCAGATGATTATCTCTCGGTCGTGACTTACTCGGATTCGGTCGAGGTTCTTTTTCCCACGCAGAAGGTCGAAGACAAGGAGCGGCTCAAATCGCGCATCAGCCGAATCCAAGCGAGCGGCGGCACGGCGTTGTATGCCGGGGTTCGCGCCGGTGCCGATGAGGTGGAGAAATATTTTTCCAGCAAACGAATCAATCGCGTGATTCTCCTTTCCGACGGGCTGGCGAATGTGGGGCCTAAAAGCCCTTCTGATTTGCGTCAACTGGGTCATCAATTGAGCGAACGCGGAATTGCGGTGACAACGGTTGGTGTTGGCGATGATTACAACGAAGATTTGATGGCCGGCCTCGCGGAATCGAGCGACGCAAATTATTACTACGTGAAGGACACCGAAAAGCTTTCTGAAATTTTTGCGAAAGAACTCGGCGAACTTATCACGGTGGCGGCGAGAGAAATCCGAATTGAAATAACTTGTCCGCGTGGCGTGAAACCAATCGGGTTGATCGGGCGTCCAGAAAAGTTCGAGGGACAAACCGCCGTCGTGAAACTCAACCAGTTTTCCAGCGGACAACAACGCTACCTGTTTTTGAAATGCCAGGTAGAGAGTGAGAAACCGGAGATCGCGCAGGTCAGCATTTCCTATGTCGATGACCTGAACGGTGGGCGCAAAGAAAGTGTGAGCCAGAATGCAAAAGTGCGCTACACCAAGGACGCCAGCGTAGCCGCCAATTCAACACGACAGGAAATTGCCGCGCAAAAATATCTGGTCGTCACGGCGGTTGCGAAGGACGAAGCGCTTGCGTTGTGCGACGCAAATAATTTCAAGGCGGCGGCGGAGAAGTTGTCGGAACAAAAGATGGCGCTAGAAAATTGCGCAAAGACGGCACCGGCTCAAATGCAGTCACAGTTGAAGCAAGAGATTCAGAATTTGCGCGACCGCGAAAGTCAGATTGGACAGGGTCAATATGACAAGAGCTTTCGCAAGTCGTTGCAATCGGAGTCCTATAACACGCGCAACTCAAAGTGAGGCAAATATGAAAAAATATTCTACGACAACGCGGGTAATTGCGGTTTTCGCGGCAAGCGTTGCGCTGACTTTTGCGGCAGCCAGTGCAGCCGGAGATTACGTGGCGCATGAGTGGGGAACATTCACTTCGCTGCAGGGAGGCAATGGTGATTTGATCCTGTGGAAGCCGCTAGAAACTTCGGTGTTGCCGGGCTTTGTTTACAATTCTGAAAAGGCCGGGTTGAACCGAATGGTGAAAGGTCTTGGGAAAGGGTCGATGTTGACGCTGCAACGAATGGAAACGCCGGTGATTTATTTCTACACTGAGACTGAACAAACCATCGATGTTCAGGTGAAATTTCCGAAAGGTCTGGTCACGGAATGGTATCCACAAGCAAAGAAAATTGGGCCATCCTTTGCCGTGAAAGCTGGCGACACCGCCGACCCAATCGCGTCCTTCATCCCCAATTATGCCGGAGGTGTGACGGTCTCAAATGAATTTACGTCGAGCGAAAGTTTGATTCATTGGCCGGAAGTGAAATTGATTCCGACAAAGATGAGCCGGGAGATGCCTCTGCCGCTTGAAAAATCGGGCAATCACTATTTCGCCGCGCGCGAAACGGATTCGGCTTTGGTTCGTCTCAATGCCGCTGCTGTGCCAGAAATCCAAATGGAGCAGGAGAAGTTTTTATTTTATCGCGGCGTCGGTAGTTTCAAAACTCCGCTGCGCGTGACAATCAGTTCCAGCGGCGCACTGACGCTGGAGAATCAGGGGAAGGAAACGCTGGCACATCTCTTTTTCCTCAAAGTGGAAAAGGGGGCGGGAAAATTTATTCATATTGAAAAAATTAAACCGAACACGCCGCAAACCATCGAACCGAACCTTTCACGCGGCACTTTGGCAATGAAAAATTTGCAGGAAGAAATCAGCGTGGACATGCAACGCGCTTTGGTCAGTGAAGGGCTGTATCCACGCGAAGCCGCCGCGATGGTGAATACCTGGAAAGATTCGTGGTTCACGGAAAACGGCTGGCGGATGCTTTACACTTTGCCACGAGAATGGACGGATGGAGTTCTGCCTGCGGAACTAAATCCGCCGCCGTCGAAATTCGTTCGCGTGATGGTCGGACGCTCCGAGTTGATTCCTCCCGCAATCGAAACAGAACTTGCCGCTCAGATTAAAAAAGCGCTTCAAGGAAACCCGGGCGAACTCCAGGCGTCATTGAAAAAACTTGGGCGATTTTCGGAATCATTCTTGTTTCGCGCATTGGCCAAAGCGAATCCGAGCAAGGACGATTACGCGAAGGTCAGCAAGATTTTTCAGGAAAGCATTCAGCTCGCTTCCGCAAACGGACGCGACTTTTCCACGCGATGAGGTAGCATCCGCCCGATGAAGAAAGTCGCGTATGTCTTCGTGCTGGCGGTGTTCGTTCCGAGCCTGTTGCTGGCTTATCTGGCGATCCGTTCGCTGCGCGACCAGCAATTTGTGCTCGAACGGCAGCAGTCCATTCTTTACCAGGGCATCGCAGATTCGTTCGCCCGCGATGCACAAAATGTGCTGGCCGATCGTCAGCGCGAATTTGTTCAGCAGGTGGAAAATCTACTCCGCGCCCAGGACGCCAATCGGGTTGCGAAAAATTTCGACGACCAGATTGCCGTGAATGGAGTTATGCCGAAGTCGGTTTCGTTGTCACTTTGCAGGGAGAACTTTTGTCGCCAAAACCAAACAGCCGTCCCGAAGCGCGCACTTTTTCCGCACTCAACAGCCAGTTTCTTTGCAGCCAACAAATCGTGGAGGTCTATGCGAGCGCCAACGCTGAAATCCAATTGGAAGACTCCAGATCCAAACAAGATCAACGGCAAGGGAGCGCATTAAAATCGCTGGCCGCCACGGAAAAATCCGCGCCGAGTCCGATGAAAAACAGTTCCTACTCCAGTAAAATCCAACAGCGGGTCGTCACTCCGCAACAAATGCTCAACGTCCAGAGCGCGGCCCCGGCCAAGGACAAGGAAGAGGCGGCGCAAAATATTTCCAAAGTTGCGCCGTCCGAGGCGGAGTTTCGCCAATTGATCGGCGATGAAAATGAAGGGACGCTCGCGCGATTTGTTGAGGATAAATTGAGCATCCTGGTTTGGTATCGTCCCGCCCGCGATTCACGGCTGATTTTCGGAGCGCAACTTGCCGTTCGCGCGTTGGAAAAAGATTTAAACTCGTTGCTGGAAAAATTGGAACCTGCGGTGCGCGAGGAAATTTGCGTCGCCGTTCTGGACGACAAAGCGCGGCCTGCCGTGATTTCGCATCCCGGTTTTCAGGCGAAATGGAAGCATCCGTTCGTCGCGACCGAAATCGGGCAAGCCCTGCCTCATTGGGAAGTTTCGGTCTATTTGCTCAACCCGGCAAAACTCCAGCAGGCAGCGCATAAACTAATTCTCTCGTTGGGACTCATCATTGGAATGCTTGTTCTGGCCATCGCGATTGGCGGCGGTTTGATTTTCAGCGACTTGAAACGTCAGGCCGTTTTGGCGCGACAAAAAACAGATTTCGTCAGCAACGTTTCGCACGAACTAAAAACACCGCTGACATCCATTCGCATGTTTTCCGACTTGCTCGCCGAAGGCCGCGTGGAAGATGAAACAAAGCGACGCTCTTACTTCAACATCATCACAGCTGAAACCGCCCGGCTCACACGGCTGATAAATAACGTGCTCGACTTTTCGCACATGGAACGCGGCGAGCGAAAATATATTTTCCAGAAATGCAACTTCACCGAACTCATCCGTGAGACGGTCGAAATTTATCGCCCGCACGTTGAGTCGAATGGTTTTAAGATCGAATTAGTTTTACCGGCGACGCCTCTTTTTATTTCCGGCGATCGCGATGCATTATCGCAGATCGTCGTCAACCTGCTTTCGAACGCCGAAAAATATTCCGGCAACACGAAGAAAATATCAGTCGAAGCCGCCGCCGATACTGGTGCGGCGATTTTGAAAATTCTGGATCGCGGTCCCGGCGTGCCGCGTGGGTGCGAAAACAAAATTTTCGAGCAATTCTATCGGGCGCACGATTCGTTGAGCAGCGGCATTCAAGGTTCAGGCCTTGGCTTGACGCTGGCGCGGCAAATCGCCCGCGCTCACGGCGGCGATGTCACTTACGAACCGCGCCAAGGCGGCGGCAGTTGTTTCTGTTTGCGAATTCCCAAGATTGCATGAAAACAAAAATTCTAGTCGTCGAAGATGATCCGCATATCTCGCTCGGCCTTGAAGAGATTTTGAAGAGCGAAGGTTTTGAAGTCGCGGTTTGCCATCGCGGTGATACGGCAGTGAATTTGATTTTGAAAACACAACCTCATCTCATCGTCCTCGATGTAATGCTGCCGGGACTCAACGGCTATGACGTCTGCAAAGAACTACGCGCCAAAAAAGTTACGACACCGGTTTTGATGCTGACCGCCAAAGGCCAGGAGATTGATAAAGTCGTCGGGCTGGAACTCGGCGCGGACGATTACGTCACAAAACCGTTTGGGTTGAGGGAACTGCTGGCGCGAATTCACGCGCTTTTACGACGCACTCAGCCAATGTTAAATGAAAATCCAGAAGGCCCCTTACAGATTGGGAACACGACCATCGAGCCAAAAACTTTTTTGCTTCGGCGCGGGAAAGTTTGTCATGAATTGACGGCGAAAGAATTGAAGCTGCTCCAGTTTTTCCATGCGCGCCCCGGAGAAGTCCTTTCGCGCGACCGATTGTTGAATGAAGTTTGGGGCTACAATTATTACGGCACCACCCGCACGCTGGATCAAGTTGTCGTGCAACTGCGCCGAAAACTGGGCGATAACGGCGAAGTGCCAAAACATCTCCTGAGCGTGCATGGAGTTGGTTACAAACTGGTGATTTAGATCGAACCACGCCTGGAGGGAAACATTTCTCCATCTCACATTCTGGCTCTCTTAACCGAAAGAAGCGTTCTCTTTTTTAATTCGATAGAGGCAACCCCAATTCCCAATGCGCAATTGACATATCAAACGCTGGTTTTAGGCTCGGTTCCGTGCGCATCATCCCTCTCAGTTTTTTTCTTTTGCTGACCTTGTTTTTTCAAACGGCTGCAACTGCGGCTACCTTCCATGTCTCCAAACTGGGCGATAATTCCGACGGAAGCTCCTGGCAGAAGGCTTTCCACACGATTCAAGCTGCACTGTTGGCGATACCAGATGAAAAGGGCGATCATCGAATTATTGTTCGTCCGGACACTTACGCAGAAGCCAATCTATATCCTGAACACAAGGGAGCGTTGGGCTCCTACAATGTCCTTGAGGGCGACTGGGATGGACGACTCGGCTCTGGGGCGACCGGATGGGTAGTGGTGGATTCAGGCGCGCCGCTTGCCATCGTCCGCACGAATCCAAAGGCACCGAGTGGAAATCCCACCTTCATGATTCTGGAATCCGGCGACCCGGAGAAAGAAACCGGGCTCAAATCCGTCGATTGGTGGAGCACATTCCGGGCGTCCCCGGACTTTTCGGGCGTGGGGTGGGATCGCTGGACGGTTCGCCGCCTTTACGCCACGGGCAGCGACGCCGGATTATTTTGGGATCTGCCGCCGAAGGTCGAGCCTTTCACGGTGGTCGTGGAGGACAGCGTGGGGATCGGGCGGGCGTTTGGCGGCGGCGTAGCCCATTTCGCGGCGCGAGCCGACGAGCCGATTGTTTTCCGCCGCTGCACGCTTTGGTGCCTTGATTGGTGGGGCGACGCGGCGGGCGCGTACGTGCGCGCGGAGAATACCTCGCCTCCAACCCAGCCCGACATCACCTTTGAGGATTGCACTCTGGCTGGTCCGGACAACGCGCTACAGGCGGGCAATCCCGGTTATGCTGGCTACACTCGCGTCAAGTTGAAAGGTTGCCGTCTTATTTCGCTCAACTTCTCGCAAGCGCAAGGAACTCCTTCCTCTGGAATTATTTTCAGCACGCTCGACGGCAAACTTCTTCACACCGATTTGGAAGATTGCACATTGATGGGCTACAAAGTTTTTGGGGCAGGAAAGGGCGAGGTTGGTTTCTCCATGAAGGGCAAAGTGCAAGCCTACGTCCAGTACCGCCAACCGGTGCCGGCTGGATTCGAGCGGTTGCGTTTCTGGCCCGTGGAAACGTTCAACCAACTTGTGCCTGCCCGCACCGTTACGTCGAACCTCACCCTACCCGCCCGGCCCAAACTGACCAAGGTGCCTTTGGCGATAGGACAAGCGATGGAGAATACGCCTGTCATCTACAATGCCCGAACTTTGCTGGTGCTGAACCATCGCGACGATACCAAGGTCAACACGGACGCCTACAAGAGCAGCATGTATCTCTATATCCGCGACCTCACAACAGGCAGCGAGGTTGCGCGCTTTGGCGCTGGCCATTCATTTGCGAATGCCTTTGTCAACGGGAACGAGTTAAACGTCTTTGCCAGCGAGGGCACGGATCGCGATTGGTTTCAAAGTCTCTACCGCTTTCACACGACGAACCTGACGAACTGGCAGCGCGAACCAGCCATCTCACAGGAAGGAAATGAACACCTGTTCAATGCCTCGGTCTGTCGCGATGACCACGGTTATTTAATGGCTTACGAATCCGACAAGCCGGTCCAGTTCTGTTTCAAATTTGCGCGGTGTTCGGACCTGAGCCAATGGAAGAAAGTTCCTGAACTGGTTTTCACTGGAGTCAATAAAGAATACAGCGCGTGTCCAGTGATCCGATATTTCGCGCCCTACTATTATGTGATCTATTTGCACGCGGCTATTCCGGGTCACACGGGTTGGGTGTCATTTCTCGCGCGCTCCCGAGATCTTGTTACTTGGGAACTTAGCCCGTTCAACCCAATCCTCGAAGCTGGACCAGGCGAAGGGATCAATAACTCGGATGTGGATCTGCTGGAGTTCGAAGGGAACACCTATCTCTACTACGCCACCGGTGACCAGGCCACCTGGGGAGCGCTACGAGTAGCTCAATACGCTGGCCCGATGAAAGAATTTTTCACCGCGCATTTTCCCGCCAGCGTCCCTGCGGTCAAATTGAGCACTCGCAGATAATCGAGACAAAATCCGCGACGGAATTTGCCTGGTTTAGCGGACTCGCACTTTGACAAAATGGTCACAGCCGACGTTCTGCAACGGAATTGTTTCTCCAGCCAGTTCTGCCAGTTCTGTAAACGGGCTACTATTGGTGTGAGTGTGCCAGTCGACAAAACGATTTATGCTACAATGGTTGCTATTTCCTCTCTCGCACCTGGCAAAGTGAGATTCGTCCTGTCTGACGAAGAAAACAAAAGTGGCCACAAGGTTGAACTTGCGGCCACGATTTTCTAAATTATGGATTCCCGAAAAACTACTTCACTTTGTTCAAGCGAAGCGCGAGGCGGGATTTCTTTCGGCTCGCGGTGGAGCGATGAACCGTCCCGGTCTTGGCCGCCTTATCGAGGGCAGAGCTGAGCGCGGTGTAAGCGACGGTGGCTTCCGCTTTTTTTCCGGCACTGACCAGATCAGCGTATTTTTTTTCCAGCGTCGCAAGGCGTGACTTGATGCTGCGATTTTGCAGTTGTTTGCGCGCGCTGTTGCGCATGCGGCGTTCGGCAGATTTTGTATTCGGCATAAATTTTTCTTAAACCAGAGCGGGCAACGGTATCGGAATGCGGACTTTTGTCAACGGCGGCCTTGGGCTTTTTTGACCAGCGGCTCCACCAGCCTCCAAATCTGCTCGGTGACGCCCTCTTTAGATTTGGTCGCATCAATTTGTTTCACGCGCTCGGGATTGGCCGAGGCCAGTGCGAGGTAACCTTTTTCCACGCGCTCAAAAAAACTTCGGTCGGCCTCTTCCATGCGGTCTCGCAACTTTTCGTCGAACGGCAGGGGCGAGACATGTTTGCTCGATTTCTTTTGCGGCACTTCCAAAAGCATGGCTTGACGGGATCGGCGGCGCGCTTCGCTGACTTCGATCGGCACATGCAGCATCAGCGTCAAGTGCGGCCTTGTTTCACCAACGGCAAAATCGATGACTTCGGCAACTTTCTGCAAATTCAATTCGCGACCGTAACCCTGATACGCAGTGGTGGAATCGTAAAAACGATCGCAGAGCACGAAGTGTCCGCTGGCCAGTGCGGGACGAATCACCTCACGAACCAGTTGCGCGCGGCTCGCGTTCATCAGGAGCAACTCCGCTTCGGAGGTCATCGCGTAATTGGCTTCGCTATGTTTGAGCGTGTGGCGAATTTCTTCACCAATGGGAGTGCCGCCCGGTTCGCGCAATCGATGAACGGTCAAGCCAAGGGCGGTTAATTTCTCGGCAAGCAAAGCAATCTGAGTCGATTTGCCGCTGCCCTCCGTGCCTTCAAAGGTGATGAAAATTCCGTTCATGCGCGAATGCTTAAATCTTTTTCAACCGCGCTCCATTGGGCTTGTCCTCGATGACCCATCCTTTGGCTTTCAATTCATCGCGAATCGCATCAGAACGTTTAAAATCTTTTGCCTGGCGCGCGGTTTGGCGTTCCTCGAGAAGCGCGCTCAATTCAACTGGAATCTCCGCTTCACCTGCCAACGAGAATCCAAGAATAGAATTTACCGTTTCCCACGCGGCTAATCCAGCAGCGGCGCGTTCCGCAGGCAATTGTTTCGCGGCCACAAGTCGATTCATCTCGCGCACCCATTCAAAAATCACGCCCCACGCTCCCGAAATATTTAGATCATGGTCAAGCGTTTCGGAAATTCTCCCAAGCAATTCAACATCGGCTCCAACAGTGGTTCCTGCCCCCACCTCGCGCAACTTCGCCATGCATTCATCAATCCGCGCCAGCGCCGTGCGCGCGCCGGTTAATCCTTCCAGCGTGAAATTGAATTGCTCGCGATAATGCGACGACATCAGCAGATAACGGATTTCGCGTCCGGTGAAACCCTTGGCCAACAAATCGCGCAAGGTAAAATAATTTCCGAGCGACTTACTCATCTTTTTCCCTTCCACCAGCAGATGCGCGCCGTGCATCCAATGCTTCACGAACGGCTGCGCGTCCGGTTGCACCCCTGCCCCTTCGCTCTGCGCGATCTCGTCTTCGTGATGCGGGAACATCAAATCTTCGCCGCCGAGATGCAGATCAAAACTTGGGCCAAGCCATTTCATGCTCATGGCGCTGCATTCAATATGCCAGCCAGGGCGGCCTTCGCCCCACGGACTCGCCCAGAAAATTTCGCCGTCTTCCGGCACGCGCGCTTTCCAGAGCGCAAAATCCGCGACGGATTCCTTTTCGTATTCGTCGCTGCTGACGCGTTCGCCCGCGCGCATCCCTTCGAAATTCAAATTGACGAGCTGGCCATATTTGCAGCCGCAGCCTTGATATTTTTCGATACTGAAATAAACCGAGCCATCGTTCGCTTTGTAAGCGATGCCGCGCGCGACCAATTTTTCAATCAGCGCAACGATCTCTGGAATATGTTCCGTGGCGCGCGGCATTTGGTGGGGGCGCAGGCAATTCAGCGCCGCCAAATCTTCGAGGAATGCGTTCTCGTACTTCTGGGTAAATTCGCGCAGCGGGACCTGGCTGGCTTGAACGCGTTTGATAATTTTGTCTTCAATATCCGTGATGTTCATTACGTGGTTGACCGCGAAACCTTTGAAATCCAGATAGCGCCGGACAAGGTCAACGAACACGAAAGTGCGAAAATTTCCGATGTGCGCGAAGTCGTGAACGGTCGGCCCGCAGCAATACATTCCGACCCTTTTCCCGGCCGGATCAAGCGGCGCAAACTCCTCGACGGAACGCGAAAGGGTGTTGAACAATTTCAAAGCCATTTAATGGCGACGGAGAGTAAAGAGGTGGCCCTGAAAGAAAAGCGGAAATTCTGCACAACCAAAAACGTGGGGTGTGATTAAAAGTGGGTGAGAAAAGGAGAGATTTCTGACGAATAAAATGTACAAATTTAGCCAACTCTATAAATAAAGTTGGGATGGAAGAGAA
>JAYVSV010000133.1:0-13005 GCA_043775015.1 Verrucomicrobiota bacterium
CCCCCACCAAAGGAGTCGTCATGAATCCAATCACCCCAAACATCGAACCCCAACCCTTAACCCAACTCCGAAAAGCAGTTTTCGGAGGTTCCCTTTAGATTTTTGGCTTTTGTTTGGTAGCGTAATCGGGTGAAAAGACGACAGGTCATTTTGATTTTGGTTGGACTTATCATGGCTGGGTTGGTTGCGTTCATCGTTTGGCCGGGAGAGCGGGAGCCCGAGTATCAGGGGAAAAAGTTGAGTGAATGGTTGGAGATATCCGTTGAGCCGGTAATCGAAGGTGAAGACGAAGCGATTAAGCGGCAGCAGGTAGATCGGGCTAGTGATGCGATCCGGCACATTGGCACAAACGCATTGCCCTGCCTCATGAGATGGGCGTTTTACGAACCCTCAGCGTGGAAGAAAAAATCGCTTGGCCTGCTTGAAAAGACGACTTACGGGTCCAGAATCAAGCACCGCATTTACCCAGGACGGCCAGAAGAACTTAGAAACTTTTCTCTCGAGGGCTTTACCATCCTCGGCAAAGAGGCCACTTCGGTCATTCCAGAAATGGTGCGAATCATGAACGCAGGGCGGCCAGAGCCCGACTGGCCGATGCTGGTTTTGAGTTGCCTCGCCGATTACGGTCTCCCAAGTCTGATGGAGGTAATTACGAATCGAGCAAATACAGTTGCGTTCAGAGCTTGCGCGCTTAAATACGTGCGATGGGACTGCACTAATTCCGCCTGGGCGGTGGCGCCACTGGCTAAATGCCTGGACGAACAAGACTGGGAAATAGTTTCGGGAGCGGCTCACGCTCTTGGGCAGCTCAGGAAAAGCGATCCATCCGCTGCGCCCGTCATTGGAATCTTCACCGACAGCGACATCAACGTCAGGAGGGATGCAACCAACGCTCTGCGAAAGATCGCGCCGTAAAGGGATCAGGCCAGCCCTTTTACGAATTCAACCCCGAAATAATGTTGACATATAAACAATCTATACGTCATCATTGCGGGCATGAAGCAGGACAAGTCCAAAGGTGCGCGTTACAAAGCCTTGCTCCAGTTGTTGCGCACCGCTGAAAATCTTTGGAACACGAGCCGGATTTTTTTTGACCGCTGGGAGATCAGCCCAAGCCAGTTCAACATCTTGAATCTGCTCTACTTGAATCCGAACGGCCTCACCCAGGTTGAACTCAGCCGCGAGTTGATCATGCACCGTTCAAACGTGACCGGTTTGGTTGACCGTCTGGAGGATCGGGGCTTGCTCCTGCGCAAAGACAGTTCGACCGACCGCCGCGCCTATAAAGTGGTGTTGACCGCAACGGGCGGGAGGTTAATCGAAAAAATTCTTCCCGATTACTATGATGCCGCTGAAAAAATTTGGGGTAACTTTCCGGTGGCGAAAACGAAGCAACTCGTCGGCGATCTCAAGAAATTAAGTGCAAACATAGAATTGTTTTCGCATACTCAACTGAAGCAAAAATCGTGAAGACCAATCGCAATTATTCCCTGCTTCTCGCCAGCCAGTTTCTCAGCGCATTCGGGGTGCAAGCGGTGCTTTTCGTGATCATCGGCCCGCTCACTTTCCAACATAACGCCGGTCTGATTACCGACAAACAACTTAGCATTGCCAACGCGCTTTACGCCTGCCTTCTCTATTTACCGTATGTTGGATTCGCACCGCTCGCAGGTTTTTTGAACGACCGTTTTCCAAAAACTCGCTGGTTGTTGGGTGGAAATTTAATTTCTTTGATTGGCGTCGGAATCGTCGCGCTCAGTTTATTCGGTCATCCGTTCTGGCAAGGCATTGGCTATTTTGTCGTCGGACTTGGCGCATGTATTTTTTCCCCCGCAAAGTACGGAATTCTCCCGGAAATTTTACCAACCGAACGACTTGTTAAAGCCAACGGCACCATCGAAATGTTGACGCTCGTCGGCATTCTCAGCGGCATCATTGGCGGCGGCGCGATGATTCAAAAACTCCCAGTCGCGGTTTGCTATGGTCTGCTCGCACTGGTGTTCGCCCTCGGCTTGACCTTGAATTTTTTCATGACCCAAACGCCGTTCAAACCCGACGTTCAACTTCGGGCCAGCGCCCGCGAATTTTTTCAACATTTCAAAGAGATGATGACCAAAGGTCGGTTCGCCAAAATGCTTTTGGGCACCGCAATTTTTTGGGGATGCGGCACAACGTTGAAGACCAATTTCCAAGCCTGGGGACTTTCCACGCTCGGCATGACCGACAACATTCAGATTTCACTTTTAAATCTGTGGCTCCTGATCGGCATCGTGATTGGCAGCGTGTTGGCCGGACAACTCCATCGCGTCGGCGACCTGCGTTGGACGCAACGTTATGGCTGGGGTCTGGCCGCGCTAATTCTGTTTGTCGGATTGATCGGGCGGCAAACAAACCACGCGATCATCATCTCGGTTTTGATTCTCGCCGGTGTGTGCGGTGGACTTTTTTTAATTCCGCTTAACGCCGCGATCCAAGCCGAAACCGATCAAACTAAACTCGGCAAAACCATCGCCGTTCAAAATTTCATTAACAACCTTGCGATGCTTTCTGGCGGCGGTTTCATCTATCTGGCGACGAACCTGAACTCGACGCCTTCTGGAAATTTTTTGATTTTGGCAGCGCTGGTTGCCGCGTTGATTTACTGGTTAAAAGTTCCCCTTGCCAAAGATCCTCAGGAGAAAGGCGAACTGTGAATCCACCCAACTCTTGTGAAGAACTGAATTGGAAACAAACGATTCTCTATTCACTGGGTGCAATCGCTTCGTTTCATCTGGCATACACTTTTTCGCAATGCAGTTTTCTCATCGCGGTTTTTCTCTTTTGTCTTTTCCGGCTCGCGAATTTAAGCACATCACGAAAAGCCTTTTACATCGGGTTTGCAATCGGCATGGCGACCTTCGCACCGCAACTCGGATTTTTCTGGAACATTTTTAATGGAGCGGCGATTGCTCTCTGGGCGGTGCTGGCGTTTTGGATTGGTTTATTTCTTTTCCTATCTCAAGTCGCTCGCAAACAATTCGGGGCAAAAACTTTTGCTTTCATCGTGCCATTTCTCTGGATGGGTTTGGAATATTTTCGCAGCGAACTTTATTACCTTCGGTTCTCCTGGATGAATGTCGGTTACTCTTTCGGAAAGTTTACAGGGTGGTTGTTAGACAATCCATTTTTTTATTTATTTGAGAGCGCAGGAGTTTATGGGATCGGCTTTCTGTTGATGGCCATTATCGCCGCGCTATCGCTTTTCTCCCGAAAAATTTCCTGCGCCATGATAACAGTGTTCATCTTTCTATTAGGACTCTTTCAAAATCTCCCCCCGGAAAAAAATCTATTTTATGACTATGACAAATTGGTCTTTGTCGCAGGTGTGCAAATGGAATTTCCAACCGAAACAGGAGTCATTGTTGCGTTAAACAAGCTCGTGAAAAAAAGTCCCGAAGCTAAATTGCTGGTGCTGAGCGAATACACTTTTGATGGCCCAGTCCCCGACAAAATAAAATCGTGGTGTCGCGAAAACGGAAAGTATCTCATCGTGGGAGGTAAAGAGCCTTTGCCGAACGGTAACTACTACAACACCGCGTTCGCCATTGATCCGAAGGGCGAGATCGTTTTTCGTCAGGCGAAAAGTGTTCCAATCCAATTTTTTAAAGACGGTTTACCCGCAGCGGAGCAAAAGCTTTGGAACTCGCCGTGGGGCAAAATCGGTATTTGCATTTGTTACGACTTAAGCTATCGCCGCGTCGTGGATGAACTGGTTCGCCAAGGAGCTGAAGCACTCATTGTTCCCATGATGGATGTGGCGGATTGGGGTAAACATCAACACGAGTTGCACTCCCGCGTTCCACCGATTCGCGCCGTTGAATACGACATCCCGATTTTCCGTGTTGCTAGTTCTGGAATTTCCCAACTCGTCAACCGTGATGGGGTCGTCGAAGCCTCCGCGCCATTTCCCGGCGGTGAAGCTATGCTCAACGGCACATTGCGCTTGAGCGGCAAAGGAAATCTGCCGTTTGATCATTGGCTCGCGCCCATTTCCACGGTCCTCACTGGCCTGGTCGCTCTGTGGCTCGGAATCACGTCGTTCACAAAACGGAAACACACGGCTTTATGAAAACTTTCCTGCGTACTTTGCTGAAAATTCTATTCTGCTTCCGCGCGTTCAACGAAGAAGCGTTGCGCGCGCCGGGGCCGATGCTGCTCACCCCCAATCATGTCTCGTGGTTTGATTGGTTGTTCATCGCCGTTTGTCTCGATGACGATTGGCGTTTTGTCACATCGAGCCACACGGCGCAAACCAGTTGGTTTCATCGCAAGCTGATGACCGGTCGCCAAACGTTTCCAGTGGAAACTGATTCGCCCTACGCCGTCAAACACATGGCGGAATATTTACAGAAGGGTGGAAAGCTCGTCCTGTTTCCCGAAGGCCGACTCTCGCAGACGGGCAGTTTGATGAAACTCTTCGATGGAACCGGTTTTCTCCTCTACAAAACGGAGGCGAAAGTTGTGACGTGTTATTTACGCGGGGCCAATCGGTTTCTGCTTTCGCCGTCGCCGGGTTGGAAAAAACTTTTTCCACGCATCTCCGCGCATTTCAGCGACGTAATCACGCCGGTAAAACCGCAAAACGTCAGCACCACTTCGGCTCGCTCTCAATTGACCAACTGGCTGCGTGACACGTTGGTGCAACAACAATTTTGGGTTGAAATGGAGCAAGGCCCTAAAAATTTATTGGACGCGATCGAAGAAACGGCGCGGCTTCGTCCGCAACAGGTCGTGCTGGAAGATGTCACCCGACAAAAACTCACCTACCGCAAATTGCTGATCGGCGTCGATTTGTTCGAGCGCCAGTGGAATCGGATTTTGAGAAGCGAATCGCGTGTCGGCGTTCTTTTGCCCAACGTCAACGCCATGCCCGTGGCGCTCTTGAGTTTGTGGGCGGCTGGAAAAATTCCAGCGATCCTGAATTACTCCACCGGTCCAAGCACGATGCTGAGTTGCTTGCAGCTTGCCGAAGTGAAGCAAGTCATCACCTCGCGAACGTTCATTGAAAAGGCGAAGCTGAACCTTCAGCCGTTGATCGAAGCCGGTATTGACTTCATTTACGTGGAGGACGTGCGCGCAAAAATTTCGAAAGCTGAAAAATATGCGGCCGTCCTTCGCAACCGTGCAAATCCAAGATTCGCAAATCCCGGTTTGCAACCTTGCGATGTCGCGGTGGTTCTCTTCACCAGCGGCTCGGAAGGAATGCCGAAAGGTGTTGAACTGACGCATCGAAATCTGCTGTCGAACATCCGGCAGATGCTCGCGGTGACCGATCTCATGGATCAGGATCGCTTTTTCAATACGCTTCCGCTTTTCCACAGTTTTGGTCTCTCCGTCGGCGCACTTCTGCCATTGGTGCGCGGCCTTTACGTTTTTGTTTATCCATCGCCATTGCACTTCCGGATTGTTCCAACCGTTTTCTACGATCTGAATTGCACGGTCATGTTCGGCACGAATACTTTTTTAAATGGTTACGCGCGCAAAGCGAACGCCTACGATTTTCGTTCGCTGCGCTATTTATTTGCCGCTGCGGAAAAATTGCAGGAAGCCACCGCCAACACCTGGGCACGTCGTTTCGGCGTGAGAATTCTCGAAGGCTACGGCGCGACCGAATGCAGTCCCGCCATCACGGTCAATACCCTGCTCACTCCATCGCATGGGTCCGCCGGAAAATTTCTTCCGGGCATCGAGTTTAAATTAGAACCAATCGACGGCGTGGAAACGGGCGGAAGACTTTTCGTGCGCGGGCCAAATGTCATGCGCGGCTATTTGAATCCAGATGCAAATGAAATATTTCAAGCACTGGGCGGATGGTACGACACCGGCGACATCGTAAGCGTCGATGCCGATCACTTCGTCCACATTTTGGGGAGGTTAAAACGGTTCGCCAAAATCAGCGGAGAAATGGTAAGCCTCACGGCCGTGGAGGACGCGTTGGCGGGGGCATTTCCAAATTACGGATTGCGCTGCCAGATCGCCGTCGTCACGCGTCCGGATGAAGGAAAGGGCGAAGTGTTAATCGCCGTGACCAACGAGCCGAAGTTGCAGCTCGACGAAATACGCGCTGCCATTAAAGCGAAAGGCTTGAGCAACCTTTGTATTCCACGCGAAATCAAAGTCGTTCGCGAAATTCCAAAACTCGGCACTGGGAAGACGAACCATCGCGAGCTGCAGAAAATTCTTCTCGAAACGACGTAACCCGAAGCGACGAAAATGAACTTCAAATTAACCGCCGCTTTCCTGTTCGCCCTGCAAACGATGGGATTTGCGCACGAGGTTAAACCCGATATTTCGCGCGAATGCGTGATCCTGATCCACGGACTCGCCCGGACTTCTCTCAGCATGAAACGGCTGGAATGGAGCCTGGCGAGCGCCGGCCATCAAACGATCAACCTCGCGTATCCTTCGCGAAAATTCCGGGTCGAACAATTGGCGGAAAATTATTTACAACCCGTGCTCAATGAGAATACTGCGCGCCACGCCAGCAAAGTTCATTTCGTTACTCACTCGATGGGCGGAATTATTCTCCGACAATATTTATCCAATCACACGATCGATAACCTTGGCTCAGTGGTGATGTTGGCGCCGCCCAATCAAGGCAGCGAACTCGTCGAGGAACTGAAGCGCAACGCCGTCGGACGCTGGATTCTCGGGCCAGCTGGTTGCGAACTTGGAACTGCACCGATGGATTTACCCAGGCAACTCGGCCCGGCCCAATTTGAGTTGGGTGTAATCGCGGGTGACCGCTCGTTCAACCCGTGGTTCTCCCGAATTCTGTCCGGTGCCGATGACGGGAAAGTTTCCGTGGAGAGCGCAAAAGTCGAAGGCATGAAACAATTCCTGCTCGTGCATAACAGCCATACTTGGATGATGTGGCGGTTGAAAACGATCCAGCAGGTGTTGTTTTATTTACAGCACGATCAATTCAATTTGGCCAGCGAACCAAATCATGGTTGAAGAACTGCAAATCAGAATCCAGGAGGGCGACGGACCAACCCTGATTTATTTACCAGGGACCCACGGCGATTGGACTTTGAACACCGCTTTTCGACGCGAGATCAGAGGTCAAGCGCGCCTCGTCGAAATCACCTTTCCGCGAACTCTGGAATGGTCACTGGACGATTACGCCAAGGCGGTTGAACAAATGTTGTTGGAAAATAAAGTTACGAGCGGTTGGATTTTGGCGGAATCGTTTGCGTCACAAGTCGCATGGGCCTGGATTGGGCAAAATTCAGAATATTTTCAAATCGATGGATTGATTTTAGCAGGTGGATTTGTGCGGCATCCGATTATTCCAGCGGTGCGACTGGCAAAACTTCTGTCGCTGCACATTCCAGGTCCGCTTCTGAAATCCATTTTGTGGTTTTACACAATTTATGCCAGAACGCGTGACGGAAATTCACCCGAAGTTCGCGCAGCGCAGCGGGAATTTGTGGACCGTCGCACGAAAGAAGATTTGATCGCAGCCGCGCATCGCCTTGACTTGATTGCTCAGAGCGACCTGCAATCCATCGCTCGCAAAACGACTGTTCCGGTTTTTTATCTCACTGGTTTGATTGATCCGATCGTCCCCTGGCCTTTCGTTTACCCGTGGCTGAGGGAAAACTGCGGCGGCTATCGTGATTGGAAAATAATTTACAGTGCTGACCATCACGTTTTGGGTGCGGCCAAAAAATCAGCGCTACAAATTCTAAAATGGATGCAATTGGTTCCGGCGCCCTCTCCCAAGCAAACTCCATAGCGGCTCCACAAATTCGGCGCAGCTGTATTTTAACGCGAACGGATTTTGTGCGGTCGTCCCATCCAGACGTCACGAACGCCCGGCGAATAGTTTGCACCAACAAACCGCGCTTCTTTGAACCACGGCCAGTTTTGGATAAGCAAATCGTCGCGGAGAATTTCAAATTCGATGGCTGCTTGCGGCCAGGGCTGATGCCAGATGCGAAACAATCGCGATATAGATCGGCGTTTCGTAAATGCCCTGTAGCGCTCCATCAAAAACTCTTCCAACGAGTTTTCCGCACAGGAATTAAAACCGATCCCTGAATCGACCTTCGCGCAATAGTCCAAGCGCGACGAACCGTCCGAAACTACTCCGCGCAGCTCGCCTTGTTCATGCACGTGGTTATATTCAATTTTACCGTAGCGATACGGCAGACCGAATGTTCGCGGACCGAGATGCACACTCAGCGGATTCGAGAGCCATTCCGCCAAAAAATAGATCCCCGGCTCGCCATTGCGCCGAACGTAGGTCCGTACGTTAAGAAATTCGTGCGTTGCGATGGGTTTGAAAACCCACTCCGTAATTAAACCGCCGAGGCGCGGACGCATTCGTCGCATCGTGAATGCAACCAGGCTCACGTAAGCTTTGTCGTCGCACAAATCGAGTTCAAACGGGACATGACGCTGCAAAATTTCCGGATCGACTTCGTAATGAATGAAAACCGCGCGCTCCCAATCGGCCAGAAAAAGCGGCTCACCGCTGCGCGAAAGAATCCGTTTGTGCGCAGCTTCATTAATTCCGCCGGTCCGTCCTCTTGCGAGTTCGCAGGCGTTCATAAGTTTTAATTCATTTTTTGGAAAGGAGGTTCTCCAGTGCGTTGCGGAAAAACGAAAATCGAAATTGAAAACCTGATTCGATCAGCCGACCGGGAACCACCCGCCGACTTTTGAAAATTAATTCCGTTTCCGTTCGTAGAAAAAACGCGCCGATCTCCAGCATCCATTCCGTGGCGGGCAATCCGAACGGCACGCCGCAAATTTTGCGAAACAATTTCATCATTTCCTCGTTCGCCAACGGATTTGGCGCGCAAACATTTATCGGCCCGGCGAGTTCTTCGTGAGAAATAATCCATTCGACGCCGCGACAGAAATCTTCCTCGTGAATCCAGCAAACAAATTGCTTTCCGCTGCCTTGTTTTCCACCGAGGCCAAATCGAGTGAGCCGTCGCAACACGGGAAATACGCTGTTGTGTCCGAGGCCGAGCACCATCGAGGTTCGCAACGCAACCTTGCGCGTGCGCGGAGTGACGGCTTCGTTCAACGTGCGTTCCCACGCTTGTGCGACTTCGACCGAAAACGCGTCCTTCGCATCTTTTGCCGAATCCATTTCAAGGCTCGATTCATCATGCGGCTTGCCGAACGTGTGCTTGTAAACCGTGGCCGTGCTGGAGTTGAGCCAGACGCGCGGCGGATTTGCACATCGCGCAATCGCTTCGCCCACGACACGAGTCGAGTCCACCCGCGACTCCATGATCTCGCGCCGATTCTTGGCGTTGTAACGGCAATCCACGGAGCGACCGGTCAAATTCACCACCGCCGTTGCGCCGTCCAGTTCGCGAATCCAATCACCCAACGTGCGCGCATCCCACGCGACTTCACGCACGCCATCGGTTCGCTGTTTCGGCGAGCGGGTGAGAATGATGACTTCCCAATTGAGCGCGGAGAAATGATTCGCCAGCGCGCCGCCGAGAAATCCAGAACCACCTGCGAGAATGATGCATTGTTTCATGGCATTGTTGCTCCCTTCAAAACGGTGAGCCGTCCGCGCGAATGCCACTCGTGGGCAATGTTGCGCATCAGAATTGCACTGTCGAATTGGGCCGATCCGGCCGGAAAGATTTCACGATTTTCAAAGAAACTGGATTCGACGCGTTCAACCTCGAGAGTTTCCATTCTCCATTCGCGACAAATTAATTCCAATCCGTCAAATTCGTTACTAACCTTCCGCGTTGACCAACCCAATGCTCCACCTTGGAAGAAAGCCGACGCCTCAGCAAGCGAACCAAAAATGGAGCCGGTCGGCAACGTGTCCGCAACGCGCGCCTGCACGCGAACGAAAACATCGCCATCGTGGCTTTTCATTTCCAATTTGAAGCAATCACTTGTTTCCCACACTTGAAACTTTGCAGCGTGATGAACTCCGGGGAAAAACCTTCCTCCGGCAAACCGATTCAACCGCGAATTTGTGTCGCGTCGGGGAATAAAAACGCCTTCGCGTGTTTTGCCACCCTCATTCCATTCCACTGCGATGCGATGCGCAGCGTTTTCCGAATTGAAGCCAAGATCGCCGGGAAGAAAAGCAGGTTTAACATTTCCCAAACGAATTAAACAAATACCAGCCATGCCCCAACTTTTCACAAGTTTGGGGCGGAACGGCTTCGGGAGAATTCGCGAGAGCGTTGTTGGTTCGCAGCGAAAGTTCACCAGCATCCGTCTTTCGATTATTCCACTGACAACTGGCAAGTGAAGTCGCGGCTGCCGAATTAGAATGGAGGGCGCAGCGTTCATGGCATTTCAAAAAATGTTGTTGTTTTGCGTGGGCGACGCTTTCTCTTTTTTGCTGCGCCTTGACCTTTTGTTTTCGCAGGCGCGAAGAATGATTTTATTCCCGACCAAATTTTTCCCTGCGGATGAGCGGTGGCAATCATGGCGCCCCTCCTTTCCACGCGGCCCACGCATACACAATGGGCAGATAAGCAAAAACAATGTTGATGGCGTGATAGCCGAGGCGACGATTGCCGCTTGTGAGATACGGCTTCATATCGAAAACAAACGTGGCGGCGAATAATCGCACTGTCCAAAATACCGCGAAGAAGGCGCACAATGCGCGCGCCAGATTGCCGCCCGCCGCGAGGGTGTCGGCAAACGCGACGGTGATGACGCAAAAACTCGCAAGGCAAAGTGCGATGAAGGAGTAGTAAACCCAAAACAATTGGCGGATGAATGGCGGCAGCACGGCGAGATGCTTACTCAAATTCACGACGCGCGGCATAAGCAAGCCCGCGCACATCAGACCGAGATGCAGGACACCGGCGATTTGCAAAAGCAGAGTGAGGTTGAGTTTCATAATGGTTTTTTAGTTTGCGCCGATGGCGTGAAGCATCGGCAGGATTACATTGTGAACAAATACGGGATGAAAAAGCCAATAAGCCGGAGCAGCGGTAAAAAGAAACATGAATAACCAACCGCGTGCGCCACGTCCCAATCCGAGTGCGCGGCCCATGCTGCTCCGTTGGAATAAAACTCCGAAGCCTTGCGCAAGAAAATAGGCAAAGGGGAAACCGTAACCACCTCGCGCTGGAACCGAAATCGCGAGTTCGTGAATCACACCTGAAATCGCAAAGACAGTCATCGTTGCCCAGAAGATTCCGGCGCGGCGTTTCAGCGGACGAAAGGCCAGGTCGTTCACCAGTTTGTTGAACGCGGTGTTCCAACGTGCGCCCCAAAAATCCGCAAGCGATGTCGCAGTTAGGGGAGATTTCATCAGCGGCTCTGCGGCAACACCGGCGCGTTGCCAGGCGAGTGCGACCAAATGGAAGAATCCGAAATGCAGGATCAACGTCAGACCAAACATGAAGAGCCAGGCATTGGCTATCGGTTCGGCTGTCAACGTAGCCTTCGCCGCAAGCCAAACGATTGCTCCACCGGATAGAAATATTCCGGAAGCCCGCGCCCATTCGCCAACTTCGGGTTTTCGCTCGTATTTTTGTGTGAGAAATGTGTGCGCATTCATTCCCGGCCAGGCGAAGAAGTAGCCGACGGTACGCACTGGGCCAGCAGTAACAAATCCGATTTTAGCGCGCCGCCACGTCAGCCACTTGCATCCGAAAAAGAGAGTCGTGACGAACACCCACATAAAAATCCAAGCGGGTAACAATTCGCGCAAAGAAAAAGCCGCAATCGGCAGCAGCACCAAAGGAATCCAATCGAGCCAGTTTGTTCGACTTCTTGCGACGCATGTTTCAGTTCCGCAATTTCGGTTGTCCGCAATGAATCGATAAATAGTCCTAAAAAGTAAAATTACACCAGGAACTTTACCGAACGCCCACGCCGGCCAAGCCCACCAGATCTGTCGCGCAATTTCCATCACGGCATCGGCACCAACAAAATCCCTGCCATCCACGAGCAGAAGACGCATCTCGGTTAGTTCACCGGAATCAGGCAGATGTAAGCGTTCATTAGCCCATGAGTTCTGCAATGGCAGAAGCTCAAAGTTCCGGCGGTTCAACAACGATCTGGTGCGGCCTGCCCACCGAACGCACAGCGGACATTCCGCATCGTAAAACACCCATCCCTTTGGAGCTTTAGCGTTCTTGTCTGTTATTTCAGTATTCACAGAAACAGCATTTAAAAAATTATTGGCCGATGCCGAGAAGTTTGCGTGCTTTGTCGCCGAGTTTTACAAATCGGGTGAGCGCGGTGGTGGGCCACTGCCGGATTTGGCCGTACCAAACTGTAGTCATCGCAAAAAATTCATGCAGATCGCGCAAACGTTGCTCGGTGTATTCATCGGTTTCCTTGTCCTTGTCGGCTTCATCGATGCATTCGCGCAACAGAGCTAATGTCGGATCGATTTCGCGCTTTTTCCGTTCATCAAGCACCACGCGGAACATAGCCCAAACGTCCTTCATCGATTCAAAATGATCGCGCTTGTCGCCCATGACATGAACGAGTTTGACGATCCCCCACCCTTGCAACTCCTTGAGGCTGTTACTCACGTTGGAGCGCGCGACATCGAGAGTTTCCGCGATGGTTTCCGCATTGAGCGGCTTGGGCGCCATGAAGAGCAGCGCATGAATCTGGGCAACAGTCCGGTTGATTCCCCAGCGCGTCCCCATCTCGCCCCAATGGAGGATGAACTTTTGTTGAACTGGGCTGAGCGTTTTCATATTTCTGTCTAAACAGAAATTACAGAAATTTAAATAACAAGCAAGAATTTTTTCCGTGCGCCGCGAGTTGTCCCAACTCGTAGCGGGTTAAATTTTTCCAATAATTTTGAAATGACTGCGGCTTCGATCCAATCCTAGTCGCTGCGGTTTAGGACAAACCGGGCGCATCTTGACACTGCCCCCGCATCGACGGAGCGCCGACTTGCAGTCGGCTTTGCGTTGCCATGAATTTTCCGGGTAAGTTCCCCAAGGTGGCCCGGCGCGCCAACCCCTCAAGCCGGTTTGGAAACCGGCA
>JAYVSV010000134.1:0-18795 GCA_043775015.1 Verrucomicrobiota bacterium
GCTCCGGCAGTGATCGTTACCCAGGCCACGCCGCTGCTCGCACTCCAATTGCAATCTGCCGATGATGCACTCACGGTTACACTTCCTATCTCCGATCCAGATCCATGCGTCCGTGATCCCAGCGAAATCGTAAAACTTCCCGATCCACCGCCTTGATTTACTGTGAAGGTTGTTCCTGCTACCGTCAGTGTGCCTACTCTTGATGCGCAACCCGGATTCGCTCCTACTGTATAATTCACCGTTCCATTGCCGCTCCCACTCGCTCCGGCACTGACCACTATCCATCCATCATTACTCGTCGCACTCCAGCCGCATCCAGCCGTCGCTGTCACACTCACGGTGCCTGCCTCAGCTCCTGCTCCATGTGCCCGGTTCAATGGCGAAATTGTAAAACTTCCTGATCCACCGCCTTGATTTACTGTAAAGGTTGTTCCTGCTACCGTCAGCGTTCCCACTCTTGATGCGCAACCCGGATTCGCTCCTACTGTATAATCCACCGTTCCGTTACCGCTCCCACTCGCTCCGGCAGTGATCACTATCCATCCATCGTTGCTCGTCGCACTCCAGCCGCATCCAACTGCGGCTAGAACAGTCACTGATCCGTTTCCACCAGCCGCTCCGATCGAAGCGATGCTTGGCGAGATCGAGAAACCGCAATCACTGGCCGGGGTGGTGGTGGAGATCGTAGGCGATGTCTTACGTAATCCAGCACTGACCACGCTGATCCTGTAATAGTAAGTGGTTGTGGGTGCAACGGTGGTGTCTGTGAACGTGGTCGAATTCGCCGGCAAGGTGCCGATACTTAAAAAGCCTTTTCGCGATGAAAGCGAACTTCGTTCGAGATCGAAATAGTCTTCGGCATTGGACTGATCGGCCCAGGCCAGCGATACCGAGGAAGCGGCGACGGACGTGACGGCGAAATTGGCAGGCGCTCGCAAGGTGGTACGCAGCCCGGCAGATGCATCAACAACCATGAACAGGTTGATGAGGGCATACACAAATAGACAAGCGGTAAACCTGTTCTGTTTTAACCAAATTGAGGCTGCGACTTCTACGAGTTTATTCCGATTCATGATGTTTATCTTTCGAGTTTTTCAACATTGCGAAATAAACCTTCGCAGAGGGTATGCCGCGAAAAAGGGCTTCCAGTGCAGAGGTTACGTTAACGAATGAGTGGTAATTTTTGATCCGGTCCGATACAAATTTGTGTAGAAATCGACCACGGACAGAATTCCTTGAAAGCCCACCCTGTCCCAAAACGAGATGTTTTGAGGACAGATTTCTCACTTGCAAGAAGGTAAAGGCCACTTGTCTTGCGTGGGGCAATATCGTCCCCAACAAAAAATTCTCTTTGGCACGGCTTTGTGCAAAATCGAACTTCCGCCAGAGGCTGTTCTTTAAAGCTTCGCGACGATTACAAATCTGTGCTACAACATTTCTCGTCGGGTGGAAAAATTGCCTGGAGCGTGTGTTGCTCGAAACAATCCAAGCAAAAAACGAAAGCAATTCATGAGTCTGAAAATTAAAATTCGACAATTGAGTATTGAAATCGCTCTCTTTGGTTTGATGCTGATCATTGGCTTCGCGACCATTCAATCGTATTGGCTCGGGCCGAAAATTCTGAAGGAGCAACAGGCGATCAACGTCGCGCTGACGGACTTCAAAGATGCCAAAAAAATATTTAAGAAAGCCCAGGAAGCTTCCGCGCGCCAGCACTCTACCCCGCACTTCGACCTGCAGGACGCTCCCCAAATCAAAGACAAATACCTGGAGTTGGCAGAATTAGTTAAAGCGCGCGACGTCCAAAAAGCCCTGACCGAAGTTACCATCAATCGAAAAATCGAAGCCAGATCGGTGAAGCTGAAGGAAAAAATACAGGGATGGAAAGACTCTTGGGATTCCCTGACCAATCGACTGGCGGAGGGGAACAATCTTTTGCAGCAAAGCGAAGCTCTGAAAAAGCTCGGGCAACAAGATATGTCTTCGGAAACGAACACGGTCATTCCGATTGCAAATGATCTCCAGCACTGGCTTGAGCAAATCGAGCCTGTTGCCAGTAATTATTTGTTGAGCGTGGAGGATTTCCGAAAAAATGCCGCATCGATGACCAGGGAACAGTCGGTGGAGGCGCAAGGCGAGTTAGGCAAACAATTGAGCGCGCTTTTGAATTTAAGCAAGAAACTTCAATCTGATGCGGCGGCAATTGATTTCTTCGTGAAAACAAATCTGGAAAAAGAAATCGTCAAGCAATCGCTCATTTTTTCCGAGGCCGCCAAAGTAAAACTTCCCGATTCTCCGTCTCTGGACGGCAACCTCGATTTTCGAAGGGTGTTTTACCCGCTCGTACTGGGTTCGATTGGCTTGCTGGTTCTTCTAGTGACCCTTTGCTATCGCAGTTTTGCCATTTTACCTCTTCGCGAGCAGCTTGCCCAGAAAGAGGCGATCATACAGCAGCAAGACATGTTTGCTCATTTCAGTGGAATGGCGGTCAAACTAGCGCACGAAATCAAAAACTTAATGACGACAATTTATGCGCGTCTCTACACGTTGCGGAAACGAATTCCTACGGGATCCCCTGAATCAACCGACACGAGTGTCATTGAAGAGACGGTCGGGCACTTGAATCAGATTGTTAAAAATTTTCTAAACGTCTCCAATCCGACCATGCCGAAATTTGTCGACACCAAGGCGGAAGACCTCTTGAAGGAAGCGCAGGCGGTGCTTACCACGCAGTTGGAAGCAAAATCGATTCAGCTAACGTGCGAAGTGGAAAGCGACGCAACCTTCCAAGCCGACCCCGAACAGTTTAACCGGGTCCTGGTCAATTTGATTCAAAATGCAGCGGAGAGCATCGAGCAAAACGGCGCGATCATTTTGCGCGCGCGCCGGGACCGAATTAATTTGAACGGAAACATTTCAAAAGTGATTATCATTGAAGTCGAAGACAACGGGCCGGGCATTCCACCGGGACTGCAGGATCGACTCTTTGATCCCTTTTTTAGCACAAAAGAAAAGGGGACGGGGTTGGGTCTGGCCATTTCCGCGCAAATCATTAAAAAACATTCCGGCAGTTTGAATTTCGAAAGCGAAAGTGGGCGGACCGTTTTTCGCATTGTCCTGCCGCGAAAGTGAATTATGGCTAAAATTCTTTTGATCGATGATAACAAAGAGGTCGGTTCAGCGCTGAAACATGTGCTGGAAGAGGAAAAATATGACGTGACCACGGCAACCACTGCGGAGGAAGGCTTATCCCGCGCGCAGAAGGAAGACTTCGATGCCGTCATCACCGATTTGCAAATGCCCGGCCCCGGTGACGTTGAAAAACGACAAGGGCTGGAGATCATCAAACAGTTGCACATCTCCAAGCCGCAAATGCCGGTAATCCTGATGACCGCTCATCACACTACAGAAGTCGTAATCGAAGCGACGAAGTGCGGGGCTTACGATTATTACATTATCGAGAAACCCATCGTTCATTATCCGGAACTCCTGGAAATGATCGAAAAAGCCATCGCCAGCAGCCGGTTGATGTCGGAGTTGGTGGAAATCGGCGGAACTGAATCGACCAAGGCTGCCATCATTGGAAAGAGCCGGGCGATGCAGACCGTTTACAAAGAAATCGGAAGGATCGCCAACAAGCCAGTGACCGTTTTAATCCGAGGCGAAACAGGGACCGGAAAAGAGCTGGTGGCTCGCGCCATCTATCAACACAGTGAGCGTGCTCATAACCCCTTTATCGTGGTGAACTGCGCGGCCATTCCGGAAAACCTTTTGGAGAGCGAACTTTTCGGCCATGAACCGGGAGCTTTCACCGATGCAAAGATTCGCCGCATTGGCCGCTTTGAACAGGCTAATGGCGGAACACTGTTCCTGGACGAAATTGGCGACACCACTTTGGGCACGCAAGTAAAACTGCTCCGCGTGCTTCAAGAAAAAACGATTCAACGCCTTGGCAGCAAGGAAACCATCCCGGTCGATGTCCGGGTGATCACTGCGACCCACCGCAATCTGGAACTGGCAATCCAGGAAAAGGAATTCCGGGAGGATCTCTTCTATCGACTGAATGTCGCCGTCATTTTTTTACCGCCACTCAGCGAGCGTCCCGAAGACATCCCGGAGTTAGTTCATTATTTTTTACGCCGTCACGGAGCGGAATTAGGAGTAAGCAAACCGTCGATTGTACCTGATGCCGTTGAATTCTTACGGCAGGCAAATTGGCCCGGCAATGTTCGAGAACTGGAAAATGTAGTTCGCAAGGCACTACTCGCCTCTCATGGATACACGATTGGAGTAGAGAGCGTGCGCGCCATCACCGCTTCACGATTTCCGGCGTTAAAGTCCCAACAAACGATTTCAGGTTACGTTGCTGAACTTTTGGACGGCGCGCAAAAGGGTGAACTGACCGAGGTTCTTTCCGTCTTCACCGGAACCGTGGAGTGCGAACTTTACACTCAAGCCATTCAACTTGCGGGTGGCGATCAGTCGAAAGCGGCGAAGTGGCTGGGCGTTTCACGTCCGACGATTCGTGAAAAATTAACTCGTTACTCGCTGCTTCCCACCCGCCCGAATGACGGTTGAAATCGAGACATCAGCACGCATTTCGAAGATTCTTCCTCCTGACTCGAAGCGGGTAGCCAACCCTGATTCCAAGTAGTCGCAATTCCAGACTACGCGAACCGAATTCCGTCAAAAAACTAGGCACGCACAAACCTCGACCTAACCGACTGCTGGCAGACCTCCTGCGGCATAGAGAGTGCTATCTCTAAAGGCGATAGGGTTAGTTCATGCGTGGGGCCGCCGGTTTTGGATTTTCCGGCGTGCCCCTCTCCTTTCGAAAATACTATTTGAAATAAAAAAGCAAAATGCATTTTTGAAGCGCACTTAGCTCAAAACCTTTCTAGTGGGAGACTACTTCCTACCGGCACGTTTAGCGACTCAATTGTGGTGGGATGCATGGCAAAGCTTTTAGAGTCATGCGTCTCCTTGCACCGTTGTGTTGAATTCCGATTAAAGGAGCTAACTTTTGCCGTCCAGAACGGCGGGCTTGGCTTCGAGGATTAATTCCAATCCTTCACGAGCGGCTTCGACGATCAGATCGCTACCACTCGCTGCGACCTGTTCGCGGGCGCTGGCGACCATGCGTGAGATTTTCTCGTCGTTATGATCGGGGTCGTGGTGAAAAAGGAACAGCCGTTTCACCTTTGCGGCGATGGCGAACGTGACCGAATCATCCACGCAACTATGGCCCCAGCCGATGTGCCCTTTGTATTCGGTGGCGTCGTATTGCGCGTCCAAAATTAAAACCTCGGCACCTTCTGCGAACAGGGCGAAACGCTCATCTTGTAAGCGCGCGAACTTCGCTTCTTCCGCAGAGATCTGCACGGATTGCTCCGCACGCATGCGTTTAACAAGTTCGATGTCAGTCATGTAACAAATCGATCCGGCCGAGGTGAAAATCCGATAGCCGGTGCAAATTCCAGGATGATTGAGGAACGCGGCCTGCACCCGGACTTGCCCCACGCGGAACGTGGCATCCTTGAGTTCTTGAATGGTGATGTTGCCGGGCATTTCTGCCATGCTGACGGGGAAATAGGAGCTTTCCATTTGCGACGATAAAATATTTTCCAACCCTTTGCGCGCTCCTTCGAAGCCGAGAATCTTGATCTCGTTCTTTGGATTGTAAGCGGGGCCGAAAAAAGGAAATCCCTGAATATGATCCCAGTGCGTGTGCGAAATGAGCAATGTGACGTTAATCGGCTTGCCCTTGAATTCATCGTTCAACGCCTGTCCCAACGGACGAATGCCGCTGCCGGAATCGAGAATAATAATTTCGTGGTCGGCACGCACTTCGACACATGACGTGTTCCCTCCATAGAAAACGGTATCGGCACCCGGCGTCGGAATGGAGCCGCGCACGCCCCAAAATTTTAATCGTACGGGAGCGGGAGAAAGATGGGGTGGAAGAACCGCTTGGATCGACTCTTGGTCGCTCCCGTTTCCAGTGGCGCGATTGAGCAGGGCCACAAGTTCGTTTGGCATGATAGGTTTGACAAGGTAGTCGTCCGCGCCGGATTCCAGCGCATTCAACCGGTCTGTGGCATAGGCGCTTCCCGTTGTCACAAATATTTTTGTTTTGGGCAGGTGCTCCTTTTGAGCGCGCAACGAACGGCAAACCTGAAATCCATTGCACCGGGGCATCAGCAAATCGCAGAGAACCACGTCGGGCCGATGTTCCATCGCGAGTTGCAGGCCGAGTTCGCCATCTTCTGCTTGCAAGACACGCCACCCGCTGTCGATCAACCAATGGGAAATAGCTTCCCGAAATGACTGGTCATCATCGATCAGCAGAATGGTTTTCACCCTGTTACAGTTTCAGTTTTTAAAAAAAAGACAAGCCGTTCGTCGCGAACGGGTAAATACTCCCAAGCACCGAGATCTGAAAAATTCCGCAGGAGGATGGTATTCACCCTTTTCTCCGTGAAAAATCATGCGTAGATTTTCGCCATGAAAATAACTCGGATCGCCTTCTCGGGATTGCTGATTTTCTTCGCACTGCTGGTCGGTTGCAGCAGCGCTTATTATTCAACGATGGAAACATTTGGCGTGCACAAACGCGACATGTTGAAGAAACGCGTCATCGCCGCTCGCGACGAACAAAAGGAAGCCGGGCAGCAATTTAAGGACGCATTGACCCGGATGAAGGAACTCTACGGGTTTCAAGGCGGCGAACTGGAAAAAGTTTACGACGGTTTGAAACGCGACTTCGACCGGTCAAGCAACAAGGCAGAGGCGGTTCGCAAAAGGGTGAAGGACGTGGAAAGTGTTGCGAACGATCTTTTTGACGAATGGGAAAAGGAACTCAAGCAACTCTCGTCCGAAAGTTTACGGAACCGCGACCGGGAGCAACTTCGCGCCACGCGCCGACGATATGAAGCGTTGCACGAAGCGCTCAAACGCGCGGAAAGCAGCATGGAACCGGTCATCACGCAATTTCGCGATCAGGTTCTTTTTCTGAAACACAACTTGAATGCGCAGGCGCTGTCGTCGCTGCAAAAAGAAGCGCTCAACATCCAGGATGACATCTCGAAGTTGCTCGCGGAAATGGATCAATCGATTCGGCAGGCGGATAGTTTCATCAAAGAGCTTCCGTAATCGGATCCGGTGGCGGAAGTTCGCTTCCGGATTTCTGCACCAAACTCGCCAAGGCCATCGCCGCCGCATCGCTCTCCGCCAATTTTTTACTTTTGCCTTTGCCGCGTCCCAACTCAATTCCGCCATGGCGCACGACCGATTCAAAATCGCGGTCGTGTTCCGGGCTGTTCACGGAAACGGTTTCGTATTGCGGCGCTTCGGCTGAATTTTTTTGAAGCAATTCCTGCAACTCGCCTTTTGGATTTTCGAGATTGGGAAGCGCATTGAGATCACCGAACGCATCGCTGAAGCAACGCAGGACAAACTCGCCCGCCGCATCAAATCCGCCGTCGAGAAAAATCGCGCCAATCAATGATTCAAATGCGTCAGCCATCGCCGACGTTCGGCCTCGGCCTAGATTTGCTTGCTCGCCCCGGCTCAAAATTAATTGTTCATCCAGACCGATTCTCCGCGCTTGTTGCGCCAGAGTTCGCCCGTTCACCATTTGAGCGCGGGCGGTGGAGAGCGGGCCCTCGTTATATTGCGGAAATCTCAGGTAAAGTTCCCGCGTCAGGACCAGTCCCAGGACCGCGTCGCCAAGAAATTCAAGGCGCTGGTTGGTTTGCACGGCGGCCCCAAGTTCGTGCGCGACCGACGGATGCGTGAGAGCGAGACGAAGCAATTCCACATTCTTGAACGTGTAGCCAAGTTGCAATTGGAATTGGTCGAGGTCAGCCACGGTTCCGATGATATGATTAGGGTTCTCAGACGGGCTGCGGCGCGGTTTCAGCAACTTCGGACTCTTGTGCCGTCACCGATTCAGGAACGCTCGCTGGCTCAGGCTCAATGGCAGGCACATATTCAACCATCGGCGGGTTCAACCCATGCTCCAGCAACTGGGCGACGTCACGTTGCACTTGATCAAGCTGGTTCAACTGAAGATTCGGGTCGATGATGGTGAAGAGGTCGCCGGTTTTGGGTTGTTCGTAAATGAAAACGCGCTCTCCCTCTCGCTTGAGTTGTTCCTTGATTTTCAGTATCCGTTTCCGCTCCAGCATGACCGCCAGGATGTAACACACAGCTCCGTGCTTCGGATCATTCAGCTCCATCAATTTGCGCAACAAGACTTCGGCGTTGCCCTTTTCAATGGCGTCAGGCGGCGTGGCGGGAGGCGCTTCATAAAGACCGTGCCAGCGTGAAATGACATCTTTCTTGTCGGTGCCGCCTTCCAAAAACTGTGTTTTCCAACAGGGATCACAAACATCCATCCGTCTCAACTGGCTTTTCTCATCAAAAAGCAGGGTGTGATAGAGTTGTTTGTCCGCAAAATGCTTCTCACACGTTTGGCAGGCGTGGGCGCGGGATTGAATGTTCCATTCGTTCATTTTTATCAGCGACATGATTGATTTTAAGAGGGTTGAAAACAAGTTCAACTTTTGGCAAATCAACGTCGCACCCTCTCCCAAGTTCACTTTTCCACAAAACACTTTGCACGCAGGGCAAAATTGATTGTCATTTTTGGAAAGGAAATGCGTCAAAAACTCAATGAATCAAAGAAAAATCAAAGTTTTTGAGAATTTTGCTGGCGCATTTTCAAATTTTCGCCGATAAGCGCAGCCGCATTTCGTCGAATCGAAAGTAGCGAACTCGGCAGAAAACCGCCGATCGCTGCAAAACCCTGAAGAAAATCGGCTCGCACCAATTTTTTGGTTCAAAAGAGACCTCAGGGAAAAGATGAACGGAAGATTTGTGCGAAACAGAAATTGATGTATGATGTGGCTCGTCATTCTTCTGAGATTTCGGTTTTCGGTAGCTCGCCTTGGAGCGGGCATGGGTTCCCATCGAGAGTTGGCTGGCGAAAATGCCACCCTGAAAAAGGGTTGTTCATGTTGATTTGGTAGCGACGGAAAAGAAATAAAATATGTTGAAACGGAAGTCTAAAAAGTCAGTGGCTCGGTCGAGTGCCAAAGCATCTGCTCGTGCAGCAGCGGCCTCGCCAAAAATACAACCCATCGTCGATCTCTCCGCCAATGGCGCGCGATTGCATCCAGACGTCGATGTTGCGACAAAACTCAAAGAACTCATCCACCTTGCCCAGGAACAAGGTTTCCTTACCTACGATGACATCAATGACGCTTTGCCCGATGAATTGATTGCCGCCGACGATTTGGATGCGATTTACACCAAATTGCGCGAACGCGATATCGAGATCGTCGAAAGCGCAGAAGCACGCCGCACCAAACCGCAACCCGCTGCCGAGGTTGAAGAAGCCGAGGAAGAAACGGGGCGCCTGGATATTTTGGATGATCCGGTTCAGATGTACATGAACCAGATGGGCAAAACTCCCCTGCTCAGCCGCGAGCAGGAAGTCGAGATCTGCAAACGCATCGAAGCCGCTGAGGAAGATGCCAAGCGCTTGATGTTCCGATTTGGTTTCGCCGCGAAGGAACACATCACCCTCGCTGGAAAACTGCTTTCCGACCCGCCGCAGGAACGTTTTGACCGCGTGGTCGCGGATAAGAAACTTGGCTTTCGCGAAAACCATTTGAAGGATCTGAAGAAGCTGATCAAAAAAGTTCGCGCGCTCGACGCACGTCTCGACGACAAATATTCGGACTGGGTCAAAGCGGTCAAGGCCAACTCAAAAGGCAAAGGTCAAAAACTTGCGGCAGAAATCGAGAAGCTCAGCGCAAAAATGGCGTTGATCTTTCCGGCGTTCCATTATCGCCCCAAGTTTGCTGAAGATTTGACCTCGGTCGCAGGGAACATTCACGAGCTTATTCACACCAGTCTTTCTCACCTGACCGCTCTGCGGAAACAGCGCAAGTGCGCGAGCCAGCAAACCATGATTACGGCTGAGGAAGTGAAAATCGCCAACTTGGAAAAATTGTTGCGCATGCCGCACGAGGAATTTAACCAGGCTTACAAGAAACTGAAGCGCGCGGAACAAGACGCGCAAAAAGCGAAAACGCACATGGCAGAAGCGAATTTGCGCCTCGTCGTTTCGGTCGCCAAAAAATACATGAACCGCGGCCAGTCGCTGCTCGATTTGATTCAGGAAGGCAATATCGGCCTGATGAAAGGCGTCGAGAAGTTCGAGTATCAGCGCGGCTACAAATTTTCCACTTACGCCATCTGGTGGATTCGTCAGGCGATCACTCGCTCCATAGCCGATCAAGCCCGCACCATTCGTATCCCGGTGCACATGATCGAAATCCTGAACAAACTTTGGCGCACGGAAAAACAGCTCCTGCAAGAGTTTGGTCGCGAAGCCACGCCGGAAGAACTCGCGGACGAGATGCACATGTCCGCGCAACGGATCCAGGCGCTCCTGAAAATGGCGCAACAACCGATCTCGCTGCAAACGCCGATTGGTGAAGAAGGCGACGTGAGCTTTGGCGATTTGATCGAAGACAAGTCCGCAGAAAATCCGTGGGAAACGACCAGCGCGCATTTGTTGAAGGAAAAATTAACCGATGTTCTGGCCACGCTGACCGAACGCGAACGGCACATCGTCGAAATGCGCTTTGGTTTGGCCGATGGCAACGAGCACACGCTCGAAGAAATTGGGCAGCAATACAAAGTGACTCGCGAACGCATTCGCCAGATCGAAGCCAAAGCGTTGCGCAAACTGCGTCATCCGACGCGTATTCGTCATCTGCAAGGCTTCCTGCAAACGCAGGAAGCGGCGTAAGTTTTCGCCGAAATAATTCAGGTCGGACTGGAAACAGTCCGGCCCTTTTCATGGAACGATTGTTTCAACAAGACTTTACCTGACCTTCGCAAAAAACGTCTCGACCAAATCGCAAACGTAATCAACTTGCTCGTCGGTCAATTCCGGATACATCGGCATCGGTAAAATTTGTTCAGAAATCTTCTCTGCGATTGGAAAATCCCCACAGCGAAAATTCAGGTCTGCGTAAACTTTTTGGAGATGCAGAGCGAGCGGATAGTAAATGAGCACCGGCACACCGTTTTCCCCGAGGAATTTCTGCAGCGCATCACGCCGTTCAGAGAGCACGGCATAAACGTGAAAAATAGATGTATTGCCAAGCGCGGTCACCGGAAGTTGCAACGGCAGCTTCGCAAACGCTGCGGAATAACGCGCTGCGATTTCTGCGCGACGCGCATTCCATTGATTCAGGTGCGGAAGTTTGACGCGCAAGATCGCCGCTTGGATCTCGTCAAGACGCGAATTAAAACCGTGCAGGTCGTGGTAATAACGTTTCTCAATTCCGTGGACACGGAGCATTCGCAGTTTTTTGGCGAGCACTTCGTCGTTCGTCACCACCATGCCGCCGTCGCCGTCCGCGCCAAGATTTTTCGTCGGATAAAAACTGAAACATCCAAGCCGGCCGAAGCTTCCGACGCTTTGCCCGTAATATTTCGCGCCGATGGCTTGCGCGCAATCTTCAATGATGGCGATACCACGAGAATTGGCCAGAGCGAGAATTTCATTGAGCGGCGCCGCTTGTCCAAAAAGGTGCACTGGAATTATCGCCTTCGTTCGTGGTGCGATTTTTTTCGCCACTTCAGCCGGATCCAGACAAAACGTGCGCGGATCAATATCAGCGAAAATAATTTTTGCACCGACTTGATGAATTGATTCCGCCGGGGCGATGTAAGTGAAAGGCGACGTGATGACTTCGTCCCCTTCTCCAATGTCCAGAGCACGCAACGCCAGCGTCAATGCGTCGGAACCGGAATTCACACCGATGCCGAATTTCGTTTCGGTGAAAGTGGCCACTTCTTTTTCAAACTCGGTGACGTTCGGACCAAGAATGTAATGGCCACCGGTCAGAACTCTTTCGACGGCTTCAGAAATTTCGTTTTTCAACGCGGCATGTTGCGCGGCGAGGTTCAGAAATGGGACGTTCATGGATTTCATTAGGAAACACCTTCAAGGCTCGCAACATCAGAGACGTTTTGCATCTGCACATTTTTATCGATGCGTTTCATAAATCCACTCAACGCGGTGCCGGGTCCGAGTTCGATGAAGCGTGTAAAACCTTGCGCGAGCAAATAACGCATCGACGCCTCCCATCGCACCGAAGATGTGACTTGTGCGACGAGCTTCTCGCGAATTTTTTCAACCGCTCCGTGAGGTTCCGCTGTGACGTTTGAAATTACGGGCACCGATGGTTCATTGAAAACAACTGCCGCCAAAACAGCTTTCAATTTCGGCTGAGCACTCGCCATCAAATCTGAGTGATACGCGCCAGCGACCGGAAGTGGCAACGCGCGTTTTGCACCCTTCGTTTTCGCAAGCTCACACGCCCGTAAAATTTTTCCTGCCTCACCAGAAATAACGATTTGACCGGGACAGTTCAAATTGGCCAGATCGACCCCGGACTCGATGCAAATTTCACGCGTCGGCGCTTCGTCTAAACCAATGATCGCAGCCATGCTGCCCTTGGTCACTTCACAGGCTTCCTGCATGAAACGACCACGTTCGCGAACAATTCGCAATCCGTCCTCAAAACTTATCACACCAGCGGCAGTGAGCGCGGTGAATTCTCCGAGTGACAAACCAGCCGTCGCGTGAAATTCCAGGTTTGGAATCTTCTCGCGCAGCATTTGAAAAGCGATCCAACTCACTAGAAAAATTCCCGGCTGCGCGTTTTCAGTTTTGGTCAATTCCGCTTCCGGCCCGTTGAAACAAATTGAAGCCAAATCGTAGCCGAGAATTTCATTGGCGCGGTCAAACCACGTTTTCGAGCTCGGAAATGTTTCCGCCAGATCGCGACCCATCCCGACGGCTTGCGCGCCTTGCCCGGCAAACAACAATGCGGTCTTGCTCATAATTGACGGCGAATAAACACGAATTTCAGATCGGAAGAAAGAGCGAATTGGATCAACAAACACCTTTGCACCCGAAAAGGTTTCGTTCGCGAATCATTTGCACGACTTGGGGCGGAACCGATTCTTCCCACGAATTGTCGTTGCTGCGAATTTTTTCCAACACGTCGCGGGAAAAAATCGGGAGACATTTCTCGTCGTAGTCGCGCAAACTTTCAATGAATCGATTTTCCACAAGGTAAGCGTGCAAATGGCGGAGGTTCGGCGCGACGCGAAGATTGGTGGCGGAAATGAGCGCGCCGCTTTTTTCTTCAAGCAGTGGATAGACGTAAAGTTTCAAATCGTTTTTGAACATTCGTCCGAAGGATTCCAAAATGCCGCCGGACAAATTCGTGTAATATTTTTCGTCGAAGATTTCTTGCAGGCTCGGAACGCCCATCGCGATACCTATCATTTTTTGGGTGTAGCGGAAAAAATAAGCGGCAAGCCGGTAGTATTCTCCGAAATCCGAAATCAAAACAGTTTTGCCGAGTGCGCCCAAAATATCCACTCGATCCAAAAAATCCTGCGGATCGATTTTGTCGCCTTCGGTCAGGTTCTTCAGCGTCATTTCCATCAGCGTCAGAACTTCTTCGCCGTGAACTTTCGGCTCCTGAACAAATTGCGCCTGGGCGCAACGGAGCATATCGAGCGTCACTTTGGTCACGGGGCGAAAACTTCCGCGCTCGACGAGAATACACTTTTTATAAAATGCATCGGCGGGTTGAACCACTTCGCCATTCGCTGTGAACAAAGCGGCATTGGTCAATCCACTTTGCACCAACTTCAGCGCCATGAGCCGGTTGTCTATTTTTTTGAAACAGGGACCCGAAAAACGAATCATGTCCACTTCGATGCGGTCTTTGCCCACGTTGTCCACGAGCGAGGCAATCAGCGCTTCGAGATCTTCATGGAGATACAACGCGCCATAAATCAGATTCACGCCAAGGATTCCAAGCGCTTCCTGTTCCTGCACGTTTTCTTTGTCCCAGAGACGAACGTGAATAATAATTTCCGACGGCTCGCCGCCGGGATCAGCTTGAAAACGTATTCCCAACCAGCCATGCGCCTCGTTCAATTGGGTGTAACTCCGCGCCACCACCGTGTCGGCAAACACAAAAAATCGAGTCGAAGCTCCACGCTTTTCATTCAGCCGTTCGAGCAACAAATTGTATTCGCGTTCCAACATTGTCTCGAGCCGTTCGCGACTCACATATCGGTCGGCGTGACCGTAAATCGCGTCACTAATCACCATGTCGTAAGCCGACATCGATTTTGCAATGGTTCCCGACGCACCGCCGACGCGGAAAAACCAGCGCGCTACTTCCTGCCCGGCGCCAACCTCGGAGAATGTCCCGTATTTGCTCGGATCGAGATTGATCTGCAACGCTTTTTGATGCGTGCCTAAAATTTCTTTTGTCATGACGAAATAAATTTAGCCCAGCAACGATTCAGCACAATGAGCTTTGAAATCCACATCGAAGCCGCCGATACTTAATTGTATGAAACGCGGCGAAGCAACAAACATTGTGCTCTACGACGATCACTGTCCGCTTTGCGTTTCGCAAACGCGGCTATTGCGTCAGCTCGACTGGTTCAATTCTTTCCGTTTTCAAGGAATTTCCGACCCGCGCTCAATCGAGCTTATTCCGAATGTGAAATGCGAAGATTTATTGGCCGCAATTCATTGCGTTTCAAAAGATGGAAAAATTTTCCGCGCCGCGCGTTGTTTCCGTTTCCTCGCGCTGCGAATTCCATTGCTGATCCCGCTCGCGTTGACTCTCTGGATTCCGGGAATGATTTGGATTGCCGAAAAAATTTACAGTCGTATCGCACGCAACCGCTATTTCCTTAGCCGCTTTTTTGGATGCAAAGAAGCGTGTTCGATCCTCCCTCCTCGGAAATGAGCAAACGAAAAAATTTGGACGTTTGCCATCAAACGTCTGTCTCCGTCGAAAATTTAAACCAATCCATTCCCTTTCAACAGGAAAGCGCCGCTGGCCTCAAATTAAATCCGTCTGCTTTTCTGCTTTGCCTTCGCGTTGCGCTTTGGCGAAGGGATTGATTTGCGGCGGCGCTTCCACCCGCTCCTTGCCGCTCAACAACCCTTCAATCGTCAGTATCTGGATTTTTGGAAAATCTTTGTCGTGCCAGAGTTTGGATTGGTAACGACCGGCATCCGCCGCTTCTTCGCGCATTGGTTTGCTGGGCTTTTCTAACGTGATGAGAATGCCACCTACAAACTTCTGATTGTTCACGTCGCCAAGCAACGTCGCGATGTCATTGCGCTGGACGCCGCCGCCTTTGACTTGCACGAGGATTTTCTCGCGCTTCTCTTTGGTCTCGTAAAAATAAAGCATTCCATCCACACCGCGATCTGCCCCTTTACCGTCGCCTTCCGTGCGCGGGCGCGCGTCAATCAAGGAAAGCGCCCATTGCTGAAATTGCCATTTGTCCATTTCCGCCAGACGTTTCGCGCTGCCAAAATCCGTGGGCTGGCCGCGTTCCTCAAACTTAGCGTCATCGCCGAAAGCATCTTTGAGACGGCGCTTGATTAAATTGATGGCGAGGTAAGTGACATCAATCCCGATCCATTGGCGCCCGAGTTTTTGCGCGGCATGAATGGTGGTGCCGCAACCGCAGAAGGGATCGAGAACCACGTCGTTGGGGTTTGTGCTTACGCTCACTATCCGTTCGAGAAGGGCAAATGGCTTTTGCGTGGGATAACCGAGGGCTTCATTGCCAGCAACCTGAGGAACATCATCCCAATTATCCGTGATCGTTCTGCCCTTTGAATCATGAATATAAAGTTTGTATTGAGGAACAGCCCCCGGCTTAAGTTGAACGACGATTCCTTCTTTGTACGCTTTTTCCATTCTCTCTTTCGTCCAACGCCACACGCGCTTCACACCTAGAAATTCGTACGTCAGATTTGGACGGTTATCATTTGGATTCAAAAGTGGTAACAAGCGATACTGTCCGTTCACATCAGAATACTTGTACGCCTTCTCCACATAATCTGGATCGTGTTCGCCGAAAACTTTATTGAAAACGCTTTCCGAAGTCTTCGCATAGCGTAGAATTATGTCGCGACAGTTTGGAAAATTAACCGTGCTCAAACTTTTCGGATTAGAACGAACCCAAGAAATTTCGTTGCGAAAGTTTTCTGCGCCGAAAATTCCATCCAAAATGATTTTCAGATAATGACTCGCGGTCGGGTCGCAATGCAGATAGAGGCTGCCGGTCGGTTTGAGGACGCGATGCATTTCCACCAAACGCGGCGCCATCATCGCGAGGTAAGCCATCATCGGAGAATTTTTCAGGAACGAATGCAACGCTTCGACCATCTCCACGACGGCAGTGTTAGTGCAGTTGTCCACGAACTCTGCGTAAGTCTGCGCCGCGTCCGCCCAATTCCAGGTATCCGTGAACGCGTGAAACTGCGCCTGACTCGCTTCGCCCGAAGCCTCGCGAAAGAGAACATTGTAATCCGCATTGGAATTAAACGGCGGGTCGAGATAAACGAGGTCAACGCTCGCATCTGGAAAAATTTTCGTGTCGCGCAACCAACCCAGATTGTCACCGAAAAGGAGGCGGTTCATGGAGATTTAAATCAACGCCAGTTTCTCTAAAGCATTCCGTCGAAATTCTAAATCGGGAATCGGGGCTTCCCAACGCTTAGGAAATTCATCGTAGGTTCTGTGGTCGAGAGTCCGTCCAGTTTCTTTTTTGCGAACGCCGCCCCATTGTTTGAAAAAAAATGCAATTTTTGCTCGGCGGCATTCCGCGCGAATATTTCGGACCCATTCCGCATCCATCGGCCTCGCGCCCGGTCCCGATTCCCCGCCGACAATTACCCAGTTTATTTTTTCCAGATTCATCGGGCCGAGATCTTCGAGAAGTGGTTCGACGGAAATGAAACGTACCGTCGCCGGTGTATCGCGCAACAAATCAATGCGCGGCAAACCATGCTTCTGATTTTCCACGCTCACGCCCCACCAGATATGTTGTTGCTCGGCAGCGAAACGCAATTTGCCATTCAAAAGCTTTTGCAGACGGTCAGCGCGTTTGGTGAGGACTTGATAGGTATGCCAGTTGGCGGCGGTCATCACGCGCGCCACGGAAACGATGTAATCATCCGGAACCTTCGGATGAAAAAGGTCGCTCATGGAATTGACAAAAATCATCCGTGAAACTCCCCAACGGAAAGGTTCGCCAAGTTTTTCGGGAACGACCCGCAAATCAAATCCGTGTTCAAAAGGATGGCCGGGCACGCCACGAAAACGTTCTGAGAAAGTTTCAGCGTAACAATGCAAACAGCCTGGGCTGATTTTGGTGCAGCCGCGAACCGGGTTCCACGTTGCATCTGTCCATTCAATTTTAGATTTATCGCTCATTAAAAATAGTTTCGCATGAAAGATAAGACAAAAGCTGTCTAACAGGAATTATTTTTCAGATTCCAAATTCTCGTTGTCCTTTTTCGTCGGTTTTCAAAATTTTCAGCCAAAAACTTTCGCCGAGCGGATGGCGACTGAACAAAGTGAACCGATATAGAGGATTGTTCTCTGGAATCGGAACATGCCGTGTTCCGATGAAGCGTTCTTCTTTTTGAAACTTGTTGCAAAAATACTCAACTGCAAGCCGCCCGAATTCACCCGCTTCTTTATTTTCCCATGCGTGCCAATTTTGATCGCCGAGAAAATTATCGAGCGCGGTTTGTCCGCTTTTTGATTTAAAGTATTGCGGGACGTTCCAAACGATGCCCAACCGATATTGAATTGTGACGAGCAAATCTATCTTGGAATTATCAGCGAGCTTTTTCATCGCGGTCAATGGGACATCTGCGATTCCCGTTGGATCAACAAAAGCGACAACCAAAGTGTGCGCATCAAATTTTAAACGACCTGATTCTACGACTTTGATCCAATTCTCAGGGATGATTTTTATTTTGTTCGCTTTCGGATGGTTGGAAAGACGCTGCTTCAACGCGTTGACTGATTCCGAATGTTCTTCGATAAAAATGTATTCCGCAAAATCGTGTTCAAGCGCGACGAAGGGAGAACCGGGAAACTCCTCATTGGTTTCTTCAATTTTACACCGGCCCGACCCGGCCATGACATCCAAAAATACCAACTTGAATTTACCCCGCATGGAAACGGAAGTAATCCCACAATAATTGTTGAGGTAGTGATGTTTGCGTTTCGCCCACTCGCCGCTCTTGCGTGCTAGAAGTCCGTCGCTCCCAATTGAAGAGGCAATATTTTCCATGCGTTATTTCTTCACCGGCAACTCGCGCACGAATGACCACGAAACTTCCGCCACTTGTCCGTTGTCATAAGTCACTTTGAAATGGCTGCCGAGGTCGGTGTCGGCTTCCACGTTCACGGGAACGGCTTTGGCCGCGATGCGGTTGACTTTGCGGATGGCGGCGTGGGGTTCGAGAAAGGTCAGGCCATCTTCAAATTCCACCTCGAAGGCATCTTCCCAACTCAAGTAACGCGCATGGCGGACGCGGGAAAAAGTTCCTTTGCCGTACGGTTTTTTGAGTTGCGCGCGTGTTTTCATAAACGTCCTTCGGATTCCAAATCGTCAATGAGTTTAATCAGCTTTTTATCTGGATGCCAGCCTTCAACCCCAACCCGCCGATCCAAATCGAAACGCCCGATCAATCGGCGTTTGCTGTCGTAAACGTGAATGTGGCGCGGCTCCTGGTCGCCGATAAACCATTCTAAAGGGAACCTCCGAAAACTGCTTTTCGGAGTTGGGTTAAGGGTTGGGGTTCGATGTTTGGGGTGATTGGATTCATGACGACTCCTTTGGTGGGGG
>JAYVSV010000135.1:0-51291 GCA_043775015.1 Verrucomicrobiota bacterium
TCCAGCCGCTCGGGCAAGAGCAGGGTTTGGGAACGGTCCAGTCCGGCGCGATGCTTCATGCTTGATATAGACTCTCCCCAGGCGTAAAGGTTTCAAACCATGAATGTCTTTTCACACAGCCTCGCGCGAGGCTGTGTGAAAACTCCCGACCGCTTGGGTTAATTTCAGCCACGCGTCAGATTTTTTTAGTTCAGCGGGGATTTTTTTGGGGTAGTGGTTTTTTCCTGTCAGTTGGTGGCTGGAGAGTTTCGGGGGCTTATCCAGTCGCCGCTTCCGTTTTTTCCGCGCGCTGGCTCCGCCGCCATGAGTTTCTCAAAACTGACAAGATTCAGCACCCGTTTCAGGTTATACGCCAGCGTCACTAACGAGCACCCGTTTCATGAGTTCCTGAGTTCCAAATTAATTATTTTTTCGCAGGCGAACCTGCCACTTTCAAATCATCAAACTGAATGGGCGTCCCCGCGTAAGGACTTCCCCAGATGGAAGCGCGACCCGCCACTGGTTTGGTTTTTTCGACCAAACTGATCATCGGCTCCTTTGGCTCTGCCGCACTTTCCAACCAAACTTTCCCTTCCAGCTTGTAATCGTCTTCGCCCAATTTGCGGTTTTCTAATCGAAGGATCATCCACGCGCCGATTTTTTGTTCGAATGGAGCGGTCGCAACCACCGCATCGCCCTTGTAAAGTTCCAGGGCTTTCTTCGCCGGCGACACTTGCAATCGGTAACCGCCCACCCCATTCAGTCCAATCGCATACGTCGGAAAACGTCGCCCCTTTCCTGTGCCTTGAATCTTTGCCGTAACGGAAACATCGGATTCCAAAGTAGGCCCAAATAAAACACCGAACGTCTCCAACGGCGCGCCGGGCAATTGAAGGAATTTATTCGCTCCCTCCTGTTTTACCGCAAAGCCGCCATCGAGCACCAGGAATTCAGCGGGAACCTTGTCCAGTTCTGCTTTTTCAAAATCGTTTTGATATAAAACAGTTCCCGCACCAGGCGCGGTTTTGTTTTCCTGCGCCTCAGCGGCCACCCCGTTGAGGGACAAGATCAAACCAAGAAATAAAATTCGTTTCATTCGTAATCAGTTGTTTCGCAAAGATTCCATCAGCTCACCGCGCAACGCCAGTGACGTCGCGGCCCAAGTCCAAACCATTCCGCTGACCAGCACCGCGCCGAGTGTCACGGCCAGCGAAAAATAAGGCAATTCTCCTCGCGGCGAAAGCAACGCGGGCAACACCGCGACGAGCGCCGCCGCCACACCCAAACCGATTCCCAGCCACAACAATGCCGCGTGTTCCATCAGCACCAGCCCGCGCAATGTTTGCCGCCGAAATCCGGTGGCGAGCAGAATAGCCAGCTCGCCCCGTCGCTCCAGCACATTGCGCAGAACAATAATTCCAAGGCCCGCGCTGCCGAGCAACAGGCCAAGCCCGCCGAGAATTTGAAACGTGCTCAAATATGTATTTTGCACGGCGTTAAACGCGGCCAGCCGTTGCTGCGTTGGAGTCAGTTCCAATCCTGTATCGCGCAACGCACGAGAAAGTTTGGCGCTGACTTGCTCTACGTTCTCTGACGGCGCGTCGATCAAAAACATTCGATAGCCGCTGGTCGATGGAAAACGTTTCACGAACTCGGCTTCGTCAATGATCAGGCTGCCTTGCAGAATGGAATTCGCGATTGCTGCAACGATGCGGACGTTGAATTTGTTTCCATGTTCGTCGGTATAGGGAATGACGTCGCCCACTTTTTTTCCAAGCGCCCACTGAATCGAGGCGGCATCGCCGATGGCTGGAATGGCGTCGTCGCTTTGTTGTAGCGGCGCGTCTGTGGCCGCCGCTGATTTTAAAAGCAGCCACGGATTTTTCGCTTCCTTCAAAGTCTTCGAAAATGTGAATGCATTTTTCGAAGCGAGTGTTTCCGGTTTCACGCCAAGCAATCGCGGCGTTTGCGCGCGATTCAAATTCAAACAGCTCGCATCGTCCCCTTCGCGCACACGAAACGGAACCACTTGCACGCTGGCCAAATCATTTTCGTCCAAACCAAAAAAACTCCGTCCGGCCGCACTGTTCAAATCCTTCGTCACTGGCAAAGTCGATTCGCCGATCAGCGCAAAGCCGCCGGTGCCCGCGGAGCGCAGGCGGCTGTCTTTTTCCGCATCCAATTTATTCGCTGCCACGGACACGACGAGAAAACTTCCGCACGCGAGCAAACCAATCGTGGCCAGACTTCGTTTGCGTCGCCGACTGCAACCGCGCACCGCCAAACCAAGCAGGCTCAAATGCGCGCTCGTTTGGGAGCGACCCAGGTGTTTGAGAAAACTGGAAGCAAAGGCGAGACCGGAGATGAGCAGTAACGCTCCGGCACCGAAAAAAATCCCGGCCGCTGCATCATTTTTTTGCACAATTGCCCATGTGACCAAACTAATCGCGGCGGTTCCAGCCACCGTTCCGATCCACGTTGCCCAATTGCGCGAACCTGAATTTGCGCGCGAATTTTCCAGTTCAAATTCAGCCCCTTGCGAAAGTAATTCGTGCGCCGGACGTTTGGCTTTGTTGCGAACAGCCAACCAAATCGTTAACGTGCTCACCACAAAACTGGCCACCGTGCCGATCACGAGCGTCATCGATGTGATGTGAAATTGCAGAGACGACGTTCCGACGGCGGCGCGCCAGATCGTTTGCAGGCCGAGCAACATGGCTCGCGCATAAATGATTCCGCCTACTGCGCCAAGAATTCCACCGACGAGCGCCAACGCCATTCCTTCGCGCAGGAAAAGATTGCGCACTTGTTTTGGCTGAAAACCCATCGCCAACAATGTGCCGATTTCAGTGGAGCGTTGTTCGAGGCCGAATTGGAAAAGGAGCGCGACCAGAATCAGTGCGGCGAAAATCAGGAAGAAACTGAAGCCGAGGAAAAGTTGCCCGAAATCCTGCGATTGAGAGCTGGCGGCGAGCGCTTGTTCCCGCACTGGTTGAAAACTCAGACCAACCGAAGCGGGTTCAAGAAGCCCGCGTAATTTTCCCACGATTTCAGAAGGCTTCGATGCCGGAAAGCGCACTGCGGTGAACGTCCCGAAGCGATTGCTCCACATTTTTTCGCCAGCCGCCAACGTCACAAATGCCTTCGGCGTGCCGCGTCGCTCTTTCCAGTATTGCTCGTCCTTCGGGCGGATTTTTTTCATGTCAATCGCGAACCCGGCGTCCCAATCCTCCGTTTTCTCCGCCTTCGATACACCAGGAAAATCCGGCATCAAATCGCGATCGGCATAAATTCCGTCGAGCGGCACGATGCCGCGAATGCGAAATAAATTCGTTCGTTCATCCAGCCGCTGATCTGCGCTAACCGTGAAATAGCGGAGCCGCAATTCGTCACCCGTCCTGGCCTGCAAATCGTCGGCAAGCCATTGATTAATCAGGATTTCGTCGTCCCGCATTTCCTTGGGCACAATCGGATTTCCAATCGCCGTCACCATTGAATAAGGCGTCGTTCGATCAGCGACGCGCAGTTCGTTGACAAAATACGTTGAGACTAAATTGGCAGGCGCGGCGGCGTTGACGGCGGCTTGAACAATCGGCGGATCCAAAAAAACGCGCGCGCTGCGCAATTCCAAAGCGGTTTGGTTGGTGACCGGTCGCAGATCGAGTTCGGCATCTGCCAATTGCCAATGCTCACGCAGCGAGGTTTCCAGATTCTCCAGTGCGTTTTGACTTTCGGACGCACTCGCCAAAAGCAAATTAGCTTTGCCTTCGAGACCGAGTTTGCCTTGCAGAAATTCGATGGAAACAAATGCGTTGAACGGCGGAACCTGGTTCGCGCGCAAACTGAAATTGCCCAGTTCAGCTCCAGAAACGATCGCGCTGACCTTCAGGCGAAACGCGGTGGAAAAATCCTGCTGCGGCGAAATCGGCGCATCGCGCGAAAGGAGCGAGGGTTTGTGAACCCGAAGCAAAACGGTGTCGCCAATTTTCGTTTTGAGTTGCCCGGCCAGAGACGCGTTCAAGACAACAGATTCTTTGCCGATTATTTGCTGCGCGCTTTTCCCTGCGAAAGTCCAGAAATGTTCATTCACTCCCAAAACCTGGACCTGATTCGCGCGTGCGGTTCCCTCGTCGTTGGCGGCAGTGGCGGACAATTGCAAAGCCGGCGCGGCTTTTGTGAGGTTGGAATTTAATTCGTCCGCGAGTTTGGCGCGGAAAAACCGGTCGTTCGATGCAAGTGCGAATTCTGTTTTGCCCAAACGCGACAAAGCCATCTCGCGCAAGCTTTCGCGGACGGAGTCGCCAACTGCCAGGGCACCGATCAAAATGGCGCTTCCAATGGCGGCGCCCAAGAGCGTGCCTAAATGTGAGCGGGCGTAAAATCGAAGCCCGCGAAGAATCAGCGTCCAAAGCGTCATCGCTCCGCTAAATTGCACAAAAGCGCGGAAAGAACAAATGGGGAATTCGCCGCATGATTTTGCAATTTGAAATTTGCCTTCGGAAACTTACAGTGGCTCTGCGTGCATCCAATCGCCATTCATTTTGGGAATTTTTCGATTCATTGGTACGGAATCCTGGTCGCCACCGGATTTCTGGTCGGCCTCTGGACGGCGAGTCGTCGCGCCTTGCGCAGCGGAATCTCCGCCGACACCGTGATGGATTTTGCGCCGGGGCTGATGGCGGGTGTGATTGTTGGCGCGCGAATTTTGCACGTGGTGACTTATTGGAAGGAAGAATTTTCGCACCAGCCGTGGACGGAAGTTTTCATGATTCAGCGAGGCGGGCTGGTGTTTTACGGCGGCTTTTTCGGGGCGGCAATTGCAACGCTGATTTACACGCGGCGAAAAAAAATACCGCTCTTGAAATTCGCAGATGTGCTCGCGCCAAGCGTTGCACTCGGCCATGCGTTTGGCCGGATCGGTTGTTTGATGACTGGTTGTTGCTTTGGAAAACAATGTTCGCTGCCCTGGGCAATCACGTTTCCGGTGGGACACGCGACGCATCCAGTTGGTCTGTCCGGAACGCCGGTTCATCCCGCGCAGATTTACGAATCCATTTTAAATTTTGCGCTCTATTTTTTCCTGGCGTGGCTTTATCGGCGAAAGAAATTCGACAGCCATATTCTCGCAGCCTACCTGCTTGGTTACGCGGTGTTGCGTTCGTTTGTGGAAATTTTTCGCGACGACTACAAACCGTCGGAATATTTCTTCAATGGCACGATCAGTCCCGGACAATTTGTCAGCATCGGTATTTTTGCGGCCGGGCTGATTTTATTTTGGGCGAAATCTCCACGGCAGCGAGCTTCCAAAGGTTGAGACATCAGAAATGAATTCTCAGCTTGCGAATACACCAAGGCCCATTTTTATCACGGGGCCAACCGCCTGCGGCAAAAGCCAAATTGCCCTTGATCTGGCGCAACGTCTCAATGGCGAAATTATTTCCGTCGATTCCATGCAGGTTTATCGCGGCCTGGATATTGGCACGGCCAAGCCGACGCAGGCTGAACGGGAGCTGGTTTCTCATCATCTCATCGACGTGGCTGATTTGGATGAAGCGTTTGATGCGGCCAAGTTTTGTCGGCTCGCCGCGAGCGCCGTGGCGGAAATTCAAGCACGTGAGCATGTGCCGATTTTCTGCGGTGGAACGGGATTTTATTTTAAAGCGTTTCTGGAAGGACTTGGCGAGGCGCCTCCGGCGGATTTGTCTCTTCGCGAAGCACTGGCAACAATTCCTCTGACCGAATTGTTGGACGAATTAAAGATGCGCGATCCGCTGACGTTCGAAAAAATAGACCGGCAGAATCCGCGCCGGGTCATTCGCGCGATTGAAGTCATTCGCCTCACCGGAAAACCATTTTCCGTGCAACGCGCAGAGTGGAAGGCGCAAAAGTCATCCGAGACGCAACTGTGCTTCGGCCTGGCGCGCAGCCGTGCTGACCTGCATTTGCGCATCGAGAAACGCGTGGACGAAATGTTCAAAAACGGGCTTGTCGCGGAAACGGAAGCGCTGCTGAACTGCGGACTCGAAAAAAATCAAACCGCGATGCAGGCGATTGGCTATCGGCAAGTGGTTGAACATCTGCGCGGAAAACGTTCCTTGGCGGAAACGATTGAACTGGTGAAGATTCGGACCCGGCAATTTTCAAAACGTCAGCTCAATTGGTTTCGTCGGCAAATGCAGCTCAATTGGATTCATCTGCGTGAAGCAGATGAGGCAGATGAGGCAGACGTCGCAACGCAAATTGCGAATGTATTTCAGCAAAAATGCATGGAAGTGAAACAGGTTTAAATGGCGAATAGTTTTTACAAACCAGGCGATGAACGGGCTGCGAAGGTCAACGATCTTTTCGCTATAATTGCGCCCCGTTACGACCTGATCAACGACCTGCAAAGTTTCGGTCTGCATCGATACTGGAAACGGCGGCTGTTGAAATTGGCGAGAGTAAAACCGGGCGAAGGCGCGTTGGATGTTTGCTGCGGAACGGGTGATATCGCGTTCGGTTTGGCCGCAACCGGAGCTGAAGTGGTTGGACTGGATTTTAGCAAGCCAATGTTGGATATAGCAAATGGTAGGCAAAATCTAAAATCCAAAATTCAGAATCTCACATTTTTAGAAGGCGATGCGCAGAACCTTCCATTCGGCGATGCGACGTTTGAAGTCGCAACGGTCGGTTACGGGTTGCGTAATCTGGCGAGTTGGGAACGCGGCTTGGAAGAAATGTGGCGGGTCACAAAACCGGGCGGTCGTCTGCTCGTGTTGGATTTTGGAAAACCTGACAACGCTTTTTGGCGAAGTTTATATTTTTGTTACTTGCGCTGGGCTGTCCCCATTTTCGGAAAACTTTTCTGCGGCGATTCAACCACGCACGCTTACATTCTCGAATCACTAAAAAATTACCCAGCGCAACAAGGTGTCGCCGAAAAAATGCGCGGCTTGGATTGTAAAAACGTGCGCGTCGTTAATTTTCTAGGAGGGGTGATGAGCATCAATTACGCGGAGAAATAACCTGCTTCTTCATCGTGCTTTGATTTTTTGTACGTCAGAAAGTAATCCAATCTCTACCGCGCTTGTCGGACTCGAATCGTGAAGCGTTTGGCTTTGTCATTCATGGAAATGAACTTTACCTGTTCGGTCGCGTTCTCGGTCAGAATGACAATTTGAAAGGATGTCTCCTCCCTCGTGAGAGCGCCGTTGACATCTTTAAACACGCAATTGGCCTGCACTTCGATGCGACGGTTCTCGCGGTTACGCAGTAGCACAATGACCTCAAGCCGTCCGTCTTCGAGCGTGCGCGCCTGCGGTTGGCCGACGGTGGTGATGGAATATTGCACACCCGGGTCAAGCAATACGACCGGCTGGGTGCTTTCGTAAGGAGGCGTCTTGGAGTTCTGAGGCAGATACGGCCCCTTATCATGACCGCTCTTGCAGCCGAAGACGACCAACGCCATCGCGGCTACAGGGATGATCTGAATGATGAATTTTTTCATAACGTTTGCAGTGCAATCGAAGTGTCGCTCACGAAAATTACTTTGTCACGGTTGCTTGTTGTTACATTGATGACGATCGTCTTCGTCAAGTTAGTCATGGGACGCCCATCGCCGCCGAGAAATTCAATGGTCGCGGTGTGCTGACCTACCGACAAAGGGACTACGGCAAAACTTAAGAATTGCGGGAGATTATCCCAGGCACGCACATCGGCTTCCGGAGTGGTGGCGGCAGAAATCAGCTTGCTGGCCAACCCGGCCAGCGCCACGCCTAAACCGACTTGCTGCGTCGTTCGATTATTGCTGGTCGCAGCGATTGCTCCGCCAATGATCGCGACGGTACCCGCCGTATCAGCGGTGGACTTGAACACCGCTTTATTGGCAAGCACGTGATCCATGACCCGACCACCACGCGTAGTCGCTTGAAAATTTACATCGTCGGTTGGAGCGATGAGAAGATCGACAGAATCCACTTTAAGTCTGGCGGAACGCACCGTCGAAGGCACGGTGCGAAAGCGTAGTTCCTCACCATATTGGCCGGAGGAATATTTCGTCGGACCAGGACCGAACTCCACGATAAACAGAGTGTTCACTTTGGGATTATAGGTCGGCAAAGTGATGCCCTTGCTGTTCGCCTTTGCGCGCTTGTAGGCATCCCCGCCGTCGCTGCCGAGCATGGTTGTGGCGAGGCCATCAAGATAATCGAACAACACCCAGTCACCGGCGTAATCCTTGTTTTCGGCATCGCTATCCTCGAACTGGGCACTTCGGAAACAGGCGCGGGCGTTGTCCGGCTCGCCGTCCATCCAATAGATCACGCCACGATAAAAATAGGCCATCGCCCGTTCGTATGGCTCGCCGATGAACGTCTTTTTCGACTCGGCGTGAAAATAGCCGCGCGCTTTTTTCGCGTCCGAGTCTTTTCCATAAATCCCACCCAAGGTCAAAAATGCGTCATCAAGATTTTGCTTGGCGACGGCGTAATTACCCTGGCGCATGGCGGCGCCGGCGGTGCGATATTCCCAAAGAACTCTGTCACGTGGCGGCCCGTTGGCGATCATGTTTGGGCCGTCCACCAGGATGTTGCCGGTCAACGTGACCTGATGCTGAGGAGTGGTTGCGCAGCCAGAGAGCAGCAGCAGCGAGAAAAGAAAAACGGCTGAGGCAACAAGTTTCAACGCGTTTTCTGGTAAAATCAGTTTGGTAATTATGGCCTTACCGATACGCCGCATCTTCCAGCCCCTGCTTTTTAATTTCCGCTGAATCTTCCCAAATAATGGCACTGGTGCGGGCATCAATGAGCTGAAACGCATAAAGAATATAATCACTCGTGCCTGCCTTCGTCCGAGTGGACAATCCTTGGAGCGAGCCGGTCAGGAAATAATTTGCGCCCAAAAATTCCTGAACCTGCAGATCCGAACTCGCACTCACAGCTCCTTCACGTTTCATGTTGCGTTCCTTTTCCAGAGCGGTCATGCGGTCGCGGGCCAGAAACGTCACTTTGCCATGCGCCTGGGAATTTAATCCGGTCCGTATGCGCGTGAGGAAAATGTTCTTATTGATTGGAAAACGAGTCTGATTGTCCACCGGGTCAAGCACGATAATCGGCGGTGTGGCAGCGTTGGCAATTTGCGGAATGGCAAGAACGCTGCGCGCCATTTTATCCGTGACAGCGACGAGGTCCTGCGATTCGACACCGGTACCCGACACGAAGCCTTGTTCATCTGCGTTCAAGCGCGTGACCCCGACACCGGCTGGATTCTTAACACCGCGCGAAGCGCAACCACTGATCATTGCAACAAAAGCTAAAATTGAAACGGTTTGAAAGATTTTGGTGATGATAAATTTCATGTTGTATGAATTGTTAAATTAAATGTTTAAAATGTCCACGCATCCGGCAAGCGCGCGGCGTCGTTAATTTGATACAGCGAAGGCGGGCGGTTTGGTCCAATAATAAGTCGTGTTGTTAGGTCCGTGCTTGGGCCAGTTACCCTCAGTTTGCGGCAGAGGTTGCGACTGCGGAACTGGCTGCGACTGCAGCATCGGTCGATTTGCGCAAGAGACTTTTCCTTCACGTTTTTTCGCGGCATATTCCGAAGTGCCGCCAAGCAATAAACCTGCGCCTGCGCCAATCAGCGCCCCTTCTCCGGCTTGATGATCAATCCCAGAGCCAATCAGCGCGCCCGATGCTGCGCCTATCAAAGTGCCTCCCACCATATAATTTGGACGAGGCGCGGACACAGAAACGGGATACGCATAAGCGCTCGACGGGTAAGCGTAGCCGTAGCCGGGCTGCGGATACGGTTGCGGGGCATAGCTGTAAGATTGAAAATTGTCGGTATTCTGCCGGTTTACCGCACCAACCAACGCGCCTGCGGCCAAGCCGATTCCCGCGCCAATCGCTGCGTTATTACCAGAAAAACTGTTTCCGCAATGGCTGCTGCCACCGGCATAAACACCAATGAGACCACCCAACGCCGCTCCGGTCAGCGATTCGGGGCTGAAAAGTTGGGCCTTTGACTGAAACACGGTTGAGATTGCCAAAGCAATCAACAGAATTCTTTTCACAAAATCGTTAGACGCCGGAGCGTTATTCTTATTCGAGATGTAAAATATCATCTTTGGCCTGAGAAGCAATCCTGCGAATGAAGGGAACCATCGCCAATGGTTCAATGATGGGGTGTGATTAAGCAGGTAGGGCGCGTCACTCCGTGCGCGCCAGTTTATCTACCAGGAATATTCACTACCTGACACGGAGCGCCGGTTTGCAACCGGCTTTGCGGCACGTTTTTTCGAGACGGCTGGTTTTTATTCGCTTCGCTTCGGTTTTATTTAGCGTTAAGCCGACCGCAGGTCGGCGCTCCGGGCACCCTACCTGTCAGTTGAGCGAAGTTGATCCGCCCTCGAAATTTTCGTCGATTTCCTTTTTACGGTTCGCTCGTTGCTCAGCGAAAAAACTTCGCAGCATCGCCGCGCATTCTGCTTCACGAACGCCGTGCGTGATCTGGCATTGATGATTGAGCGTCGGAAATTGGAGAAGATTCATCGCGCTTCCCGCCGCGCCCCCTTTCAAATCGCTTGCGCCGAAAACGACTCGCGCCAGCCGCACATGCACGATGGCTCCGGCGCACATCGGGCACGGTTCTTTGGTGACGTAAAGCGTGCAATCGGTCAGCCGCCAATCGCCGAGCACTTCTTCGGCTTGAGTGATCGCGAGCATTTCGGCGTGCGCCGTGGCGTCTTTCAAAGTTTCAACCTGATTGAACGCGCGCGCGATGATTCGTCCTTCGCGAACGACGACCGCGCCGACGGGAACTTCATCGGCGGCATAAGCGCGCTTGGCCTGGCGCAACGCCTCGCCCATGAAATAGTCGTCGCTTTGGAGATCGATAATCGGTTCGTCCATGACGTAGAAATGCAGAGGAAAAAGCGCCGCTTGTCGAACAGAAACTTAAAACTTTGGCGGTTCCGCTTGAACAGGAGGGCGGCTGGTCAACTCTCCGGGAGACCGCTCCGCGCCAACATTTTCGTCATCCATTCGTCTGCCTCCTCATGGGTTTTGAAACGATACACTCCTCGCGGCCACTTGAATTTGAAAGTTTTATGAAACTCTACCGCAGTTTTTTGCAAAGCCCTTCCAGCTTGCCAGCTATCGGGCGTTCCCGTGCGTCGTCCGACGAAGCGGTCAATTTTTTCTTCGACGTTGATCAACGGTTGTTTCACGGCTGCGGCGGAATAAATCGCGGTCAGAGGCAAAGCAAGTGATGGGCGCAGGTGAAAACAATTTTGAAGATTTAATCTGGCGAGGAAATTTGCAGCCTGTCTAGATATTAGGCCACCGGTCGTGTGTTTTTATGGTTTCGTAAAACATGAATGATAACACCTAAACCTAAAGCCGCTGTCGCAAGCGCGATAAGAATGGCCAAAAAACCAACACCATAAATAATTCCGGCATTCGGATTCGCATCTGGTCCACGCCCGCCCGCGATGGATTGGTCTCGAAGGATGAAAAATCCATAAACACCACAAACTCCTGCCATGCCAAACATTAGCAAAGAATGAATCCAAGCAACAGCTCTATCTCTCGAAATGGCATAAGTCCAACCGGCTCCGACCACGATAATCCCGTAGATGATTGTAAACAGTGACCAGAATAAATGCTTCTCGACCAGGCTCATCGAAATCACGAAGCCGAGAAAAAGTGCCAAAACCGTTGCTACGATGGATGAAATATATGGCATGTGCGCGTAGGTGGCCGAACATGAATTAGGCAACTTGTTTTGCAGCCTATCCAGTTTCATGGTTGACCGTAATTTTGTGCTAACTGATTGTCCAGCAAACTTTTGGTCGCAAAATGAACGCTGAACACAATCCGACAAACACTGCAAACGCAGCGGGTGCTTCATGCCTCATTACTTGTGAATGATTCTTCAATTGTCCAATCATTCCTTCCATCAGCATGACAATGACAATGCGCCGCGAAAAATCCTTCGCGATGTTTCCAGAACAACGGCCAGATTTGTTCGAGATCGCTTTCCGGCATTTTTAACGAGGCGAGTTGCTCGGCGCGGAAGAATCCAAATTTTCCTTCGCGATGGACGGGTGGCAATTCCTTAAGTCGCGTTTTGATTTCAAAGAGAAAAATCAGCCAATGCGCCTGGCCTTGATAGCCGTGTTCGCTCACGACGCCGAACAGATGCAAATCCGACGGCTGGATATTTAATCCAATTTCTTCCCCGGCTTCGCGACAAGCGCAGGCGTAAGGAGACTCGCCGATTTCAGTCATCAATTTTCCACCGGGCGGACTCCAGCAGCCGAGGTTCGGTTCCTGCGTGCGTTCGAGCAAAAGAATTTCGTCGCGTTCGCTGAAGCAGTAAAGCAGCGTCGCAACTTTATACGGCAAAGACATGGCGGAAATTTCGAGTGGAGAATTGCGAATGTCGAGGGGAGAAAAACGGAAATGCCAGACGCGAATTTCGCGAATTAACGCGAATTTCCGGAGAGGAGATTTTAATTCGCGTTAATGCGCGGAATTCGCGTCAAAAACTCTGGTCAGGTAAAAGGATTTATTGCGACGGGATCTGCGGTTGAAACGCGCGGAAGAAAAAATGGCGCGGCACAGACATAAATCCACGCGACCACAAAATGTGCGCTGAAGAAAAAGAGGAAGCGAATCAAATCAAACGCCTGCAAACCGTAGAGCAGAATCGCAAAACTCATCAGCAGCGCGGCCATCATTTGCGCGGCGGACGCCAGTCGCCAACTCCCGCGCCACGATAATTCGCGGTCGGCAAAATAGGCGAGCAGCTTGACGATCGGCGCGTAAATCAGAGACAGAAGCGTCCAGGTCAGGAGCATTCCAACGAGGGTGAGCACTCCGCAAATTGCCAGGATGACGGGCTGCCTTGCGCCCCACCAAGGCTCGGCGACGGAGCGTCCCAACGAGATGGTTTCCTGCGGATATTCGAGCGTGACGCATCCGAGAATGGAGCAGATTTGGAAATAGTTCGGTCGCAGTTCCAATTGCAGGTCGGAGGTTTGTCCGCTTTGCCGCGTTAATTCCAAATCGACGATGACGGCGAGAAATTTTTTCTGCGTCAGTATTTCGGAAGGAAGATTTTCCAGACGACCTTTTTCAATCACGGCAGCATCGGGAGAATTCTGAATCGCCTCAAGAATGGCCGGCGCATAATTTGCGTTGAGAAACCAAATCACGACGGCGACGCCGATCAACGCCACAACCACTTGAAGAGCCATCCAGCGCGAGGGCGGGGACGTCGCGAAAGCAGCAACCCCTTTTGGCGTGAAAGGTTGCCAGGCATTCGCCATCGGTTGTGCATCTTCGTCCATTGATTCCGATTCTCAACGAGCGGCGAATTCGCGCCAGCTAATTGCGCGCAGCCTTTTGCTTAAGTTGTCGGCGGTTTTGGCGTGCCGGGCGGCGGTTGCACCACGGCCACGGATAAAGGAAAGCGCAGTTTCATCACATCATCGACCAAAATTTCGACATGGTAAGTGCCGGGAAATTCGAATTGCACCTGGCCAAAAACGGTGACGTTGGTGGCGTGCAGGGCGGAATCTTCGAGGCTGAATTTCACTTCGCTTTTGCGCAGGACCGTTGTTTGGTCGGGCGCAATCAAGCGCACGTTTTCGGTGAACTGCCCGAGGCCAGCCGTCCAGCGGGTGAAGAAACAAAGTTTTCCAGCGGTGACGGGAAGCTGAGGCACGCGAATAAAATTAATCACGCCGATGATGATGAAATTACCGTTGGCTTCCTGCCGCACATCTTCGCAGATCAAGGCGCTTTGTAAGTCGGGCAGAATTCGTGAGGCTTGCATGGAGTTAGTTGATAGTTGGAGTGTTGAATGTTGAGAGCTATTGCGTCGCGAGTTCAGCGGCGCGAACGGTGTTTTGCAACAACATCGCGATGGTCATCGGGCCGACGCCGCCGGGATTGGGAGTGATTTTTCCAGCAATGGGCTGAACGCGCGCAAAATCAACATCGCCGACGAGACGCGATCCGCCTTTGGCCGAAGCATCCGCAATCCGGTTCACGCCAACGTCGATCACCGTGGCCCCAGATTTTACCATGTCGGCTTTGACGAATTCTGCGACGCCAATCGCCGCGACAATAATATCTGCTCGTCGGCAATGACTTGCGATGTCGCGCGTTTGTGAATGGCAGATCGTGACAGTCGCGTTGGCGCTCTTCCCTTTTTGCATTAGGATCGCGGCCATCGGTTTGCCCACGATATTTCCGCGCCCGAGCACAACCACTTCTGCTCCGGAAATTTTGATTTGCGAACGGATCAGCAATTCATGAATGCCAGACGGAGTGCACGGCAGGAAACCGGTGGTGTCGCCGAGCATTAATTTTCCGACGTTCACCGGATGAAAACCATCGACATCTTTGTCCGGCAATACGGTCGAGAAAACTTTAGTTTCGCTGATGTGTTTGGGCAGGGGAGCTTGAACCAGAATCCCGTGGACGCTGCTGTCTGTATTCATCTGATGGAGAAGAGCAAGCAGCTCACTTTCGGAACAGTTTTCGGGCAAGACGCGCGTTTCAGACAAGATGCCGATGCGGGCACTGGTCCGCTCTTTCATGCCGACGTAAACTTTGGAGGCGGGATCGTCGCCAACGCGGACGAAAACCAGTTTTGGTTCGACGCCGCGCGATTTGAGAGCGGTGACGCGCTGCGAAGTTTCGGCGTGAATCTGTTCCGCAATGGCGCGGCCGTCGATCAGATTGTCCACGGCTTCTAGCGTTGTTCGAGCGATTCGATTTCGATGACTGGAGTGTTGGGCCAGCGTTTGTCGATGACTTCTTCGCCGGTGATGGCGACCATTTTTCCAACCAAAGGTTTCAAGGTAAAGCCCGGACGAGAGCTGTGGAGATAGTTAATGATTTTCCCGGTGTCAGGACTCTCCAATTGAAAATAGGATGGCGTTTGGACATTATAGGAATAGCGAATAAAACCTTCGCGCGTGATGATGCGTTTTGGCAACGGTTCCTCGACGACTGGCGGAGGAGTCACGACTACCGGCGCCGGAGTGGCGGCGGGCGGTGCGGTTTCTGGAGCAGCAGAAGCGGTGGGTTCCGCTGGAGGCGGTGCGGGAGGTTCGGTGACAGGGGGAACGGCCACAATTTCCGGTGCGGCTGGCGGCGGCGCGGGCGCGGTTGGTGCGGCGCGGTCAATCAAATCCGCCGCGACAAAGCCGTAAGCATCAGCAGGCGCTTCAATTTCAATCCAATCGTTGGTCTGGCGAATTTCTTTGACGACGGCGCCTTTTTCGAGCGAGCCAACGACGCTGTAATTTTCACCGGGACCGCCGCGCACCTGCAATTTCTTCGGCGTAACCGCCTTGCTGGTTGCGTCCACAAAATTTGCATTTACCCAGACCGGAGTGTTCGTCGGCATGGCGATTTTAAACCAGCGAGCCGGTTCATCTTTTTTGGTTTTCGCGAGCGTGATCTCTTCGAGTAAAGTGACGGAATCACCCTTGCGCAATTTGGTGATGACTTCGCCAACGAAAGAAGGTTGGCCACGGACGTTGATAGCATCCTGTTTCGTGACGGCGGTCTCGGGTGGATTGATGGCGACTCGCCCTTCCAACTTTGACGCGGCGGGTTTGGCCACAGCGGGCTTCTTGGATTTCTTAGTCGTTTTGGTGGTTTTTGGCTTGGGGTCGGGCACGCTGATTTGGGCCGTAGTTGGAGGTATGACGGTGGCAGGCACCGCATCCGCCGCAGCGGCAGGCGCGTTGGTTTCCGCAGCCTGCGCCGCGCCTAATGAGAGTATCAGCCCCAAAGTGAGCTTCGTAATTAATTTCATATTTTTTGAAGTAGAGATTTAATCTCGGATTCTGTCAATGTCCGCCATTTTCCTTCTGGCAATTCGCCCAGCTTGATCGGACCAATTTTGATCCGTTGTAATCGGACAACATTCAGCCCTTGTGATTCAAACATGCGTCGAACTTCGCGATTTTTTCCTTCGCACATTTCCAGTTCGATAACGCTGCGTGAATTGCTGGCGGAAATCAAATGCGCTTTTTCTGCCTTCAACGTTTCCCCGGCATCTTCGATGCCCTGCGTCAGTTTGCGCAACACTTCGCCGCCTGCTTTTCCTTCGACCGTGGCGATATATGTTTTGCGGATTCCGTAGCGAGGATGAGTCAAATGGAGGCAAAAATCTCCATCGTTGGTCATAAAAATCAATCCTTCGCTGTCGAAATCCAATCGGCCAACCGAATAGAGGTTTCCCCATTCGCGCGGAAGCAGATCGCCCACGAGTCGTTGTGGAGAACCTTCTTCGCGCGCGCAGAGGAAGCGACGCGGCTTGTGCAGGGCGACGTAAATTTTTCTTTTTGTCCTGACCCGCCGGCCATCGACTTCTACGCGGTCGTGGTCGGGATCAACTTTGGAGCCGAGTTCGTGAACTTCCCTGCCGTTGACCGAGACCTGGCCGGCGAGAATGATTTTTTCGCTGGCCCGCCTCGAAGCGACTCCGGCTTCGGCGAGAAATTTTTGCAAACGCACCATAAAAAAACGCGGAACGGGGGAACTCGGAACGGGGAAAATTTCCGCGTTCCGCGTTCCCACTTCCGCGTTGGAAACGTTCCGCGTTGGTTACGCGTCGGGTTTTGTCTTGCGCAGGCCGGTGACGCGATCGCCGTCTTTCCATTGGCCGCGTTTTTTTAAAATTTCGACACGTTCAAATCGTTTGAGAACGTTACGTTTGCCGCCAGTGTTGCTGGCTGCACGGAGACTCGGATGCTGTGACATAAATTTCCTGTGTTGACCCGTCCTTGTTGGAAACGGGGACGTTTATGTAACACGCCGTATCTCAAATGCAAACCGTAATTTGGCCTCAATCCAGTGTCCAAATTAGAAAGTTGAGTTGCTTTGAAACATGAGAACGATAAATTGGCCGCCTAGTTGCTTTTGGGTTAACGAAAAATCAGAAGTCCTGAGAAAACGAGTGGTCTTCGGGATGGATTGTCCGATTTTTGGAAAGAAATTTGATGTCGAGCACGATAAATCCGGGCGAAGCCGCCCAATTGACGCAAACGATTGAGATGTTCGAAGTGATCACTCAATCGCAACCGCAGGACTATCAATCGCTGGAAATCCTCAAAGAGGCTTATCTCAAGCTAGGCCAGTCCGTGGAGGCAGTGAAGACCTCGAAGCGAATCGCCCAGGCGTACGTTCAACTCGGACAACTCTCTTCCGCGCTTCTTGAGTACGAAACCATTTTGCAGCGTGATGCAACCGACAAAGACGCTCTCGCCGCCATGGCGCAAATCCAAAGCAAGGCCCACTTGACCGGTTTGCCGGACGCAGCCGATTTGGAACCGAATCCAATGGGTGTCCAAGAGTTGACTCCCAAAGTAAAATCGAACGGCAACGTTTCTGCAAAAAGTGAGATTGATGATGGCCGCAAAGTCATGCGCAATATTTTCGTGGACAGCAAAGTTATTTCTTCCGGCGATTTTGAGATATGCTGGACGACTCCAAATCTCCACGAAACGCCCGACGAAGTGATTGATCCGTTTGTGCAGGTGCTTTCGGAAAAAGGGATCGTCCAAATCGACAAGTCTCTGCGCATGATTTTGGACAAGTCGCGGCTAGGCTACTTGATGGTGGAAAAATACGATGTCGATATGGAGTTGGCGCGCAGTTTCCCCCGCGACCTTTGCCAGCGTTGGTGCATATTGCCCTTCGATCGAATGAGCAAATCAATCATGGTTGCCACGGTGAATCCATTCAACAAACATGCCGCAGAGGAGTTGCAAAGCGTGACCGATGCGCGGTTGATTTGGTACATCGCTCAACCCATGGACATCATTAAAGTGCTTCGAAAGGTTTTTCGTTAATTTCTTATGCCGCCCGTAAAATCATTTGGAGAACGAATCGCCGCCGCGCTGCTCGAAGATGGTTTGCTGACCACAACCAAACTCGAGGAAATGGTGGCGTTGCAGAAAAAGGAAGGAACGCGCCTCCACAAATTGCTGGTCGAAAAAGCGATTGTAACCGAGCAGGACATGGTCGTTGCGATGGGCCGGGTTTTGAATACGCCGCCGGTAAATATGGCGCGCGTCTCAATCCTTCCTGAAGTGGCAGAATTGTTGCCGCGCGACATCGAATTGAGTCACAAGGTTCTGCCGATCTCACGCTTGGGCAATCGGGTTTTCCTCGCGATGGTTGATCCGCTGAACATTCTCGCGATCGACGACGTTAAGCGCATCACCAAGTTGGAAGTATCGCCGATGATTGCCTCGGAAAAGGCGATCATTGACAAGATTAACAACCAGGACTCCAAGGCGAACAGCATGGCGGACATCATTCAGGATGCCCAAAAGCAGGCGGACGCCGAGAAGGATGTGGAGAACCTGGAAGTCTCGCGGGACGTCGCCGAACCGACGGACATTGGCCAGCTTACCGCTTCCACTGAAGAAGCGCCGGTGATCAAGCTTGCCAATCTGATCATTGTGCAAGCGATCAAAGATCGAGCCAGCGATATACATATCGAGCCATTTGAAAAAATGGTTCGCTTGCGCTATCGCGTGGACGGCGCGCTGATTGACATGCCACCGCCGCCGAAGAGATTGCAGATCGCCTTGGCTTCGCGTTTGAAAATCATGAGTTCGTTGGACATCGCGGAACGGCGATTGCCTCAAGACGGACGCATGCGGGTGAAAGTGGGCGGGCGCGACATCGATTTGCGCGTTTCATTTTTGCCGACGGTTCACGGCGAAAAATGCGTGTTGCGTATTCTGGATAAATCGAACCTTTCGGCTAGCATGGACAAGCTCGGGATGGATCCTGAGACTTTCCGCCGATTCAAAGCAGCCGTTGACGCTCCGCACGGTCTGCTCCTGGTCACCGGACCGACAGGTTCAGGTAAAACGACCACGCTTTATTCGGCGCTCAACGAGTTGAACAATCCCGAATACAACATCGTCACGGTTGAAGATCCGGTTGAATTTCAGGTGCCCGGCATCAATCAGGTTCCGGTGCGAAAAGAAATCGGACTCACCTTTGCGAACTCGCTTCGATCTATTCTGCGTCAAGATCCGGACATCGTGATGATTGGAGAAATTCGCGACACGGAAACCGCCGAAATCGCGGTTGAAGCCGCGCTCACCGGCCATCAAGTTTTAAGCACGATGCATTGCAACGACGCACCGGGTGCCATCTCGCGTCTTGACGACATGGAAATCGCACCGTTCTTGATTTCTTCGGCGGTGATACTCGCTTGCGCCCAGCGGCTCATGCGCCGCATCTGCACCTCCTGCAAAGAACCGGTGACGTATCCAATCAAGATGTATGAGGATTTGCAGATCGATCCGAAATTGTTCGACGGAGCGACGTTGTATCGCGGTCGCGGCTGCGATCGCTGCAAGAATTCAGGGTACGCTGGTCGCGCTGCGATCATCGAAGCGATGACCATGACCGACGAAATTCGGAGACTCGTGATCAAGCGAGCCAGCGCGCCGGAAATCGGCAAACTCGCCGTCGAGCAGGGCATGAAGACGCTGCGCATGGTGGCCCTGGACAAAGCGCGTGAAGGCATGTCCACTTTGGAACAAGTTTTAGTGCTGACCTCATCGCACTGATTTTCCCCCGTTCCATTCAGCGCTCGACAATTGAAATTTGTCGCTCGAAATTTATTCCATGCTCGAACTGGAAGAAGCGCGGCGGCGAATTTTTGAAAAGATTGCAGCGCTGCCGAGCGAATCAATTCTCTTGAGCGAAGCAGACGGGCGGATTCTCGCCGAGAATATTATTTCCAAAATCCACCTTCCGCCGTTCGACAATTCCGCCGTGGATGGCTACGCGGTTCGGGCGAATGACCTGAAATCCGCGACGCAAAATAAGCCGATTCCATTGCGGCTCGTCGGGAAAATCCCCGCCGGCGAAACACATTCCACCGAACTTCAAACTGGACAGTGCATCCGCCTCTTTACCGGTTCGCCATTGCCGCAGGGTGCTGATGCCGTCGTGATGCAGGAAGACACACAGCACGATTCCACATCCGGTCACGTTCACATTTCCTGCTCCGTGAAATCTTGGGAGAATATTCGATTTCGGGGCGAAGATGTAAAAATCGGCAGCACTTTGGCTGAACCCGGAACACGCTTGAGTCCCGCGCACCTCAGTTTATTCGGTGCCATCGGCCAGAAAAAGGTGTGCGTAGGCCGCAGGCCGGTCGTTGCACTGCTCGCCACTGGCAGCGAATTGCGTGAAGCGGGCCAAACTATTTCCGGCGGCGAAATTTTCGAAAGCAATCGAATTGGCCTTGCCGCGCTCGCAAAACGAAACGGGGCTGTCACGAAAGTTTTTCCGCTCGTCCCGGACGACCTTGCTCTGACCAAAGCCGCTTTGCAAAAGGCGTTTGCTGAGTGCGATCTCGTTGTGACCACTGGCGGCGTTTCTGTCGGAGAACTGGATTTCGTCAAAGCCGCGTTCGAAGCGTTGGGTGGTCAGTTGGAGTTTTGGAAAATTTCCATGAAACCGGGGAAACCATTCGTGTTTGGAAAAATGGGCGAAAAATTTCTATTCGGTCTGCCGGGCAATCCCGTTTCCGCTCTCGTCACTTTTATTTTGCTCGTTGCTCCCGCGTTGCTCCGAATGCAGGGAGGCACCCACGTTTCGCCACGCCTTTGCCCGGCAGTTCTCGCGGAAACGCTGATCAACTCCGGTTCGCGGCGTCACTTCGTGCGCGTCACCGTTGACCCAAACGGAAATGTCTGCTCTGCGGGAATTCAAGCGTCACATATTTTAAGTTCGCTGGCCCAAGCAAACGGCCTGTTGGAAATTCCTCCCGAAACCACTCTCGCTTTGGGAACGATGGTTTCCATTCTCCCGTTGGAGTGATTCCAACGCGGAACTCGGAACGGGGGAAATTTCCGCGCTCCGCGTTCCCCGTTCCGCGTTTAGAATCGGCGTTTTGGAAACGGAAGAATCGCCGGTTGCGAGTCAACTCTTGGTGCTGGTTGAGCAGGCGTTGCAACCGAGGCGGGGCCAAACAACCGCGCGTTGGCGTCGGGCAAGGTGGGTCCACCTGAAGCGGACAGCGTCCGGGTATTTCGGGACTGGTCTGCGATTTGAGACGGTGCTTGGAGCGAACCTAAACCAAGTCCCGGCGTCAGAGGTGAAGTCAATTGCGTTCCAAGGTTGGCTTGCCCCAAGGTGCTCGCTCCGGGTGCGGATTGTTTCAAAGGAGCAAACAAACTTTCAAATTCGCTCATGCGCATTTCCTTTTGTTCGCGATTTTTTTTTGCATCAGGCCCATGTTGCTCCATCCAAATTTCGGCCAGCCGCGTTTGCTCCGCGCTAAAACCACTCAAGTCCGGCCTGCGCTGCGCCGCTGGATTGGCCGCGCCCGGTTTGGTTTCCTTAATTTCTTCGTTTTGACCGCTCTGGTCGTCGTAGCCGAGGTTGGATCGAAAACCCAATTCCTTCATTTCCCACGGCTGCCGCCGGTTCGAGTCCAATTTATTTACTCCCGAATCATCCGGTTTTTTATTCTCCAAAAAACGGCCGATCAATGTTTGCGAACGCTTTCCTCCGGTCATGAAGTCATCAATACCCAACGCTTCTTCCGCCGTCCCTTTTTTTTCGTTATCACCCGGTTGCGCAAAAATCCAGTTGCGTCGGCGATCCAGCATTTCTTCCGTATGTCTGGACGTTCTCGGAGGAGGGGCGCTGGAGGGCGGTGCTTGAAACAACGGAGCAGCAAACGGACTTTCGATGGAGCCGGACACGGTATCTGCCGGACGGTAGGGTTTGAAGAATTTGGAGGTGGTGACTTTTTCCTGAACAACGGGCGCCTTTTTTTCCGAATCGACCGGCTTTTGTTCGTTCGAGAACTGAATCGGCTCCGCCCAAAGCACCGGGCGACTGGCGCTCAGAATAAACAACGCCGCACCGGTCAAAAGCGGCAGATATTTCAAAACTGTTGAGCGAAGGGTAAACATTATTTGGGACTCAACTTATCGTCGATTTGCACCAAAACGTCAAATGCGAACTGCATTCGAATTGCGAATTCGATAGAGGGTTGTGATTAAAAGCGGGTGTTGCGGCGGAAATGCCGTGTCGCAGAGCGTCCTCCCGTTGTTTCCTGAGTTTTTGAGTTCCAAATTGAAAAATATTCATAATTTGAAACTCATCCCGCAGCTGTGGGACGGGACTGACGCCCCTTCGAGGAGACGCGCGCCTTACCCACTTTTAATCACACCCGTTTCCAACGCGGAAGTGGGAACGCGGAACGCGGAACGCGGAAATTTCCCCCGTTCCGAGTTCCTTTCCACATTCTCGGATTGCAGCCGCACGTTGGCTCAGTTAACTTGGTCGTCGCATTATGACACTGACCGAGAAAATATTAGCGCGCGCGGCGGGCAAACCTCGTGTGCAAGCCGGAGATAACATTTGGGTCAACGCTGATGTGCTCATGACCCATGACGTTTGCGGGCCGGGGACCATCGGCGTTTTCAAACGGGAATTCGGTAAAACCGCCAAAGTCTGGGATAAAAACAAAGTGGTCATCATTCCCGACCACTACATTTTCACCGCCGATTCGAAATCAAATCGTAACGTTGATATTCTCCGCGACTTCGTCAATGAGCAGGGGCTTCCGTATTTCTACGACGTGATCGATGACCCGAATGGTCATTGGGTTTTCGATGCGGCCAAGGGTTTGCTCAACAAACAGTATGGCTCCAATTACGCCGGCGTTTGTCACACCGCTCTTCCGCAGAAAGGCCACACGCGGCCCGGCGAAATTTTGTTCGGCACCGATTCCCACACTTGCATGGCCGGTGCCTTCAACGAATTCGCCACCGGCATTGGCAACACCGACGCCGGCTTCGTCATGGGCACAGGAAAATTGCTCATCAAAGTTCCTGAAACGATGCACTTCCGGCTCGAAGGAAAATTACAGCCTGGCGTCATGGCCAAGGACATCATCCTGCACTGCATCGGCGAAATCGGATTCGATGGCGCAACCTATCGCGCGATGCAATTCGATGGCTCGGCCATTCCGCATCTTTCGATGGACGACCGGATGACGATTGCCAACATGGCGATCGAAGCGGGTGGGAAAAATGGAATTTTCGAATTCGACGATCAAACCAAGGCGTTCGTCGATTATCGCTGCAAGTTGAACGGAACCAAGGCGGCTTACGAACCGGTTGAACGTGATGCGGACGAAAAATTTGTTTACGAAAAAGTGGTTGATCTTTCCCAACTTGAACCCACGGTGGCGTGCCACCCCGATCCCGGCCAGCGCAAGACTGCGAAAGAACTTTCCAACGTTAAACTGGATCGCGCTTACGTCGGCTCTTGCACGGGCGGAAAAACCAGCGACTTCCTGGAATTCGCCCGCATTCTCCGTGGCAAAAAAGTGGTGATCGACACCTTCGGAGTTCCAGCGACCCCAGAGATCGTCCATGATTTACAAACCGCTCGATGGGGCGACCAAACGGTTTGGCAGATACTGGTCGATGCCGGAGTGCAAATGACCGAGAACGCGGGTTGCGCTGCTTGTCTCGGCGGACCGGTCGATACTTTTGGAAGAATGAATACTCCGCTGAAATGTATCAGCGCCACGAACCGGAATTTTCCGGGACGCATGGGCCACAAGGAATCACAGGTTTTCCTCGCCTCGCCCAGCACCGTGGCGGCGAGCGCCTTGACCGGAAAAATCACCGATCCTCGGGAATATCTGAGCTGATCGAAATGGGTTTATGGAAAAGGGCGCGAAAGAATTAAACACTTCTTTCGCGCCCGTTTATTTTTCAATGAGAGACAAAATTTATTTGGAATAAATGGATCGAGAACGTTTAGATCGTTGGTGCGAGCGAGGCATTCTTGGCCTCGTCTTATCGATTTTGGTTTTTGGACCCCTGGCCTTTGGTGCCGTCCGAACGTTGGAGTTCGTGGCGATCCAATCTTTGACCATGCTGGTGATGCTCCTTTGGGTTCTACGCCTCTGGCTCATTTCGCGTCCGATATTTTTTTGGCCACCCATTGCCTGGGTGGTGCTCGCCTTCGTCATTTATGCCATCGTCCGCTACCGACTCGCACCGATCGAATACGTGGCGCGTTTCGAACTGATCAAGGTGCTTGTTTATGCGTTTTTATTTTGGGCGATCCTCAATAATTTGAATCGGCAGGAATCCATTCAACTGATTGGGCTGACTCTCATTGGCATCGCTTTTGTGCAATCGGCCTTCGCGATTTATCAGTTCGTCACTCACGCGGACAAAATTTGGACGGTGATTAAACCTGAAGGCTACCTGCTCCGGGGAAGCGGCACCTACATCAACCCGAATAACTTCGCCGGTTATGTGGAATTAATTCTGCCGCTCGGACTTGCTTATGCCTTGATTGGTCGCTTCAAGCCTGCCGTGAAAGTGGTTCTTATCTACGCGTCGGTCACGATCGTCATTGGAATTGGCGTGAGCCTGTCTCGAGGCAGTTGGATTGCTTCCGGCCTCATGTTCGTGGTGTTTTTTTGCGTGCTGATTTTCCAGCGTGATTTTCGACTTCGCTCAATCGTTGTGCTCGGTTTGCTCCTGGTTGTCGGAATCGGGGTGGTGGCCAAAGCCCAGAGTTCGCAACAGCGCTTCAAACAACTTTTTCCAACCAACAAAGTGGAAGACGACGACCGTTTTCGTTACTGGGAATCAGCCATCGAAATCTGGAAAGAAGACGTTTGGTTGGGCGCTGGGCCGGGACACTACGACTATCGCTTTCGAAAATATCGTGCGCCCGACATCCAGGGCCGTCCGCAATATGCCCACAATGACTATCTAAATACCCTGGCTGATTGGGGTGTCGTTGGCCTCGGATTAATCGCTTTTTTTCTCCTTACCTTTGGAGTGTGCGTTTTCAAAACGTGGCGATTCGTGCAACGAAGCGCCAACGATCTCGGCACCAAAACCAGCAACAAAGCGGCGTTCGTCCTGGGTGGATCATTAGGATTACTGGCGCTGGTTTTTCATTCCGTGGTGGACTTCAACATGCACATTCCGGCCAATGCCATTACCACGCTGGCCTTGGTTGCGTTGGTTACTACTTACCTTCGATTTGCCACCGAAGCATTCTGGTTCAGCCTTGGTGTGCCCATGAAAATCGGGGTCACTCTGGCCGGTTGCGCTGGAATGTTTTACCTCGGGCAACAAGCGGTTCGCCAAACTCGGGAAGAGACCTGGTTGGCGCGCGCCCGGAAAGAAGAACCCGGTTCTCCCGGTAAATTGAAAATGTTGGAGCGAGCATTTTCCGTTGATCCGAAGAATTTTGAAGTGGCTTACACCATCGGAGAAATTTTCCGCGCCCGCAGTTGGGTTGGTCTGGCCGGATACGAGAAACGGGCGCAGGAGGCGATGACCTGGTTCCAGCGCAGCATGGATTTGAATCCGTATAATCCTTACGCGCAACTGCGTTACGGGATGTGTCTGGATTGGCTCGGTAAAACTGAGGAGGGCGCCACCTATTTTCATCGCGCTTACGAACTGGATCCGAACGGTTATTTCACGGCGGCGCACCGAGGCTGGCACTTGCTGCAGGTCGGCGATTACGCCGGCGCAAAAAAAGAATTTGAGCGGTCGAATCACCTGCAGGTGAACACCATCGCGGAATCGTACTTGGAAATTGTGGAACAGAAATTGGCGGAGCCGGCGGCTCCTTGATTTTTCACCGTCCCGCATGGGCGGGACGCCGACAACAGGGGTCGCACCAGAAACTATTCGCGTTCTTCGGAGTTCAATGGGTGAACCATTTTAATTGAGAAGACTTGAAAACAGACTTGCTTGAATTCGCCCGCGAATCCAACCATTCAACAACAACCTATAAGTTAAAGCGCACGAAAATTTCCCAGACAATCCATTTCACCTGCCTGATTTGCCCGGCGCTGATCTTTTCCGCTTGCTCGGCCAACCACTATCGCAAATCTGCGGACAAAGAGGTCGCTGCGGTCATCGCGCAGAAAACGCCAGCGGTGCCGAACATGGACACGAATTTTTCCATTGAAGCTTCGGAAAAAATGAGCTTCGAGAAATTCCCCGTCTCGACGAAGGTCGAAGATTTTTTTGGGCCGGAAGGCGACAAGGAAAAAGGTGCGCACATTATTCCCCTGGAGGACGCGCTGAATATTGCGGTCAAACACAGTCGCACCTACCAGAACCGGAAGGAATTGCTCTATCTCCAGGCGTTGCAATTAACGCTGGCCCGGCACAATTTCGCCCCTATTTTTTCGGGCAAAGGGGCTGGGCGGCTGAACAACGTCCCGGTTACCCGGGAGGGCGTGGACACGATTACCACAGAGAACCGATTTACGGCACTCGGTTCTGCCGGGGTCGAACAACTGCTTCGCATTGGCGGACGGCTGGCGGCGGATTTCTCCACCGATTTCACCCGCTATATTTTGGGCGATCCTCGCGCGACCTCGTCTTCGTTGCTGATCGGCAGACTTTCGCAGCCGTTGTTGCGTGGAGCAGGGTACAAAATTGCCTCCGAAAATTTGACGCAGGCCGAACGTGATTTGCTCTATGGCCTGCGCGATTTCACTCGCTCGCGAAAAGAATTTTCCGTGGAGATTGCCTCGGCCTATTACGGCGTTTTGCAAAACCGCGATGCCGTCCGCAACAGTTGGCGTGGTTTTCAAAACTTCAAATTGAACGTCGAACGCGAGCGGGCTTTTACCGAAGAAGGGCTTCGCCCGCAAGCGGCGCTCGACCAGATTAAACAAGCCGAATTACAAACGGAAAGCCGCTGGATCAATGCCGTCCGCGTTTATCACCAAAGTCTTGACCAGTTCAAAATTCAACTGGGCCTTTCCACGGACGCGAATGTGGTCCTCGAAGATCAAGAGTTGGAACAATTAAAAATTCTGCATCCGACCGTGTCCGTGGACGAAGCCGCGCGTGTGGCGTTGGCCAGCCGACTCGATCTCTACAACGAACGTGATCAGGCCGAAGACGCGACGCGCAGAATTCACGTCGCGGCCAATCGATTGAAGCCGCAGGTGGATCTGGTCGCCGCAGCGGGCGTGGATGGTAAATCTGGCAGCGGTTTTCCGAAGCCGGATTTTGATCGTTACAATTGGAGCGCCGGTTTGGACATCGATTTTCCTCTGAATCGAAAAAGTGAGCGCAATTCCTATCGAGCCGCTTTGATCGCGAACGAACGGGCGCAACGTGAATTGGAACTCGCCATCGACAACATCAAACTCCAGATCAATGACGGCTGGCGTAATCTCGATCAAGCCAAACGCAGTTTCGAGATCAGCGAAATCGGTGTGCAATTGGCGGAACGCCGCGTGGAGGAACAACAGTTGCGCGCTGAGCTGGGCCGCGGCACCGCGCGCGACCTGGTCGATACGCAGAACGATTTGATCAATTCGAAAAACGAGCGCACCACGGCGCTGGTCAGTCACACCGTGGCGCGCCTGCGCTTTTGGCGGGACATGGGAATATTGATGATCAAAGAAAACGGTCAATGGGAGGAAATTTCGAATGCTGGAAAAAATTAGTAATGGTACAATTTAGAACTCATGAACTCAGAAAAAAAATCAACTTCCCACTTTCCTGATCCCGCGGCTGCGGGATGAGTTCAAAATTATTCATGCTGGACCGCTGCCGAAAAATTAAAATAGTTCAATATGTGCTAGGACAACCGAGTTGGAAGCTCTTGCTCGCCGTCGCTGCACTGCTGTTGACCGGCTGGATGATTTTTGGGAATCGCAAAGGGAACGAGACGGGAATCACGTTCGCGGCACGGCGCGGGCCGTTGCAAATCAGCGTGCTGGAAGGTGGAAGCATTGAGGCATTGGAGTCGCAGGAAATTCGTTCCGAAGTTCGAGGCGGGCAGGGGACGAAGATTTTGAAAATTGTGGAAGAGGGTTACCAGGTCAGCGAAGAGGATGTGAAGAGCGGGAAAGTTCTGGTGGAACTGGATTCGGCGGATTTGAAACAGCGGATGACGCAGCAGGAAATTAGTTTTCAAACGACGATGGCCTCGTTGACCGAAGCGACGCAAGGGTATGACATTCAATTCAATCAGAACGTCACCGATATCAAAGCGGCTGAACAGAAAGCGAAGTTTGCGCGGATGGATTTGGGGAAATTCATGAGCGACCAGGCGGCCGGGAAAATCATTGATCACTTGAAGTTGCAAGAAGCCGCGTCGGATACGCCGCTCGTGGTGGAGGTTCATTTGAGCGATCAAAAAGGGGTTGGGCCTGGTGGCGGTGCCGGGCTGGTGGTTGATCCAAAAAAAACGCCTGATGCAAAACTGATTCCAGCCGAAACCCAGATTGTGCCAATCGTTGCAACGAATAAACCGACGCCGATTGATTACTCGAAATATGCTAAGCTCGAGTTGCTGGGCGATGGTTCGGCCAAACAACAGCTTCGTAAATTGCTGGATGATTTGCAGGTGGCTGAGCAGCAGCAAAATCTGGGTAAAGCGAAGTTGCAGGGAACAAAGCGGTTGTTTGAAAAAGGTTTCATGACCAAAACAGAACTCGAGACGGAAGAAATGACGTTTGAAAATAACGAGCTGAAAATTCAAACGGCGGTCACGGCGCGTGATCTTTTTCTGAAATACGAATTTCCGAAACAGGCGGAGGAATTGGTTTCCAAATACGAGGAGGCGCTCCGCGGACTGGAGCGCGCGCGGAAGGAAGCCGTTTCAAAGCTGGCGCAGGCGCGGGCGCGGCTCAAAGGTTCTGAAGGCCGTTACAATATCGAAATCGAACAACGAAAAGAATTAAGCGAGCAGTTGGAGAAATGCGTGATCGTCGCCAAAAAAACGGGGCTGGTTGTTTATGGTGGCGGCAATTCGGAAGGTTATTACTACGGTGGGCAGGAACAGGTTCGAGAAGGAGCAACCGTTCGCGAGCGTCAGCCCATTATTACAATTCCCGATATGAAACAGATGTCGGTGAAGGTTAAAATTCACGAGTCTTACATCAAAAAAATCGCGAAAGGAATCAAGGCGCGGATTCAGGTGGATGCGTTCCCCGAGGAGAAATTGACCGGCAACGTGATGAAAGTCGCCGTGCTACCCGATTCGCAGAATCGTTGGATGAGCCCGGATTTGAAAGTTTACGTCACGACGGTGAGCATCGATGGCTCACGCGATTGGGTGAAACCGGGGATGAGCGCCAAGGTGGAAATTCTGGTGAAGCAACTCACGAACGTGGTGCATATCCCGCTGCAGGCGGTTGCGCCGAAGAACGGAAAACAAATTTGTTACGTGGTCAAAGGCGGCAAATCCGAAGAACGCGACATCGAGGTGGGAGATTTCAACGATGAATTTATCGAGGTGAAAAGTGGACTGAAGGAAGGCGAAAATGTTCTCCTGAATCTGCCCGGTGCAACGGGTGACGAGAACAAAAATTCCGCAGACCAGCCCAAAGAGGAAGAGGCAAAGCCGGTCGCCGATCGTCCGAAAACTCCGGCTTCGAAAAAACTTTAGCCATGGCGGAAACTTCCATCGCCAGTTTCGATAACGTCCACAAGACCTACAAAATGGGCATGGTTACGGTCGAGGCGTTGCGGGGAGTTTCACTGGATTTTAAAGCAGGTGAATACGTCAGCATCATGGGTCCCTCGGGTTGTGGAAAATCGACGATGTTAAATCTGCTCGGGTGTTTGGATCGCCCCACGTCCGGACGTTATTTGCTCGGCGGCCAGGACGTATCACAAATGGACGACGACGCGTTGTCGTCGATGCGCGGGCAGCGGCTTGGTTTTATTTTTCAATCCTATAACTTGATCCAGCAGTTGTCGGTCGTGGAAAATATTGAGATCCCGCTCTATTACCAAGGGCGACCCGAGGAGGAAAGTCGCGCCAAAGCGACTGAGCTGGCTGCGCTGGTGGGTCTGGAAAAACGGCTGGAACACAAGCCGTACGAACTCTCCGGTGGACAACAACAGCGCGTCGCCATCGCCCGCGCTCTGGTGAATGATTCGCTCGTCATTCTGGCCGATGAACCCACCGGCAATTTGGATTCCTCGGCGGGCGAGGAAATTTTAAAAATTTTCGACGAACTCCATCGCCGCGGAAAAACTCTCATCATGGTGACGCACGACCACGAAGTCGCGCAACGCACACAACGCGCGATCCGTCTGCGCGACGGCCAATTGGAAACCGATGTCAGACGTTAAAACCGAAATCAAAATGTTTCGACGCGATTTCGCTTTCTCGAAAGCGCGCCTGCAGCGGGCGGTGCGTCTCGGCGTCAAAAGTCTCTGGCTGCATCGCCTCCGCTCGCTCCTGACTGTGTTGGGAATCGTCTTTGGCGTTTCGTCCGTGATTGCGATGTTGGCCATTGGGGAAGGGGCTAGTTTCGAGGCGCAGGAACAAATTAAAAATCTGGGCAGCCAAAATATTATTCTGCGCAGCGTCAAGCCGCCGGAGGAGCAAAAGGTTTCCAATAACCAACAAAACTTTGTGCTCGATTACGGTTTGAAGTATCTCGATCTGCAACGAATCAAAGCAACGATTCCCGGCGTCACGGTGATTGTTCCTGGAAGGATCGTGCGCGAATACGTCTGGAACATCACGCGCCGGGTGGATTGCGAAATTTTAGGAACGGTTCCCTGGTACCCGGCCATGCGTAACCAGAGGGTGGCGATTGGCCGTTTTTTTTCCGACGTTGAAATGGCCGGGAAAGTAAACGTCTGCGTCATCGGCGCGGAGATGGCAGGGAAACTTTTTCCGATCGACTCACCCGTCGGCCGCGATGTGCGCGTGGGCGATGATTATTACCGCGTGGTCGGAGTGATGGAACGCCCGGTGAAAAGTGCCACTCGCAATTCCGGCGAGGGGAATGCGTCCGCCAGCCCGGCGAACCGGATGTTCATTCCACTTTCCGCTGAAAAAATTCGCTTCGGCGAAACGTTGATGAAGCGGCGCAGCGGCAGTTTCGAAGCGGAACGCGTCGCGTTGCATGAAGTCACGGTAAAAGTGGAGAACGCCGACAAGGTCATGAATGTTTCTCTGGCGATCAAGGACCTGCTGGAGCGAAATCACAAGAAGAAGGATTACGAAATCGTGGTTCCGCTGGAGTTGTTGAAACGCGCCGAGCGAACGAAACAGATTTTCAACATTGTGCTCGGTTCAATCGCGGCGATCTCGTTGCTCGTCGGTGGAATTGGCATCATGAACATCATGCTGGCCAACGTCACGGAGCGAACGCGCGAAATCGGAATTCGCCGCGCGCTCGGCGGAAGGCGGCGCGATATTATTACGCAATTTCTCGTTGAGGCGGTAATGCTCTCCGGCTCGGGCGGATTGTTGGGAGTCATCCTTGGGATCACCATTCCATACGCGGTCACTTATTTCGCCGGGATGGTGACCATCGTTACCTTTTGGTCACAGTTGGTGGCGTTTACGATTTCGGGTTTGGTGGGAATTGTGTTTGGGCTTTATCCCGCTTTTCGCGCAGCCAGCATGGACCCAGTGGAAGCTTTACGACACGAATAAAAAGGGTTTATAAGTGCGTTTGGCTGTGCATGCAGAACGTTTGCAACGATGGTGGGCTGGCAGGGACTCGAACCCTGGACAAATGCCTTAAAAGGGCACTGCTCTACCAACTGAGCTACCAGCCCGCTCATCCGAGCCGCGGAAAGTAAACACGTTTACTCTGTGGCGCAAGTGAGATTTTGCAATTGTTGTCTCTTTGAGTGGTGCATCACGGAACTCAGTTTTCCCGGCAGCGAATCAAGAACATTACCCGGGTGCGCCCCGCCCTCGCTTGGATCGAAAAAACTTGTGGGAGAAAACAAACGTGGCTGCGTCCTCCCGCAGGCGCAGGACGGGATCAAGGAGAAGTCCTGAGGAATCCCGCTCCCGCAGGTGCGGGACGAGACTCAGGCTTTTTTCTTAAACAACTCCGACGTGTCGATCAGGTTCAGTGCAACCAAATCCAGACTCGAGTCAGGCGTTCGGGCGCGGGCTTGTTCAAGTTGAGTTGCGACGCGTTTCACGGTGTCGGCTGCATAATATTTTACCACGCCGACGCTGATGGATGCTTTGAAAATGACGATCAACAATAAGTTCTCGCCGACGTTTCCGACTAAAACGCTGTGCTGGTCGCCTTGTTGATAAATGCTGCTGAAATTCGATTCTCCGACTAATCCAGCGATGGCTTCTGTGGCCGCGAAAGATCCTGCGGCAAGTGCCGACATCGTGGTCGTGTCGAAACCGGCGAGCTTTCCACGTTGTGAAATCAGCGGACCGCCTTTGTCGATCAGCAGCGCGCCCAGCGACTCGCTTTTTTGGAGCAAATCGTCCAATGCGTTTTCCATGCACTGGATATCCTCCTCAATCAATGGGGGGAGGCTTAACATATCAAGCCACCTTGCGATTGCCTTCGTTGATGAATTTGTTGAGCAACAACCGCGTGATCATGTTCAGTGAATCAAAAACACCTTCACATTTCGTGGCCGCAGCGGAGAAAGACGGCACTTGCACGTCGCGATTGTTCAACAAAAATTCCATGTATTCCACCGGCGCGACGTTCGGCAGGTCACGCTTGTTGTATTGCAGCACGTAAGGGATGTCGTTCAGATTCAGCTTCAACGCCTTCAAATTTTCTTCGAGGTTCGAAAAGCTCTCCACGTTCTCGGCCATTTTATCGTATTGCGAATCGGCCACAAAGACAATGCCATCCACCCCGCGCAAAACAAGTTGGCGCGTGGTGTTGTAGATGACTTGTCCCGGCACCGTGTAGAGCTGGAACTTGGTTTTGAATCCCTTGATCGACATTGCCTCGATCGGCAGAAAATCGAAAAAGAGCGTCCGGTCCGAACTCGTCGCGAGCGAGACCAGCTTTCCTTTTTCTTGAACATCCTGCGCATTGCTGTGCACTTGTTCGAGATTCGTAGTTTTGCCCCCCTTGCCGGGGCCGTAGTACACGATCTTAACCTGTAGTTCTTTTGTTGCCTGATTGATGATTGCCATAATGTTTTCCTAATTAATTTGGCGGCTGAGCTGTGCCGCAAGCGTGTTGAGTTTCGCAGCCGGCCAGCTCTCTCCGGGTTTTCCAAGTGCGACCAGATAAACCGTCCCGCTTTTGACGATTTGCCACGTTACGTTTTCCACAACAAAGGTGAGGCTTGAGACCGCACCGAGTTGAAGTTCTTTGGTGTATTGATTCATGCGGCCAAAAATTTGCGGAAGAAAAGCAGCAACGGTATCGGCCTTGAGATGCGAGGGCAGTTCTGCTGCGACCAGCAACCCGTCCTGCATTGCAATGAACGCGCCGGCGATTTCCGGCTGTGCAGCGAGGCTCTTCACAATGTCGTGTGGCGACAAATCGTGTTGAGCGGTAATGGCCGGCGCAGTTTCGAGAACGATTGGCTTCTCGTCCGTTTGTGCCATGGGCGCGGCTTCCACAGGTTCCGCCATACTCAGTCGTGGCACCATTTGAATTTCGCCTGGCCGAGGCGTGGCGACGGTTGGCGTCGCTAAATCAATCCGTGGTTTTTTCCCTTCAAACAAATCCGGCACTTCGCCAATGAAAATCTGTTTTTGCACTTTGCCTGACTTATGTTTGGCCATGAACAACGGCGCAACCGTATTCAGCGGTAATTCCAGTGGCGTCTCTTCAATTTCAGAACGATAATTCACCCGAGGCTCAATCCACCCGCAGATTTGTTTCCACGTGAAAACCAGTTTACCCGTGCGGAGACCTTCTTCCAGTTTGTCCATCGGCAAGGCAACCGTTGCCCCATTTAAGTTCCCTCCGCTGATCTCCCGTTGCACCATTTCCGGCCAATTTTTGCACAGAACTCCTAAACGGATCGAAACGTGGTTGCCATTTTCACCCCCGCGTTGATCCGGCAAAACGCGAAACGGCACCGGCAACTCAGATTTCAAAGTTCCACGTTCCAAGTTCAAAGTGGGAGTTGCGCTCTGGCTGTCCGTTGAACTTTGAATTTTGACCTTTAAACTTTGAACTTCGCTAACCGCTGGACTTTGTATTTTAATCTTTGGATCTTCGCTCGGAGCCGGGAAGGAACTGGGCAGCGTCACCTTGATCTGCGACGGTTTGGCCACCGACGGCATCGAGAATGGAACCGCTGGCTTCACCGCCGCAGTCACCACTGTTGGTTGCACCACCGGTTGAACAGGCTTTGGCGCGTTGAACACTGGTGCGGAAATCGAGAGTCTCTCACCGTTCCGGCTGAAAACATCTTTCACCTCTGGTGAGACCTCCACTTGTTTCTGATCGGGCCGACGCGACAATAGCCAACGCGGCATCCGCATCAGGATTTGGTTCAGCGGCAGTTCGATTAGAACCTGGTCATGCCCGGTATTTTCCGAAAATGTTCCGGGAGGAGCCGCCGAGCGCAGCTCGCCAAAAGAAACCTTCACCGATCCTTTCGGCAATTCCTGCAAAATCCTTCTCGCTGGGATCGAAACAAACCCGCTGCCTTGAGATTGGACAAACGAAGCCAACGAATTGGGCAGCCCGGCAAAAACACTGTCTAATGGCAGCGCGATACAATCATCTTCCGCGATCGGCTCGACCGCAGATCCATTACCAACGGCACTTCCAGAGGAAGAATGCGTCACAGAACTCGGCTCATTCTCCGCCGCCCATTCCGGTGCCGGATGGAATACCACAGGCTCTGGAATGGAAGTAGCTAGGACTTCCTCAGTGTCCTTAAAAAACAATTTTTTGAAAGAAGCAAACATGGTTTTAACCTTTAATACGTTGTTACGTTCACAGTTTTTGTTGTCGCTGACGTTCTCATTCGGTTTGCTACGTTCGCAATTTCTGAGCCAATTTATTTCTTCGCGCTAAATTTTTATGCCTGCCAGACAGAAAATTTTACTCTTGGACGACGAACAGGATCTGCTCGAACTCTATCACGATCTGCTACAGGAATTGCCGAGCAAACCGGAAGTTCACACCTCTAATTCCGGCGCGCGCGCCATTGCCTTGTTGGAATCCGAGTCGTTCTCGATGCTCATTTCCGATTTGCGCATGCCGAAGATGGATGGCCTCCAGGTCCTTTCAATTGTCCGTAGAAAATTTCCGCAGCTTCGAATCGTGGTGATGACCGCAGTGGTTGATGAACAATATCGTTCCCGTGCTTATGCGATGGGTGTCGATTTATTTTGGGAGAAACCACGCACCAACGAAGAGATGAATCTATTTCGTGATTGCGTCGAATCGCTCCTTGGCCGCCAGGATGATGGTGGCTTTCGTGGAATCCAAAGTAAAAGTTTGGTGGATCTTATTCAGTTGGAATGCCTGTCGCACAGCTCTTCAGTCCTGAAGATGACCAAGCCAGGCGAGAGCGGAAGTATTTGGGTGACCAGCGGAGAAGTCGTTGATGCAGCCACGATAAATCTAACGGGCGAAGCCGCTTTTAAAGAAATTCTGTCGTGGAAAAATGGCAGCTTTGAAATTCTTCCGGCAGAACCGAAACGAGTTCGGACCATTTTCACTTCTTACCAAGGATTACTGCTTGATTTCGCACAAGCATTTGATGAAAAAAATGGGCGCGAATCTTCCACGCAATCGGCCGCCTGCGACACTACTTTTTTGACGCGGTCACCGATGGCGGCGCTGTCGCGTATCGACGGCGTCGAATTCGTTATGATCATTCCAGCTAAAGAAGATTCGGCCTGCGAATCATGGGGGTTGGAAAACGCGGCGCCGCTCGCCACGTGGGCGCGAAAAACGCAAAAGCGTTTGTGTGAGCTTGGCGAAAAATTGCACGCCGGTGATCTCAAACAAATTGAAGGATTCGGATTGCAGCGCCACGTCGGCATCGCCTCGCGCGGCGACACGCAATTGTGCGTCGGATTCAAGCGCTCACTTAGTGCAGATCAACTCCACGAAACCTTAAAAAATATTTCAACAAAATGGGCATCCTGAATTTTTTCGCCAAACCGGTTCCAAAGCTGATGAAACTTCCGTCAGGCAGTTTCACCGTTGATGAACGTGGCCGGCTTTTAGCTTCGACCTTGCCGCATTCGTATCCAGAAGATCGCATCGCGGAAATCAGCTCGACGGTGCTGGCGATTTTCAAGGACGCAAGAGAATCCGGTCTCCCACTTTTGGAAATCGTGGTGCGCTTCGGCGGTTTTAAAATCACCAGTCGGGAGCTGCGAGGAGGGGCAATTATTTTTCTAAAACCAAAAGGGCTGCAAGCCTACAACGGATAAAAATTTATGGCCAAACACGACGTCGATCAAATCATCATGCAATTGGAAAATTATTTGGAATGCCTCAAGCAATTCAATTATTTCACCAATCTTGCGCGAACCAAAAAATTCAACGCTGAAGACGAAAGCCAGTTCCTCGAAGTGAAAAGTGTTCTCGTGCAGGAAATGGAATTGATTTTCGCTTCGGTCGAATGCAGCTCGCCCTCGAAAGAGGAAGTGTTGGCTCTGATTTCCAGCGCGCCATCCATTCGTTACCTGAGCGAAATGGCCGATGGCGTGATGCGTGGCTTGGAAAACCAATGGCATAAAATTTTCATTGGCTGGGTTTCCATCCTCGGCCAATTGAAGGTGCAACAGCACAAAAACGAAACACGGCCCAGGTTCAGCTTCTTTGGGAAAAAGGATAAAAAATTGAATTCGCCTTCATAAACTTAGCTGCAACTCGGGTTTTGTGACTCGTCTGGCCAACATCAAATCTCTTTGACGCTTGTCTAAACTCCATTTTTGTCGTCTCTACGGCGGATGTCTGAATGGCTTGTTGCAATTATTTTAGGAATCATCGAAGGAATCACCGAGTTCCTTCCCATTTCATCCACCGGCCACCTGCTACTGGCGGAACAGTGGCTTCCGCCGCAAAGCGAATTATTCAACATCGTTATCCAGAGCGGCGCCGCGCTGGCGGTCATTCCTCTTTTTTGGGCGCGCTTCCACCAGTTCGTTTTTCGTTGGAGCGAACCACAGACGCAGGATTATCTCAAAAAAATACTCTGCGCCTTTGTCATCACAGGAATTGGCGGCGTCATTTTGGAAAAAATGCACTTCAAACTTCCCGACAAAGCATGGCCCATTGCCCTCGCATTGTTGATTGGTGGGATTTTATTCTTAATCGCGGAGCGTTGGCTTAAAGGGAGGTCGGCGCGCAATGAAATCGCTTGGTCCGTCGCCATTGCCGTCGGCTTGGCTCAATTGGTTGCGGCGATTTTCCCGGGCACCTCGCGTTCGGGCGCGACCATTCTAATGGCGTTGCTGCTCGGTTTGAATCGTCCGCTCGCCACGGAATTTTCATTCCTGGTCGGCATTCCAACGATGCTCGCTGCTGGTGGATTAAAAATTTTCAAAGCCTTCCATCATTCGAGAGAAGTCACCGAAAACTGGAGCGTGCTGATTCTGGCAACGATTGTTGCCGCGATCGTTTCATTCATCGCGGTGAAATGGCTCCTGCGCTTCGTGCAATCACACACGTTCGTCGGCTTCGGCTGGTACCGAATTGCCTTGGGCATCCTGATTCTGATTTTGCTGCGATGACGCAGGCGAAAACTTATTTCTCGTTTCCGACGTATTCCAACCGAACGATTTTGGTGTCCTTATTTTTGTCCCAAGCGGTTCCCCACTCGATCAGGTAAAGGCAACCGTCTGCGCCCAGTTCCAAATCCATTGGCCGTTTGAAATCGAGGTCAGGGCAGAACGGTTCCATTTTCAAAATTTTCTCTTCTTGATCGAGATGCACCGCGATGATCCAACTGCGTGACCATTCATAGATGAAAAGAGTATGGTCAAAGGCTTCCGGCAATTTTCCCGGCGATGCTAATTTTTTGGAAAAATAGTAAACTGGGCCGCCCATCGCCGTGCGCCCGCCGCTTTTGACCACAGGAAATTTTGTCGATGGCCCGCCAGGATAATAAATCAACGCCGGTTGTGCGGGAGGCAGTTCGTTGAGGCCCGTGTTGTTGGGCGATGTATTGATCGGTTTCGCTGCGTCGTAGCGAAACGTGTTCGTGTTCGCGGCAAAATCCCAGTGCCAATATGCTTTGTTGTCGCCGACAAAATACGGCCATCCAAAATTCCCGGCTTTACGCGCCTGATTGATTTCATCGAAGCCGGCCGGACCGTGTTGTTCGTTCGGACTTCCCGCGTCAGGACCGACTTCACCCCAATACAAAAATCCAGTCTTCTGATCGATAGCGATGCGAAACGGATTACGACATCCCATCACGTAAATCTCTGGACGAGTTTTGGCAGTGCCTGGCTTGAATAAATTATCTTTTGGAATTGCATAAGTTCCTTTGTCCTCGGGATGGATGCGCAGAACTTTCCCGCGTAAATCGTTCGCGTTGGCCGAAGATTTCTGAGCGTCCCACGGGCTGCGACCCGGCATCTCGTCGATCGGCGCGTAACCGTCGGATTTGAAAGGATTCGTATTGTCGCCCGTTGAAATGTAGAGATTTCCTTTCGCATCAAAAGTCAGCGAGCCTCCTGCGTGACAACATTCCTCCCGTTGCGTGCGAACGTCGAGCAACGGCTTTTCCGAAGCCATATCAATTGAACCTTTGGTAAATGTGAAACGCGAAACACGATTGGTCCCCATCTTCTTTCCATCGCCGTCCAGACCGGTCTCCGGCAAAGCGTAATACAAATAAATCCAACCGTTTTTGCTGAACTTGGGATCGAGCGTGATGCCGAGCAGACCGTCTTCCAGCCCGTTGAAAACTTTTATTTTTCCGACCTCCGCCACCGTTTTGCTTTGCGGATTCCACATCTTAACAATGCCCGCCCGCTCGGCGTAAAAAACGCGTCCATCTTGCGCGACCGAAAGTTCCATCGGGTCGACCAAGGTGTCTTCGAGTTGGCCGTTGGACTCGCGGTCTGCGTCGAGAATAACTTTTCGAAAACCCGAATGAGTGGAGGCGATGGCTGGGTCGGCGGCTTGAACTGAAATTGCGGTTGAGAGAATGGAGAAAAGGGCGGTGACTAATATTTTTTTCATGCTTGATTGAATTTGCTGGGAAATTTTCTAAATTTCGACGAGTAAGTCCAGCCCCTTTTCCAATGTCAGTCGTAAAAAACAAGAAACCCCACGGTGAACCGTGGGGTTTGAAAAATAATTCCAAGAATTAAACTGCAACGGCTTCCGTTTTGGTCACGACTTCCGGATGTTTCTTCAAATAATCTTCGAGAGCCGCTTTGAGGGCTTCTTCAGCGAGCACCGAGCAGTGAATTTTCACGGGCGGCAGGCCTCCGAGGGCGTCGACTACTTCTTGATTGGAAAAATTCATCGCCTCATCAATGGAGCGACCTTTGATCAATTCAGTGGCCATGCTGGAACTCGCGATGGCCGAGCCGCAGCCAAACGTTTTGAAACGTGCGTCCTCGATTTTGCCATCTTTGATTCTCAGGCTGATCTTCATGATGTCGCCGCAAGCGGCCGCGCCGACTTCGCCAACGCCGTCAGCGTCCTTCAGGTCGCCCATGTTTCGCGGGTTCATGAAATGTTCCATCACCGTTTCATTGTATAATGTATAGGTATCGCTCATAAATTTTTCTCAATTTGTTTCTGCCACTTTTTGTAAATTTCCGCGCCGATGGTTTATTCCGGGCGCTGTTTTCGGTTTCAACAAATCAGCCAGCGTGGTTTTGGAAAAAACTTCCTTCAAACTTGCCTGTGCTTCACCCAGCAAACCGCACAAGGCGCAACCACCCACATGTTCACAATCGGGCTCTTCCTGCTGACACCGCTGAAAAGCGATTTTGCCTTCAATGGCTTCAATCACTTCCAATACCGAAATTTTGTTCGGCGCTTTGGCGAGGGTAAAGCCTCCGCCACTGCCGCGAGTCGATTTGACAATTCCCGACTTGACCAAACTCTGGAAAATTTTTGCCAGAAAGCTTTTTGGAATTGATTCCTCCCGGCTCACGTCGTCGATCATGACCAATTCTTCGGGAGCCTTGCGCGCGAGGTTTAGCAACCCCAACACTCCATATTCTCCAGCTCGCGTGATTTGCATAAATCGGACAAAAACTATCCTCTAAGACAATAGATGGCATTCATAACCTGTCAAACCGTTTTTGTGATCGCTATAGCAAGGGAGGGTTGGTGGATCAGTTCGGGCCAAAGTTATTTCGTTGCCGCCGGACTTCGTAGAGGAAAATCGAGCCAGCGCTGCTGACGTTTAAGGAAGCAATGCCCGTTGTCATTGGGACAGCAACCGCTTCATCGCACGCAGCGACCACTGCTTCGGAAACACCGTGCGCTTCGTTGCCAAAAACAATGCAGCAACTGTTTTGAAGATTGGCGGCAGGCAAAATCGTTGCCCCCGCGCGCGGATGAGCGGCCACGCAATGAACGTTCCGCTTCCGTAGTTCGCCGAGTGTTTGCACGAGGTCAAGGTCTTCGAGAACAGGAATGTTGAAAATCCCACCCATGGAACTGCGAACGGCACGTCGCAGAAATGGGCTGCTTGAACTTTGGCTGATGAAAAGTGCGTCCACGGAAAATGCCGCGCAATTCCGCACTAATGTCCCAAGGTTTTCGGCATTGCTGACGCCGTCGGTGGCAACGAAAAGGCTCGGCTTCGGACTCTGCGAAAGAATTTCTTCCAAGGTGGGTGCAGTTGGGATTTTAGCCACCGCCATCAATCCCTGGAACATGCTGAAGCCGATGAGGTTTTCCAAGACAGGTTTTTCTGCAACAAAGACGTGAATGTCCTCGGCTCGACTTTGCAGCAATGGACGAAAAGTAGTCAGCCACTCGGGCGTCAATAAAACAGAGGTGAGGATGAAACAAGTTTCTAAAAGTCGCCGAAGGGTTAGTTCCCCTTCAGCGACAAATATCTTTTCCCGACGATGTTCATCATGCCGCCGCAGTGTGCGGTAGGGCTGAAGTTCGGGAAGGTCGAGGGTGGAAATAGTTTGGATGTGCAGCATAACTCAACTGCACAACCCATTTATTTCTTCTCGATCACTTGATTGGTCTGACCGGGGCGAATCACTTCGATCTTTGCCCCTTTTTTCAATTCTTCAGCGGATGGAACTTTGATGATTTCGCCGCTGACCGCCTGGCTGGTTTCGGCGGCAGGCGCTTTGATTCCGATCAACTCGATCTCGAAAATCAAGGTGGCATTCGGCCCAATGTCACGACCTTGAGCGCGTTCGCCATACGCGATTGCCGCAGGAATATACAATTCCCATTTCGAGCCGACCGGCATCAGTTGCAGCGCTTCGGTCCAGCCTTTAATTACGCCGGTCACCGGGAATTCCGCAGGTTGATTCCGTTTGTAGGAACTATCGAATTCCGTGCCGTTGAGCAAGCGACCGCGATACTGCGTCGTGACCGTGTCGGTTAGCTTCGGTTTTTCACCTTTTCCAGCCGTGATCACTTTGTATTGCAAGCCGCTGGCGGTCGTGGTGACTCCGGATTTCTTGGCGTTCTCGGCCAAAAATGCCTCGCCTTCTTTCTTATTTTTTTCGCCCGCGATTTTGCTTTCTTCAGCCAGTTTCACCCGAAGCTCACTCTGCATCGCCGTTAAAACCTGCTGCGCTTCTTGTTCGGTCAACACCGTTTTGTTTCCCGCAATGACATCCTTGATCGCTTTAGCCAGAGTGTCGGGGTTTACATCGATCATTTGGCGTTTCAGGTTTGTGCCGACATTCATGCCGATCGCGTAACTGACCTTTTCTTTATCGACTTTTTCGGGTGCGGCTTCCGCCTTTTTTTCTTCGGCATTCAACTGGAATGTCAAAAGTCCTGTGATCAAAACTGCGCTTAATCCTGCTTTCATTTTTTTCATTTGATTTGTAAATCGTTCCAAAACCGTGCCTACGCCCATTTTGGGCAAGCGATGGATTACCACAACCTCAATAGCGTGTCTAGGCTGAGGAATCGTAAAAAAACTGGAAAGCTTTGATGTCAACGCCCCCATTCCACGGTGGACAAACCAGGGTTGCGTCCGAACTGATTTGATTGCCAAATTCCTAAACTCTGTCATTCGTAGCTCATTCGGTTTATCTAAACTTGATTATGAAAACAATTCTTCAGATCGCGGTCCTCTCAGCCGCGTTGACTTTCTCCACGGTGCATCGCGTTTGGGCCGTTGATGCGAAGCCTGCCGACAAATCAGACTCCACCAACAACGCCGAAGGCGATAAAGCGTGGAAGGAATTGGAAAAGGCGACCCGCCCGCCGACACCTCCGGCGGAGTGGCGCGACAAGCAACCGAGCGAGGAAGAGGTCAACAAATTTCGCGACAGCCAAAAGGAGTTGACCGGAGCTGCAGCGGACAAAGCGCACGATTTTTATACCCGTTTTCCAAAACATCCCAAAGCCGCCGCCGCTCGCGAAAAAGAGCAGGAAATGTTGGGATTCGCCGTTCAGTTGGGCGACAGCAAACGCGTGGCGCAATTGGAAAAACTTGAGCAAGAGAAGTTGAAAGATCCCAGTTTGAGCGAGGACGAAAAATTCGGCCTGCTTGCCAGTTCGGTCCAGCGTTTGGCCATGAGTAAACAATCGGAAGGCATGCCGGTGGTTCTCGCTACGTTCGAAAAAGGGGTGCGCGAATTGCAAAAGCAATTTCCGAAACGGCCCGAGGTTTACGAAATGCTGATGTCGGTGGCAGGAGCAAGTGAGGCGGACAAAGCGCGCGAAATCGCCACTGAAATCGTCAACAGCGCAGCCTCTGACGAAGTTAAAGCCCAAGCCAAAGGAATTCTCAAAAAAATGGAAGCAGTCGGCAAACCGGTGGCGATTCAGTTCAAAGCAGTGGATGGACGTGAAGTGGATGTTGCGAAAATGAAAGGTAAAGTCGTTCTCGTCGATTTCTGGGCGACTTGGTGCGGACCATGTGTAGCGGAATTGCCGCACGTCAAAGAAGCCTACGAGAAACTGCACGCCAAAGGTTTTGAAATCGTCGGTATCAGCTTCGACCAGGACAAAAGTAAATTGGAAAAATTTGTCGCCAAGGAAACCATGTCATGGCCGCAATATTTCGACGGCAAAGGTTGGCAGAATGCCTTTGGGCAGGAATTCGGGATCAACAGCATTCCCGCCATGTGGCTCGTGGACAAAAAAGGTATTCTGCGTGACATCAGCGCGCGGGACAATTTAGCCGGAAAAGTGGAAAAATATTTAGCGGAATAATTCGTTAAGGCATCAAAGTGTATAAATCCACAACCGATTGTCTTGCCGCTTGCAGGCTTCCTAACGGGTCGATGCTGGCTTAATTTCACAACATGGATTGGCTTGGTCATTTAATTTTTCATAACGACAAATTCCTCGGGATCGAGTGGAGCGGTTGGAAAATTCTAGGCTGGATTGGAAACGTCGTTTTCTTTTCGCGCTTTTTTGTGCAGTGGTATGCCACGGAGCGGCACAAGAAAGTGGTGATTCCCTCCAGCTTTTGGTGGTTGAGTTTGATTGGTTCGCTTCTTCTCCTGACCTACGGACTGCACCGGCGTGATTCCGTTTTCATTTTTGCCTATGCGTTCACCTGGATTCCTTACATTCGCAATCTAATCATCGCGCGTCGCCACGCCAAAGCGCATCAAACCTGCTCGGATTGCGGCAGTGAATCGCCCCCGTCGGCATCCTTTTGTCCGGAGTGTGGGACGAAATTGGACGCTGGCTTGAAATCAGCTGAGCGCTGAACGTCAAAGAGAGCAACATGAGCGAAGCCGTTTTCAACAGAAGGCCTCGCTAATTTCTGAAACGCTACTTTTTCGCAGGTTTAACCGGGGCCAACGTTGGACCGGAAGGAGCGGGAGCTGCCGTTCGGGGAGTCGTATCTGGGACGACTTTATATTTTACCAAAATCGGAATGAAGTCGGGATGGGTGCGCCCAAAGGTAATCAATGAACTCAAAAAACTTTTGATCTGCGGATCCTCGCTGGCCTGATAATTCGACAGGAGCTGGTTCACTTGCGGGCGGATGACATCGAGATCTTTGCGCGTGAAAATCATCTGGCGCAGGAAAAAAATGTTCAGCGCTCCACTGAGGATGAGTAATGCCACGAGTGCGGCAATAAAAAGTTTGCGCAAGGTTTCAACTTGCTCCGGCGTTCCGGAGCTTTTTGTTTGAGCCGGGACGTTTGGAGAGGATTCAAAATGTTCGGAGGCGTTCATGTTATTTCGAAGCTTTCGGGCTGGCGGGTGCGGGTTTGAGTCCAACCGATTGCAAAACCGGGTCAATGGCTGGATTACGTTTGCCGTATTCGATCGCGTCATTGGCCAGAGCGCGAACCAGGTTGCGATTATTTTCAATGGCCGCCGCTTGACCCTGCAAGCTGCGCATTTCGCCAGTGCCTCTCATGTAGATTACAGCAAAGGCGAAGCAAGTCACCGCGCTCAATAACAGCAATCCTGTTAGCACGGATGGAAGTAAATTTTTTCCAGAAAACATCCGCGAAATTTAGCTGCGTTGCCCGGCTTGTCCACTGGTTTTTCTGAGGCAAGGGAGCGCACTCTGATTATCTCGTGCGGTTTTTCTTAGTTTGGGATGGTAGTTCGCCTGACTGCTCCAACGATCCCGCATCTGCGGGACTCTTTCCGCTTGCCTGCAAACGGATTAGTTCCAATAGTTGTGCCATTGGATGGGGTCTTAGCTCAGTTGGTAGAGCGTCTCGTTCGCAATGAGAAGGTCAGGGGTTCGAATCCCCTAGGCTCCACCATCCTCTTCTTGGTCACCGTGCTGCTTCGCAGATTTTATTCGATGCCTAACTCAGGCCTTTGATACTCCAGCCCTTCCGGTAAGTGCGCCGGACATATTGGTTGGCTTCGCCTAAGTTAAATTTCAATTTACGTGCGTTCCATTCAAGTGTGGTTTTGGGGAAACGAGACGCCACGCCGCCGAGCAGCACGGCCTCGGTCAGAGGCCCGGCATAAGCAAAGTTCGCGGAAGTTTTACCCTCGCCCAGACAGGCGCTGACGAATGATCCCCAGTGGTTCGCTTCACCGATTTCAGGAAATTTGAAATCCTTGAATTTTGCCTCGGGATACAATTGCGGTTTACCGACGTGTGGCATGACCATCACGCCATCGGTGCCAATGAAGATGGAACCCGAATTCGGCATCTCACCTTTTCCAAGAAGGGCGATGACTTCCGCCGGCGGCTTCGCGGCACCGTCGTACCAGGTGACAGGGAGAATTTTGTCCGCAATATATTTTGTGCCCGCAAAGGTGTAATGAATTTTGGAGTCCAGCGCCCAATTCCATTCATTTGGGGGTAGCCCTTCAGATCGTACCGATATGGGAGCCGCAAGTTCCAAGACTTTGAAGACTGGATCGAAGATATGACAACCCATGTCGCCGAAAGTGCCGGTGCCGAAATCGAGGCGTTTGCGCCAATTGGCCGGGTGATAGTAGGCATCGCCGATGAACGGTCGCTCGGCGCAAACCCCCAACCAAAGATTCCAATCGAGGTTCGCCGGAACAGAATCGACGCGTGTCGGTTTGGCCGAAGTATCTCCCCAGGATTTTGGGCACCACGAATGAACCTCCTTGATCTTGCCGATCGCGCCGCTTTGCACGATCTGCACGCCGACGCGATACTCCGCCGCGGAGTGGATTTGTATGCCCATCTGGGTCACGACTTTATTTTTTTGCGCGACTTCGGTCATGCGCCGCACTTCGTAAAGATCGTGCGCGAGCGGTTTTTGGCCGTAAACATGTTTGCCCAATTCCATGGCGCTGACCGCGATGGGCGCGTGCATGTGGTCGGGAGTTGAGACGTTTACGGAGTCAAGGTTCTTGGCTTCTTTGTCCAGCAGTTCGCGCCAATCACGATAAACTCGCGCATCGGGAAACTGTTTCTGCGCCCGCTCGGCTTGTTTGGAATCGACGTCGCAAAGGGCCACCAGTTTGAATCGTGGTTGGAGCGCGAGTTGGGTGAGGTCGCTCCAGCCCATGCCGCCGACTCCGAAGCTGGCGTGACGCAAGACGCTATTGGGGGATTGCGCGAGCAAACTGCGCGTGATGAAAGGGGCGGCGACTGCTGCCGCGCCAATTGTCTTGAGGAATGATCTGCGGTTGAATTGTCTTTGAGTGTTCATGCGTGGTGAAAAATCAGTGGATGGGTTGAATCGAAATATTGCGGAACATCACCGGGTCATTGTGGCCGGCAAAACCGAAATGGCCACTTGCACGATCCTTGCCGGGATGCGCGCTTCCCGCCATTAAATCGGTCACCTTGCTCAGGTCCGCATCGAGAATAATCGTGCCATTGAGTTCCACCTTGATGGCGGAACCGTTGACTGTGACCTCCTGGTAATTCCATTCGCCAATCGGATGCTGATAGCCCCGCTGGGCTGCGACCATTCCATAGGCGGAGCCGTGAGCCTGGCGCGGGTCGATCTTTTCTCCAGTCGCCTTTTCATAATTATCATCCAACACCTGACATTCACACATGCCGTCATACGCGGCATTGCCAGAGCCGGAAAATCTGATCGCGAGACCGTTGTTGCCACCAGGTGGAAGTTTGAACTCCAAACGGGCAACAAAGTTAGTAAATTCCTCTTTCGTGTAAATCGTTCCGCCTGTGCCCGCCTTGCAGATCAGCGATCCCTCTTTCACTTGATAATTTTGAACCGGTCCAGCCCAGCCGGTAAAATCCGTTCCATTGAAAACGCGCTTAAAATCCGCGCGATCTTTTCCGCGCAACAACTTGTTCGCTTCATCGCTGTCAATTTTGCGGATGAAAAGATTGCGCCAGCGAATCTCGCCGCCGTGGGTTTGGAGTTGAATCGGACCCGCCGGCGGAACGGGAAGTTTGCGATCGTAATAGTTTTCCATGACCGCGCCGTCCACGGTTTGCTTTCCATTCAACCACACCCAGACGCGCGTCCCACACATAACCACCCGTACGCGATTCCATTCGCCAAACGGTTTATCCGCTTTGACGAGCGGGTCTTTGCCGGGAGCGCCGGGGCTGTTGTTCCAAAGCGCACCGGAACCTTTGTCCGCCCCAAGTTTAAATTTTTCTTTTTCCGTGTAATCCCAAATTTGCACCTGAGGACAGCCGCGCAAATAAATTCCACTGTCCGCCAATGGCACGGTTTTGTAGTCGAGCAACAACTCGAAATCTCCGTAGTTTTCGTCCGTCGTGAGATAAAGACCTTTTCCGTCGTTGACGAGTTCGTCCTTTTCCACGGACCAATGCTGGCGGATGTCGTCGAGGCTCGCGTCGTGTTTTTTCTTAAATTCGTCTGCGGGCAGCGCCAGGTATTTGCGCGGATCTTCTGTGGTCGCGCCCCACCAACCGGCCAGATCTGTTTTGTTGAACAAAGCCTTGAAGCCTTGCGGCGGAGCGTTCTGCGCATTGGAACTCGAGAACGACTGGCAACCTGCGAGAGCCAAAATCATGCTGATGGCAGTAGTTGAGAAGAGATGGCGTTTCATGGTTGAAAGAATTTCCCAACCCGGGCCAATCCGGCAAGCACAATTCCCCAATGTTTCAGAATGCAATCACTTGCCGTCGTTTTACGCCGGATGGACCCGTTGGACGGCGAAGCTCGAACAAACACGGCGAGATGTTGGTTCCAGTGGGGCTTTAACGCCTTCGGAAGCGTCCCCGTCACCAGTTCTGGTGACTATCGGGAAAACGAAACTTTGCTAATCTAATCACGTTCTTATTAATTCGTGTGTGAAAGAGCCGGACTTGTTATCCGGCTTTTTTTTGTACCAAAGGGAGCACGGGTGTTGTGTTTGTCTCTTCGCCCTCTTCCGTCCGTGTCCGTTTTGTGCCTCACTCGTTCAAAACTTTTTTCGCAGACGACAACTCCTGCCCAGTCTGCGCCGCGCCCTTTTCCTTTGAAGTTTAGCCAGCGCGCCCTTAGTTTTTCACCGTGTTTAGACCGTGCATCGACTTGCATGAAGGTAAAGTGAAACAAATCGTCGGCGGTTCGCTGTCCGATGATTCGTCCACGTTGCGCACTAATTTTGTCTCCGAGCGATCGGCCGCATGGTATGCGGAGCTTTACAAACACGATGAACTGCGCGGCGGCCACATCATTATGCTTGGTGCCGGAAATGAAGCTGCGGCGCGCGAGGCTTTGCAAGCGTATCCGGGCGGAATGCAAATTGGCGGCGGGATCAATTTGGAAAATGCGCAAAGCTGGCTCGATGCGGGCGCGTCGCATGTGATTGTGACTTCGTGGGTTTTTCGCGATGGAATTCTGGATTGGGATCGGCTCAAATCGCTGGTTCAAAAGATTGGCAAGGCACGCTTGGTCATTGATTTAAGTTGTCGCAAAAAGGGTGGCGAATATTTCGTGGTCACGGATCGCTGGCAGAAATTTACCGAACTGACTTTGAGCGCGCAGACGCTCGGCGAATTGGCCGGTTTTTGCGATGAATTTTTGATTCACGCCGCCGATGTCGAAGGTTTGTGCCGCGGAATCGATCTCCAATTGGTCGAAAAATTGGGCGAATGGACGACGATTCCGACGACTTACGCAGGTGGCGCGAAGTCGCTCCACGATTTGGAAGCAGTCGCGCGCCTGGGGCGAGGTCAGGTGGATTTAACGATCGGTTCGGCGCTGGATATTTTTGGCGGGAGTGGTGTCCGGTATGAGGATGTGGTGAGCTACAATCGCACCACATCGGCACGCCGGATTTCGATCGAGAATTGATTCGCATCCATTGAAATTCAGAATGGCAAACTTTGCGCCTTCGCCCCTTCGCGACTTTGCGTTAAACCCTCTCGGCATCTCACTTAAAATATCGTTCGAATAGCCAAAAATTCGCCAAACGGGAGTATTGACACCCGCCAGCCCAAAAACTAATCTCCCAGCCCTAGTTTTAAGAACTTTGAAGACAGCGGCCATGGAGGCTGCCAAGTCAAAATCCAGAGAGGAAGTGAATTTTTTTGACCGAAATTAGATTAAAAAAAGGCGAACCAGTCGATAAGGCTCTCCGCCGTTTGAAGAAGAAAATCGACCGCGAAGGCACGATGAAAGAAGTGCGCACGCGTCGTCATTTTGAAAAACCGAGCGAACGCAAACGCCGCAAAATGAAAGTGGCGCGTTTCTCAGCCATGTTGAGCGCCCGCTATGCGGATCTCTAATGGTTTGAATGATCATGGCCGAGTGTGGTCAGAAGGTGACTGCACTCGGCCTTTTTGTTGGGACACAGAGCCGTCCCGCTCTCGCAGACGCGGGACTGAGTTTCTGAGTTCCAAATTGTTAGTGTCAGCCATCCTGCCCACGCGGGAGGCTGCGAGATGAGAATGGCAATGTAACGTTCAGCGAACCAAAAAATGTATTCATTTTCGACCTGCTGGAATTCACATCGGCACACGGAAGGAAGGGCCATGTTGCTCGAAATCCGTGATCTTGGCTTTGAATACGCCGAGTTAAGCCACGGCATCCGCATCAGTCTGTTGCCTGGAATCTTCGAAGCCGTCGATGCCGGCGAAATCAAGATTTCCACCCTCCACAATTTCTGTCCGTTGCCGATGGGGGTGACGCAGGCCGCGCCCAATCTCTACCGATTTTCCTCTGACGACCCTCGCGAGCGCGAAAATGCGTTTCGACATTCCATCAAAACCATCGAGACGGCGGCGCGCGTGCAGGCCCGGGCGGTGGTTCTGCACATGGGTGGCATTGAGATGAAGGAATACACCGACAAACTGCTCGACTTGATTCGCGCAGGGAAAAAAGAGAGCAGCAAATTCGAGAAATTGAGCGAAGAAGTTTTTGAAAAACGCGAACAAAAGAAAGAGCACTATGTGGATCGCTCGTCCGAAATGCTGCGTCGTTTAATCGAGCCAGCCGCGACGCGCGGCATCAAGCTCGGCGTGGAAAATCGCGAGGCGCTGGAGGAAATCCCGCTTGATGCCGATTTTTCCTTACTTTTCCGCGAATTCCCGACTGAAACCGTGGGCTATTGGCACGATACCGGCCATGCCCAAATTAAAGAAAACCTGGGGTTCATCAATCACTCCATTCAATTGGAAACGCACGCCAACCGGCTGCTGGGATTGCACGTGCATGACGTGGAATATCCGGGCAAAGATCATCGCCGGCCCGGTTCGGGCATGATCGATTTCGCCGCGCTGCAACCGTTGATCAAGCCCGACCACATGAAAGTCTTTGAATTCAGTCCGTCCCTGAGCACCGGGGACGCGCGGCTTGGCATTGCGCACATAAAAAAACTTTGGGGCAACGATTGAGCGCCCTCCGAAAAATCTGGAAACTGAGCTGGCAAATCGGACTTTGTCTCATCCTGCTGGCCTGGATCTTCCATTCGATTTTCTCCAATGAAGGTCGCGCTGCCACCGCTGATTGGCCACAACATTCCCGCGCGGAACAATGGAAGATCGCTTGGACGCTGGGTCCGCACGAATTATGGCGCACCATCGCGCTGGTTCACCCGGGTGCCTTTGCCCTTTCCACAACATTGGCCGGCCTGACGGTTCTGCTGGGGGTGGTTCGCTGGCGCATGGTGTTGAGGGTGCAAGGTTTGCCTTTGCCGTTATCCAGGGCGACGGGAATAACTTTCGTGGCGCAATTCTTTAATTCGTTTCTGCTCGGCTCGACCGGAGGCGATTTGATCAAGGCCTATTACGCCGCGCGCGAAACGCATCACAAAAAAACCGAATCCGTGGTCACGGTGTTTGTGGATCGTTTGATCGGGCTGTGGTCGATGTTGCTGTTTGCGCTGTTGATGATGGTGCCTAATTTCCAATTGCTCTTCTCACACGAAAATCTTGGTGCATGTGCTTTGCTGATATTGTCGTTGTTCGCTGGCTGCACGGCCTTCTTGAGCGTTGCTTTCTGGGGCGGTTTATCCCGGCGTTTTCCCAAGGCGAGGGCTTGGCTCAGAAAAATTCCCAAGGGCGATTTACTGGAACGATCGTTTGATTCCTGCCGACGGTTTGGAAGCGAACGGGTATTCATGTTGAAGGCGGTTGCTCTTTCCATGGCCATCAATGCGCTTTGCGTATGGCAGGTCATAACCCTTGCCAATGGTTTGGGACTGAATATTTCGCCCGTCGCACTGTTTGTGATTGTTCCGATCATTAGTTGTATTTCGGCTTTGCCCATCACTCCGAGCGGGCTCGGTGTGCGGGAGAATTTATTCGTGTTAATGCTGGCTGCACCGGAGATTCATGTTCCAGCGACGTCGGCGCTTTCGCTCTCGTTGTTGACGTATGCCACTACTTTATTTTGGAGTCTGGTGGGAGGGGCGGTTTATGTGGGGCTTAAGGATAAACAGCATCTGCAGGAGGTAACTCAAGCTCAAAACGGGGCGGAGATCGCTCAAGGGTGTGATTAAAAGTGGGTGAGGCTGAGGAACGCCGCCTTTAGGCGGCAGCCCTGTAGCCCGTTGCCCGCGCTGCCGCCCCGCCACTGCGGGGCGGCG
>JAYVSV010000136.1:0-4964 GCA_043775015.1 Verrucomicrobiota bacterium
CGCCGCCCCGCAGTGGCGGGGCGGCAGCGCGGGCAACGGGCTACAGGGCTGCCGCCTAAAGGCGGCGTTCCTCAGCCTCACCCACTTTTAATCACACCCCTGGCTGGCCAAGTTCAGATTTGCGCCTGCGTATTTTTCATTTAACATTTCGCTTCCTAAATGAAGAAAACGATTTTGATTTTAGCGGTATTGTTGTTGGTCGGGTACGGCGGATTTTTTGCCTGGCAAAAATGGCAGGCTCAAAGTCGCGCGGCCAAGATTCCCAAACGATCCACAACGGCGAATGTGGAGGCGCGTGATATCCGTTTTTCCATCAACACGGCGGGCGACATCGGCCCGGCGGATCAAGTTTCCGTTCGCCCCGAAGTGAACGGCAAAGTCGCCGTGCTTCCGGTCGATATTGGCGACAAAGTCAAAAAGGGAGATTTGCTCTTCGCCTTGGACGATGCCGATTTGCAGATCGAACGCTCGCAGCGCCAAACGGAAATCGAAGGCGCTAAATTGCAGCTCGAAAAGACGCAGAGAAATTTTCACCGCGTCCAAAAACTTTTCACGGACAAATTGATTTCGCAGGAAACCTTTGACGATTCCCGCACAGAATTTGCCTTGTCTCAAAACTCCCTTGCCCGCGCCGGGCAGGCGCTGAAACTCGTGGAAGATCGCCTCTCGAAAACCAAAATTGTTGCGCCGTTTGATTGCACCGTTTTGACGCGGCCCGTGTCGGTCGGCCAAGCGGTGTCCGGTTCCGGTGGGTTCAACAGCGGGACGGAAGTGATGACGATCGCCAACCTGAACGACATGGTGATCATGGCGCACATCAATCAAGCGGATGTCACGCGCGTCACCCCCCAGCAGAAAGTGGAGATAGAAGTCGATTCCGTTCCTGGTCTGAAAATGGAAGGAATCGTGGAGCGCATCGCCCCCCAGGCGACGTTGAAAAATAATCTTAAAGGATTTTCTGCGCGGATCGTGTTGCACAAAATTGATCCGCGGGTTCGACCGGGCATGACGGCCAACCTTTCCATCCCGGTCGCTTCGGCCAACGATGTGTTGTCGATTCCGCTTGCCGCCGTTTTCACGGAGGAAGGCGACCGCTTTGCTTACGTCAAAAAAGATGACGCGATCGAACGCCGTCCAATCAAAATCGGCGTGACCGATTACAGTTTTGCGGAAGTAACGAGCGGGTTGTCGGCTGGAGAGGTGGTTTCTTTGGAACAGCCCGCCGATACCGCCAACGACAAATCGGGTGGGGGAAGGAAAAGCGCCGGGGGAACAAACGGACCAAGCGGTGGCAGCCGTCCGGGCAGCACTTCGACTGCGCCACGCCGCGTTGGAATTTGATCTTATGCCGCTCGTTGAACTGCGCAACGTCAGCAAAATTTACCATCTCGGCGGCGAGGAAATTCGCGCGTTGGACGACATTTCTCTCGATATCGAAAGTGGCGAATTTATTTCGATCATCGGCCCGTCCGGCAGCGGCAAATCAACCTTGATGCACATTTTGGGCTGCCTGGATTCTCCCACCTGCGGCAGCATGAAACTCGATGGCACGATGATTCACGGTGCGACCAGCAAACAGCTCGCGATGATTCGTAATCAAAAAATTGGATTTGTTTTCCAGTTCTTCAATCTGCTTCCGAAATTGAATGTGTTGCAAAACGTCGAGCTGCCGATGATTTACAGCGGCAAGAATTCACGAGAACGCAAAGAGCGGGCGATGGCCGCGCTGAAAATGGTTGATCTGGAAAATCGCGTGAAGCATCGGCCTTTTCAACTTTCTGGAGGACAACAACAGCGCGTGGCGATTGCGCGCGCACTCGTCAACGGGCCAAAAATTGTTTTCGCCGACGAGCCAACGGGAAATCTGGATTCGCATACTGGCGAAGCCATTCTGGAACTCTTCAGTAAATTAACGGAGGAAGGCCGGACAATTGCCCTCGTGACGCATGATCCAGAAATCGCCGCGCGCACCCCGCGACGAATCGAAATTCGCGATGGAAAAATCGCAGTGGAACAAGATTTACGATTAGCGGGACTGGCACAGAGCAGGAAAGGTTCACAATGAATATTTTCAACGCCATCGTCATTGGAATCAAAGAAATCTGGGCGCATAAATTTCGTTCGGTGCTGACGATGCTGGGCATCATTCTCGGTGTCGCCAGTCTCATTGCGATGTCGGCGCTGATCAAAGGAATGGAAAACGGGATGCGCGAGGCGTTGATCGCGATTGGCGGTTTGGAGCGGGTTCGCCTCGAAGATCAGGATATTCCGGCCAACCAATTGCACATGGCCGATCAAGCGGTTGGCATCACGATCAACGACGTTTATGCATTGCAACAAAGTGCGCAGAGCATTCGTCTCGTCACTCCGGAAATTCGCATCCGTGATTCCGTCATGACGCGCGGCGCGAAATCATTTAGTTCGTGGAATTTTTCCGGCACCTGGCCCAGCGCGCTGGAAATGAACGAACACGAAGTTCAATACGGACGCATGTTCAACGAAATCGACGACGAAAATGCGCGAAGTGTTTGCGTGATTGGGACGGCGGTTCGAGATGCTTTGTTTGGTTCGCCGGAAGAAGTCGGTCGCGAAATCGTCCCGCTCGGTGAACAGATCAATATCAAGGGTCAACTCTTCACGATCATTGGCATGTTCAAACATTACGAAAGTGAGCAGGACGCCAAGAAACGTCAGTTCGCCAAAGACCAACTGCAGGAAACGGGGCCAACCCGCCAGCGCGGATATGGCGGACGCAGCCGTGGGAGCAGCTTCGTTTTCACTTTCAAGAACATGGCGGTTTACATTCCGCTCAACACGATGTGGTTGAAATTTCGCTCATCGGTTGGCGTCAGCGGTCTTCCGGATCCGCGGTTGTCGCAGCTTTCCCTGAAAGTTCGCGACATCAATCGACTCGAATCATCGCTGCAAGAAGCGCGAAATATTTTGATGCTGACGCACAAGGGGATTGAAGATTTTTCGTTTCAAACGCAGGAGAATTGGGCCGACCAAATCAACAGCTCGATTCGCAATGCGCGAATGAGCGGCGGATTTATTTCTGCGATCAGCCTGCTGGTGGGCGGGATCGGTATCATGAACATCATGCTGGCCAGCATCACGGAACGCATTCGGGAAATTGGCATTCGCAAAGCGGTTGGCGCCACATTCAGTGATGTGTTTATTCAAATTCTCGTCGAGAGTGTGGTCATCGCTTTGATCGGCGCAGTGGCTGGTTTGCTCGCCTCATACGGCATCGTCAGAATTTTGGTGATGATTTCGCCGACGGAAAACTCACCCATCATCACCGTCGATTCGATGGCGATTGCCTTCGCGTTCAGTGCGGGTGTTGGCGTTCTCGCAGGACTGATCCCGGCCTTCAAAGCGGCCAAGTTGGATCCAATTCAAGCGCTCCGTTACGAATAGAGCGCTGCTCGAAATGGATTTCCGGAAGTTATTCCGCTGTGATTTTAATTGCGTGCGTCACGGGAACAAACGCTGACCTGATCGCCGCTACGAGCGGGGCGCGTTCCTGTTCCGTTTTCGCTGCAACTGCTTCCATGTCGGCTTTCGCTTCAGGACTGCGGAACTCCTGTTTAATCTGTTTGGTTTCGTAGGCTTGCTTGGCTCCAACCGCAGCGCTGACTTTTTCAAAAGCGTCGGAGAAGGGATTCACTTCAAAATCATCGGCGAGATTCACGCCACGACTCAATTGTTCAGCCGAATAAACTTTCGCCTGATTGCCCCAGGAAATTTTGTAGTTTGTCGCTTTCGCTTTTTTCACGACGAGCGTCAGCCGATTCAATTCCTGGTTGAACGGCACGAGCGCCATCCCGGAGCGAATGTTGTCATCCTTCACTGGATTGCCGGCTCCGCAAAACGGATAGCGCCTGCTCTTGATCGTGAGTTCGCCGTTGTTGAACGAAAGAACCTCATGTCCTTGGCTCGCCTTGGCTTTTCCGGATTTCAAATCAACCGTGAAGGTGCCGATCTCGCCATCGACTCCGAGCGCCTTAAGAAACGAATAAGCCATGACCACGTGCCCGGCCCAACCGGGATGCACCCCGTCTTTCCCAGCCACGTTGTAATTCGTTCCGAACTTTTCACGCATGGCGAAATCGGCTTCGAGCATCGGCCAGAAGACATCGGCAAAACGCACCTTCTCCTTTTTGGCAATTTCGATGTCGATGTTTCGCAATTGGGAAAGGTTCAAATTCAGCTCTTGCGAATTCGTTTTGGCCCAGGGAACTTTTGGCCCGACACACCCCGGCGAACCAAGCACAACTCTCGCGCCATGCGACTTGAATGAATCCACAATTGCCATCGTGTTGTTGAGATAAACGTTGCCAATTTTCGGTTCGTAAGAGCGGTATTCGTGATCGTTCATTCCGTAACAAGTCGTGGCAATGGTCGGCTGAAAGCGCAACACGTCATTGGTCATGCGCGCGAGAAAACCGGGCGCTCGTTCGCCACCCCAACCATATTGCCGCGTGGAAATCTGCAACTCAGGAATCGCCACGGTCAGGTAGGTCTCCATGATGCGCGAATACATTTTCTGCTCGGTGATGGAGTCGCCGCAAATGGCGAGGCGATCGCCCGGCTTGAGAAATAATCCTTTTTGTTTTGGTGCGGGAAGCGGATGAAACGCCGCAAAATAAGAACTGCCCGAAACAATTTCTGCCGCTGGCGCGAAACAGTTGAGGCTGAGAACAGAAACAATAACCAGAAACGAATTTTTGAAACGCATAGATGTTGGCAAAGAATGATTGCTTTGAGGGCAAACACTCAAGGGCAAAGAAGCGTTGCCGCTAAGATGCGGGAAAAAATGTGCGCCAAAAAAACCACGCCGTTCCAGGCAGTTCTAATCTTTAAACCCGAACTCCGAAATAACGTGCGCGTCAAGTTGTATCGGAGCGCGGCGTTGACGCCGCTTCAAGTTGGAATGTTTTTGTGCGCTCGCAACCCCACTT
>JAYVSV010000137.1:0-14948 GCA_043775015.1 Verrucomicrobiota bacterium
GACCGCCGTCATGCGCAAACTCATCATCCTCATGAACCGCCTCCTCAAATATCCAGATTTTTCCCTTGCCGCTTAACACCGTTGCTTCAACTCACAAAATGCAAGCGGGCTGGGCCTTTCCTGCGTTGCTTCGCGGCGGATGCTGAAGCGGCATAAATGCCGCGCTCCGTAACCGTATTGCACGAGCCTCAATAAGTGCAAGCTGCTGGATCAAAACAATCCGAGCTTTTCACCTCTGCGTCTCTGAGTCTCTGCGTTAAATTCCACTCCCGCCCCGCGTGATCCTGGCTCAGTTTGCGTGAGAATCGCGCACCTTTTCTGGAACAAACTCCTGTTTACAGAGGAAAATCGCGTAGGCATCGTGGCTGCTAGAGAAAGCCATACAGCAAACGGGAAACGCGCTTATGAAAACTTGCCATCAAAATCTCCGAACCGGTTTGACCCGCCTTTTTCACAAACATCAAGCGGAGCACCGACTTGGAGTCGGCTTTGCGGCTTCTCCACGTCCAAAGCCGGTTGCAAACCGGCGCTCCACTCCGATGCCATTTCAGGCTGCCTGTAAAATATCAGGCTTAACCCTTATCGAAATGTTGTTTGTCGTGGCCGCGTTGGTTTTTGTGGCGTTCATACTTCTCCCTCGATTAAATCGTAGCACATCAAAAACCGCTCGAATCGGTTGCGTAAATAATCTGAAACAGGTTGGTTTGGCTTTTCGCTTGTATGCCGATGACAACCGCGAGAGATATCCGATGAATCTCGCGGCTTCGACCAACGATACGCCCGTTGTGAACGAAGCCACGCCCGCCTACCAATATTTCCAGCTCCTTTCCAATGAGTTGGGCACTCCAAAAATTCTAATTTGCCCGCAGGATACTAAACGGAAAGCTGCGAATGACTTTACGAACTTCGGGAATCAGAATATCAGCTATTTCATCGGCTTAGACGGCGATGAGAATCGTCCTGAATCCATTATTTCTGGTGATCGGAATATAACCAATGGATTCGCGCCGAGGAACGGAATTCTCGATCTCACCACAAATCAAATGGTTGGTTTTACCGACGAAATCCATTTGAAACAGGGCAACATCGCGCTCGGCGACGGCAGCGTTGAACAAGTCACCAGCGCTCGATTGCGTTCCGAAATCATACCAAAAACCGGCATGGCGACCAATCGAATCAAGCTGCCGTGAGACCCAAAAGACTATGAAAATTCGACATACAAATTCTCGAACGGCCTTCACCTTAATGGAAGTGCTGATTGTTGTGGCTTTGCTGGGTTTTCTTGCTGTCATGTTTCTACCCAAGGCTAGAGTCAAGAACCGTGGGCAGCGCATCATTTGCGTCAGTAATTTGAAGCAAATCGGGCTGTCCTTTCGAATCTATGCCGGGGACCACTTCGACCGATACCCGATGAACATCTCGACCAATGACAAACCGATCGTGAACGAGGCGACATCAGTTTATCAATATTTGAAACTCGTTGAAAATGAGTTGGACACTCCAATAATTGTGATCTGTCCGAGCGACATGAAACGAAATGCGGCCAAAGACTTCACCAACTTCAGCAACGAAAACATCAGCTACTTCATCGGCTTAGACGGCGATGAGAATCGCCCTCAATCCATTATTTCTGGCGACCGCAACATCACCAATGGTTTCGTGCCGAGGAACGGAATCCTTGAACTCACCAAGAAGCAAACCGTAAAATTCACCGACGAAATCCATTTGAAACAGGGCGACATCGCGCTTGGCGACGGCAGTGTTCAACAGGTCAGCAGCGCGCGGTTGCGTTCCGAAATCATCGCGAACACTGGCATGGCGACCAATCGAATCAAGCTGCCAGAGTTGAAATAACACAGCTCAGGAGCGCAAGCCTCAAACCGGTTCCGTCGCCGGGTATTTCAAGTCGTCGCTCCGGGACTCGCGCGAGTGAGGGTTATTTGGTTGCCGTGCGCCGCATGAACATCGTATCCGAAGTTTTTCCTCGGCGCGGTTGCATCAATTTTGCGACGAGACCTGTCCAACCGGTTTGATGCGATGCGCCGACGCCGCGCCCGTTGTCGCCGTGAAAATATTCGTAGAATTGGATGTGATCGCGGAAGTGCGGATCGTTTTGCATTTTCTCTTGTCCAAGCAGAACCGGGCGCCGGCCATTTTCATCTTTCAAAAAGATTTTGCAGAGGCGGCGCGATAATTCATCGGCGACCTCACTGATCGTCATGAATTTTCCCGAACCGGTCGGACATTCGATTTTGAAATCGTCGCCGTAGTAGTGATGAAATTTTTGGAGCGATTCGATGATAAGAAAATTGACCGGCATCCAGATCGGCCCGCGCCAGTTGGAATTGCCGCCGAACAAACCGGATTCGGATTCGGCAGGTTGATAGTTGACGGTGAGTTGCGTGCCGTTACTGGAGAAAACATACGGATGGTCTTTGTGATAACGCGAAATCGCACGCACGCCGTAATCGGAAAGAAATTCCGATTCATCGAGCATCCGGCGCAAAATGCATTTCATACGATGGCCGCGCAGCAACGAGAGCAACTGCCGTTCGCCCGCGCCATGATCTTCCCAGCGCGAAACGAGTTTCGCCAAATCAGGACGGGCATTTAGCAACCATTTTAAGCGCGCGTGAAAACCGGGAAGTTTATCGAGCAATTCCGGTTCGAGCGTTTCGACGGCGAACAGCGGAATCAATCCGACCAGCGAGCGCACCTTGAGCGGCGTCATGCTTCCGTTCGGCAAATTCAAAACGTCGTAATAAAATTTATCTTGTTCGTCCCAAAGGCCAATTCCTTCGTCGCCGATGTTGTTCATCGCTTCGGCGATGTGCAGGAAGTGTTCAAAAAATTTCGTCGCGATGTCTTCATAAACTTTGTTGTGCAGCGCGAGTTCGAGCGCGATGCGCATCAGGTTCAGCGAATACATCGCCATCCAACTTGTGCCGTCGGCTTGATTGATGAATCCGCCAGTGGGCAACGGCGCGCTGCGATCAAACACGCCGATGTTGTCGAGGCCAAGAAAGCCACCTTGAAAAATATTCCGGCCTTGCGCGTCCTTTCGATTCACCCACCAGGTAAAATTCAACATCAGCTTGTGAAAAACTTTTTCGAGAAAAACGAGGTCGCCTTTGCCGCCGCGCTGTTTGCGATCAATTTGAAAAACGCGCCACGTCGCCCACGCATGCACCGGCGGATTCACATCGCCGAACGCCCATTCGTAGGCAGGTAATTGGCCGTTCGGGTGCATATACCATTCGCGCGTGAGCAGGAGCAGTTGGTTCTTCGCAAATTCGGGATCAACCTGTGCGAGCGGAAGGCAATGAAACGCGAGGTCCCACGCCGCGTACCACGGATACTCCCATTTGTCCGGCATCGAAATAATGTCAGCGTTGTTGAGATGCAGCCATTCGCTGTTGCGCCCGTGCTTGCGTTCGCGTGGTGGCGCGGGTTGACCGGCATCGCCATTGATCCATTCGGGGACGTCGTAATAAAAAAATTGTTTCGACCAGATCATTCCGGCGAATGCTTGCCGCTGAACATTGCGCGCATCCTCGTCGAAAACATCTTTTTGCAACTCGCCGTAAAAATCGTCTGCTTCACTGCGACGTTCTTTGAAAATTTCATCGAAGTCCGCGAATGGCTGGAGCGTGGACTTCAGTCCGGTTCGGCGCGATTTATTTGAGGGCGGTGGATTAGATTCAGAACGTCCTTGCGCTTCGGGTGTTGAAGCGGGCTGAAGCCCGCGCTCCAACGACAAGCGCAATCGCACACTTGCAGAACCGCTTGCCGGAATCGTCAGCTTGTGGAGCGCGGCGGCTTTCGTTCCGAGTTGCTGAGAATTCACGGCGCCCTTATTTCCGCATACGACGTATTCGTGAAATGCGTCTTTGAAAAAGCCTTCCGCATCATTCTGCCCGAAGTGGCGGCGCGCATTCGTTTCATTTTCGCAGAACAACAATTCCGGTTTGCCTTCGCAGGAGAATTGGTAATCGCCCAAATCAGGATGTTTGGCGATGACTGCGCCTTTGTTCGTGACAAACATTTCTGGTTTTTGCGCGTCGGTTTTCCACGACCAGGTATTGCGAAACCAGATTTGCGGCAGCAGATGAATCGTCGCTACTTCTGGCCCGCGATTGTGAACGGTGACGAGCATCAAAATATCTTCCGGCCCGGCTTTCGCATATTCGACGAAGACATCGAAGTAACGGTCGTCGTCGAAAATTCCTGTGTCCATCAACTCAAATTCGCCTTGATCCTTTCCGCGACGGCGATTTTCCTCGAGGAGTTGCGCGTAGGGAAATTCGCGCTGCGGATATTTGTAGAGCATTTTCAAATACGAATGCGTCGGAGTAGCGTCGAGGTAGTAATAAATTTCCTTCACATCTTCGCCGTGATTTCCTTCTCTGTTCGTCAGGCCGAACATGCGCTCCTTCAAAATCGGGTCGCGACCATTCCACAGCGCGATGGAGAGGCAGAGGCGCTGCTGGCGGTCGCTGATTCCGGCGATGCCATCTTCGCCCCAGCGATAGGCGCGACTGCGAGCGTGGTCGTGCGGAAAATATTCCCAGGCCGTGCCGCCCGGCGAATAATCCTCACGCACCGTTCCCCATTGGCGCTCGGAGAGATAAGGTCCCCAGCGCTTCCAATGTTTCTCCGCGCTTTCGGCCAGACGAATTTGTTCGGGGTTCATATTAGTGAGAATTTATCCGGCAACGTCTCGTTCGCGTTTTCCTTTTGAATTTGCATCATAATCTTAATCTTCATCCTACTCTTAATCTTTCCCTCATCGCTGAACCGCCGACTGTGCCGCGATTATGAAAAAGATTAAGATTAGGATTAAGTAGAGAATCAGCCGCCCGTTTCAAATCCCGGATACAACGTCATCCCGCCATCGACAAAAAGCGTCGTGCCGTGAACGTAATCCGATTCGTCGGACGCCAACCAGACTGCGGCGCGGCCAATTTCATCCGGTTCGCCAATTCGTTTGTAAGGAATCAGCTTCAACAAATCGTTGTAAGCCTCGCGCGTGTCCCATGCTTCCATGTTAATCGGCGTGCGGATGGCACCGGGCGCGATGCTGTTCACGCGAATTCGATACGGCGCAACTTCTTGCGCGATGCTCTTCATCATCAACATCACGCCGCCTTTGCTCGCCGCGTAATTGACGTGTCCCGCCCACGGAATCACTTCATGCACCGAGCTGATGCAAACAATTTTTCCGGCGGCGCAGGAAATTTCTTTGCGCACACCGCGTCGTTTGAATTCGCGAACCGCCGCGCGCGAGCAGAGAAATTGTCCGGTGAGATTGATGTCCAAAACAAATTGCCATTGCGCCAAAGTCATTTGGTCAATCGGCGCATCTTTCTGAACGCCGGCGTTGTTGATCAGAATGTCCACCGTGCCGAACTCTTCAATCATGCGCTGGAACATCGCTTCGACCTGATCCTCTTTTGAAACATCGGCTTTATGCGTAATCGCTTTGGCTCCGCACCGGCGAATTTCCTCGGCGACTTTTTCCGCTTCCTCGGCGCGCGAAGAATAATTCACCAACACATCGGCTCCTGCGTGGCCAAGCGCAATGGCAATTCCTTTTCCGATTCCAGAACTGCCGCCGGTGACGAGCGCCTTTTGCCCTTTCAATAACCGATTAACCGAACAGGCCGGCATGACCGGCGCTGGAAATTGTTCGGCGATAAATTGCTGATCCGGCGTGTGAGCGACCGGTGGTTTTGTTTCGTTATTCATGGCGAGTTAATATTTTTTCGCGTTGCAGTTTCGTTCGAGAATTGGTCGTAGGGAGTGAATGTTGGTTACACTAGAATTTCATTCCTAAAACTGCACTCAAAATATTTGTAAGATTTCGGTTGGAAACGCGACTTCTCGATATTCTCCGCGAAAGTAACCACCGCATGGCAACAACGCGGAGCGCGTACAGCCATGTTCGCGCAAACCTGTTCCATTGCGAAAGTGGCTGAAATTGTGAGGAGATTTACGCAGCCCAAGCGTAGCGCCTTCAAGTTCTCAATCTGGAACTCCACGGATTCAGGAGTTTGGCAAAACGAGGGCAAAGCGCCGCTGTCAGGAAATGAGCTTTAGCCTCGGGAAGACCTCGACTAGTTTCCGTTTGTGAAATCGCCAACCGAGCGCCATGACGCGACCGCCGGAATCTCTTCGCCTAAAAACGGAGTCGCTCCCTCAGTTGCGCTACGTTTTTTTCCGGGCGCTTTATTCACCATTTGTTTTGCCTGCGCCTGGGCGCTACGGGCGAACCAACAAGTATCCGTGGCCAATTTTTTCCTGCTCACATCGTCGGCCCTCGCCACGTTGCTCGTGCTGAACCAACGTCTGCCATTGCAGAATATTCTTTCGCTGGTCACGGTGATTGCACTTGTTTCCGGAGCGAGCATGTTGGCGGCGGTGTATTTCAAAACGAAACTGATCGCACCTTTTCTGTTGGCGAGATTTCCCGGCGCGCCGGTTTGGACAACTCCCCTGCTCTGGGTCGTAGCGCTGGTCAATGCGCGCGGGATCGCCCAACTTTTTCTCCGTCCGATGCGTAAAACCTCCATCTATGGATTGTGGCTGATTGGTGTCGCGAGTTTTATTGCCGCCGGTTTTAATGTTGCCGCGCAAACCGATTGGAAAATATTTTCAGTTCAGTTGGCGATGGCGGCCATCGTTTTTGTCGCGACCATTCCCTGGTTCATCGACAAACGGCGCGTGGAACAGCCCGCTGAATTCCAACCGCTCGTCATCATTGGTCTGCTGCTGTTCTGGTAATCAAACCGGTTGATCGGGTTCTTTTCTTTTCGTCAGCTTGAGTCGAGAGACGCGCAATCCGTCCATTTCTTCCACGCGCAAATCGAATTGCCCGATCGTCAACGTGTCGCCCGCTTTGGGAAATCCTCCAAGCGAATGTGTGACCCAGCCACTGGTCGTGGTGATCCCATTTTCCTGGAGTGATTCGCCGACCAGTTCGGACAATTCGTGGAGTGGCAGCGCGCCGGAAATTTCCCAGGTTTGCTCGTTTTCTTTTTTGAGCAACGGCTGTTCCTGATCGAACTCGTCCTGAATCTGGCCGACCAATTCTTCGAGAATATTTTCCAGCGTCACAATGCCAACCGTCCCGCCGTATTCGTCAACGACGATGGCGAAATGCATTTTTCGCTCGAGAAAAAGTTGCAGGAGCCGTTCGAGGCGCGACGTTTCGGGAACGTAAATCAATTTGCGCACCACCGAAACCAGTTCAGCTCCGGTGCGCGCTTTGAGGCGCATCGGATACAAATCCTTGATGTGAACGACGCCGAGTGTTTTATCGAGGTTACCATTTTCGCAGAGAGGGAAACGCGAGTAACGCGATTTCTCGGCCGTATCGACGCACTCGGCAATCGTCGCGTCTGTGTCGAAAAATTCAATTTCCTGGCGAGGGCGCATCACGTCGCGCACGCTGCGATTGCGCAAATCCATTGCGTTCAAAACAATGTCGCGCCCCAAACTGCTGCCGCCGGAATGTTTACGCGTTCCGGAAAAAAGCAGGCGCAGTTCTTCCTCGGAATGAACTAGTTCCATCTCGCTCACCGGCTCAATACCAAAGCGGCGCAGAAGCCACATTGCCGAATGATTCAATATCCAAATGAACGGGAATGAAATTTTGTAAAACCATTCCAACGGCGCAGCGATCCAGAGCGAAGTCGGCAACGGTTTTTGAATGGCGAGAGATTTCGGAGCGAGTTCACCGGCGACAATGTGCAAAAAAGTGATGACGGAAAACCCGACGGCAAATGAGATGGTGTGCTGCACTTTCGGCGATTCGATTTGCAGCCAGGTCATGAGTGGATGCAAGAGGTCAGCGAATACGGGTTCGCCAATCCAGCCGAGGCCCAGGCTGGCCAGCGTGATGCCCAATTGGGTTGCGCTCAGGGACGCATCGAGATTGCTGACAATGCGCCGGGCGATTTTGGCGCGGCGATGGTTCCTGGCAACGAGCGGATCGAGTTGTGTCTCACGAATTTTGACCAGCGCGAATTCCGCCGCCACGAAGAAGCCGTTGAGCAGGACGAGAAGCGCCACCGCCATGAATTTTAAAATGATGATGCTCCAGTCCACTTACAGGCTTACCTCTCCGAAAATTGTTTTCAAAATATCCTGAAGGCTAATGATCCCGACTTCGCGCTGGTCGCGGTTGAGCACAACCGCAAGCCGGCGACCACTGCGTTGCATTTGACCCAGCGCCTGTTCGAGGCGCAAATCTTCGCGAAGATAGAGGGCTGGATTGACGTAGTCGCCTGCTGTTTTTGTCACATCCAGATCCTCGATATAGAGCAATTTTTTCAAGCTGATGACGCCGATGATCCGATTTCCGCCCGCTTCGTTTCGCGCCACCGGAAGGCGGGTCAGATTGCGTTCATGGCAGATTTTCAAAACGTCTTGCATGGGTGTTTCGGTCATCACGCTCACGGTTTGGGAGAGCGGCACCGTCACGTGCGCCACCGTCAGATTCTGCAAATCAAGCACGCGATTGATCATCGTCTTTTCTTCCGTGCTGAGATTTTGCGACGACTCCTGCATGACGAATCGCAATTCGTCGCGGTCGCCCGAAAGCCGCCCCGTAAAAACTTTTCCACCCGTCCACGGCAGAATCCAACGCGTAAACCAACTCGCCACGGAAACCAGCGGACGCAAAACCACATGAATCAAACCGAACGGTCGCGCGAGCAAGAGACAGAGCCGATTTGGAAACAGACGAAACAATGTCTTCGGCAACAGTTCGCAGAGAATGAAAAAAAGAAAAATCGCGACAATGAAGCAAATCAGCTCGATTACCGGCCAGGGATGAAGCCACTGGTGCAGCGTCAAAACAATCAAAGTGAAGATGATGAAATTTACGACGGTGTTGCCGACGAAAATTGTCCAGAGAAAATTTTCTGATTTTTCGAGATAGCCATGAAGCACGGTGGCGCGGGGGTTTCCAGCTCGCATCAGTTGACGAATTCGCAAACGGTTCAGCGCGAGAACACCAGACTCCATCCCGGAAAGAAGAAAGGAAAGTGCGGCGCAAAACCCGAGCACCAACAAAAATAAAACACTCAGGTTATTCATTTCACCTGCCGTTTGTTCACTGCTTCCACGAGTAACTCTTTGACGCGACGTTCATCGACTGCTTGCGCCGTGAAACGCAGCCCGCGAAAAATCGCAAACTCTCCGACGGCTGGAACGACGCCCAGTTCATTGACGAGTAATCCACCGAGTGTTTCCGACGATTCCACTTCGCCAATCTGCGGAAATTCCCGGCGAAAATCTTCCACGCGCATCGTGCCGTTCACGCGCCATCGCCCGGTTTCCAATCGTTCCATGACAAATCCCTGCGCTTCTCCTTCGCCGCGAATCTCTCCGATCATTTCCTCCAGAATATCTTCCATCGTCACGACGCCAGCCGTCCCGCCGAATTCATCACGCACAATCGCCAGACCGCGCTGCTGTCGTTGCAAACTTTTCAATAATTGCAGCAGGTTCATGCTTTCGGGAACGAAAGATGGAAACTCGATCGCATCGGCCAAATCCACTTGCGGATCGAGCAACAACGTCCGCGTGTTGAGCACGCCGATGATCGTGTCCGGCGTTTCGTCATACATGGGAAGGCGGCGATGTTTATATTTGCGTGACGCCGCAATCATTTCTTCGACGGACAAATCATCCGGGATGCAGGCCAACTGCGAGCGCGGCCTCATCACATCTTTGGCGGTGCGCTGGTCGAGGTTGATGATTTCGAGAATTTTCTCTTTCTCCGAGCGGGCGAGCGTTCCTTGTTGAAAAGCGAGTTCAAGCAGTTCGTGGTATTCCTCGTCCGTCATGGTGCTCTGCGGTTTGATGGAAGCGGGAACAGCGACGCGCAAAATAAAGCTGTTGAGCTGCTGGGCAACTTTGCGGAAGGGCCGCAACATCGTTTGAAAAATCGACATCGTCCGCGCGATTCGCAACGACCAGAATTCGGGCGCGCGCACCGCAAATGCTTTCGGGGCAATTTCCGTTCCGAGCAAAATGAAGATCAACAAACCGAAGAGCGACGGAAGCAGCGACCACTGTTCGAGCAAAGCAATCCAGAGCAGCGTCGCGACCACGCCGGCGTTGGCAAACGTGTTTCCCAAAACAATGGTCGTGAGCAATTCCTGCGGCTCAGTGAGCAACTGCGTCAGCGTCGAGGCAGAGGGCTGTGAATTTTCGGCTAGTTGACGGGTCTGCCATTTTCCGAGCGAGAAGAAGGCGGATTCAGCCAGCGCGAAAAAGAAGCTCGCAATGGCGAACAGAAAAAGCACCGCAAAAGCTGCCAAGAGCATCACGGGCGAAGTATTGGACAACAAACGCGAGAGGCAATTCGAAAATGCCTCTGAACACAGGTGAGTATTTCGTCATTCAGGCTCCAGCGCATTTCGACACTGCCGTCGGAGCGCCGGCTTGCAGTCGGCTTTCCCATCGGGTTACAGGAAACCAAAGCAGGTTGCAAATCGGCGCTCCGCTCCAGTTGGCGGCAGTGTCGAGATGCGCCCCTCCGCACCTGCCCAACTACAAAAATCTTTCACGAGTTACCTGATTCTGGCATGGTCTGGTGCAGTGAGTGGGATTACCCCATTCAAACCATTCTCAATATGCGCTGGCTCACTCATCTTCAACTCAAGTCAACCAACCCAGGCACACGCAAGCGGTTGGTCGAAAAGTTGTCCGCAAGTTGGAACGAAAACGATTTCAGCGCTTTCGCTCAGGCACTCCGCGATCCCGATCCCGTCGTTCGCCAGATGCTTGTGGCAACGCTTGGACAAATCAAAGAGCAGCAGGTGATACCGCTTTTGGAAACGGCTCTACAGGATTCGAACAACGCAGTGCGCGGGGAAGCGCTCAGCGCACTCCGAGAGGTGAGTGATAACCGTTCCATCAACGCATTCATTCCGCTTCTGCGCGACTCCGATTACGGCCTGCGCAAGAATACCGCGACGACTTTGAAATCGTTCGGCTGGTCCCCTTCAAATTCAGAAGAGCGCGTGCTCAACGGCATTGCCCTCGGCCATTTAGTCGGGATTGCTTCTGATGAGGAAGCTGTGTTCGAACATTTATTGACGAGCCTTGGAAACGGGCCGACGACCATCCGTATCGCGGTCGTTGAAATTTTCGGAACGGCGCAAAGCGAAACCCGAGGGCCAGCTAATCGAATGTTTGAAGCGCTGCTGACCGCATTGAAAGATCCCGAAACTGCGGTTCGGCTGGCTGCGGTTCACGCTCTTGGAACTTCGAAGAATGAACGACGACTCAAGCCGCTGGTTTTACTTTTCTCCGATCAAACATCGCCGGTGCGGGCGGCGGCGATCGAAGTTGTTGGAAAAACCCATGCGCAGGAATATTCATCGAACATCCTGCCGCATCTGAAGGATAAAAATTTTGAAGTTCGCATTGCCGCAATCCACGCGTTGGCACGGATCAAAGGATCTGAGTTTCTTGACCCGCTGGTTGCGATGCTGACCGATCCAGACACCGATGTCCGGCGCGCGGCGGTGGAAGGACTTGGAAGACTTCGCGAAATCCGCGCGGTCGGTCCGTTGATTGGCGCGATGATTGATAAAGAAAGCGATGTCCGCCACGCCGCTGCCAACTCGCTCCAGGTCATCAATGGCCAATGGAACATTTCGGAAGAGGCACAAAAAGCGATTCCACAATTGGAAGCCGCGTTGAACGATCGGGAATACTGGGTCCGCGAAGCCGCCGCGAAAGCGCTCAATCGGGTTCGTCTTCTCTGACGACCGGCGCGTTTCCGTCTTCAGCCGGGAATCGAGTCTATGAAAAACGTCCGTCGATTGCGGCGATTTCAAATCCACTCTTTGATTTTTTCCTGAAATTTATTGTAGAGGAAGCCGAGAACCAGCAGCACCAATCCAAGCGCCATGAAGCTGAGGATTCGGTAAAGCGTTTCGAGCTTCCACACATCGAAGAGAAAAACGCGCGCAACGGCGCAGCCGAGAATGCCGAGGCCACTCCAGCGATATACGCGTTCCTTCAAAGCAAGGCCCGCGATGAAAAGTAAGAGCGCAAGGCCCGCCCAGCTCGCCGTCAGGAAAAAATGTGCGCCACCCGAAGTCAGGGTCACGAATCGTGAAACGTAAAACCAAAGCACGACCGCGCTCAAACAGATGGTCGCGGCATGCACTTCCGCAGTGACCAACGAAAATCGTTGCGGACGGCGTTTTACCACTTGCTGCAAAATCGGAAGCGTGAGGAGCGCGAAGAAATTCGGCCAATGCAAAACCGTCTCCCGATGCCCGGCACGCATGAGAAAAGTGGCGAGGCCGGCCACAAAAAGAATCGCGCTGAACAAAAATGTTTCGCCATTTTGTAATTTGCCGGCCAGAAAGAAAATTCCTGTTCCAAGCAGCATCAACACCCAGACTTTTTCGTTCGACGGAATATATTGATGCACCCAGGCCAGAGCCATGAGCAGCGCCAACCAGCGATAAACGGCGGTGAAGCTGATGACTGAATCGGCTGCCGACGTTTCCGCCCAGGCGAGCCTGCCCAAAGTTCCTCCCAAAAGAATCAAGGTCGCAATCGGCGTCATCGCCAGATACCAAGACAGATTGGTGGAAGTGAGTTGCGTGAAGAACGAACCGATGCTTAATGCGACAAAAATCTGCGCTGCGATGGCCAAGAGCCAGAAGCGCGTGGCGATTCCGTAAATGGTCAGAACGATCGCGAGCAGGCAGGTCAGTGCGACCCAAATTTCGGGAGTGAAAATAGGTTTGAGCCAAAAGAAAATGACCCCGGTTACGGCCAGCGCATAAAGTCCGAGAAGTAAATTCCGCCCTTCGCTGTGGAAGATTAAAAATTTCTGACGCTGCCACCAATGGCTCAATCCCACCGTGACCGCGATGACGATGGCGGGATTCCACCACGGCACCGATGAAGAGATGAATGAGTTTTTCGCGAGCCAAAAAATTTGGGCAAAGATGAGATAACTTTGGCCGAGCAGCGGGAGTTCCGGCATTCGCAACAGGTAGATCGAAACGGTGAAAAGAACGGCTTCCAGCGCGAGCGCCGGAGCCAGCCAATCACGCGGACAATTCTTCCACATCGTCATCATCCAGATCGCGAGTGAGAGCGAAATAAAATAGGCAGGTTGCGGACGAAAGAGAACGGTTTCGTTGCGTGTTTTGCGGTTGGCCCAAAAGGCGTTGAAGAGCAGCAGAATTCCGATGGCGGCACCGGTCAGAATTTCCGGCGAGTCGGTCATTCCATCAAATCCCCAGAGTAGGGCCAACGCAGCGGTGACGTATGCGCCTGCCCGGAGGAAAAGATTTTGCCGCGCAGTGCCGATGATAAAGAGCGCGACGCTCTCGGTCGCCAACACCAGCGCCAGGCGCAACCCGGAGAAATAAGTGATGATTCCGAGCGTGACCAAAAGCAGGCCTTGTGTGAGGTAGCCGTTTTTCACATCTGCTTCTTTGGGCAAAACACGTTTTGCCAGAAGTGCGAGACCGAGCAACACTGCGCCGAAGCCGATGGAGAATTTCCAAAAATAACCGTGCTGGACGCGGAACATCGAAAGGACGATGAGGCCGAAGACCGCAGCGTTGTTCAAGGTCAGGAACGGAACGCGAAAGCCGGGTAACATTGGTTCGGCGCGCGAAAGGAAAGTGGATGCGGTAAAAACAATCCAGTATCCCACGAGGAACAAGTTGCCTTTCCAAAGTTCCTCTTCGTGCCAACTCCAGAACCAGCCTTCGCCGCTGTAAAATCGCCAGAACACAAATGCGACGTAGGTGGCAACCAGACTCGTGAAGGAGAGCCGCGTCCAGCGATTGCGCAGCAAAAAGAACACAGCGGCAATCGTGAGGAGAAGATTTGAATAGAGAGTGAACAGCCCGATCGTGGTGATGATTGAGGTGTAGTAGGCGAGTCCGATCGCAAAGAGCGCGAGCACTTCAGATTTTTTCCTATCAGCGATCCAAACGATGAACGCCGTCCACGACAGCAACAAAGCTCCGTCCAGAACGGCATTGGTAATGACGCGCAGATTCGGGATGTGATGTGCGGCGTAAGTGGTGAAATAAACCAGGGCGAGTCCTCCGGCGAACAACACCTGGCCATAGTTTTGCAATGCTTCCGAGCGCGGCTTTCGTTGCAACACAAATCCTGTGCCGAGCAAAAGACCGCCACCGATATACATCAAAACAAGTTTTCCGACGGGACCGAGGTGATCGAAATAATTTTGATAAGCGTAGCGCGCGAAGAAAGCCATCGCGGTGAGCAGGAAAACGATTCCGACCCGCACCAACCAATACGTTCCGAGCCGCATTTCAAACGAGCCTTTCGCCTTTTCGTCAGGATTCACGGCGGTGAACTTTGGCGGTACGAACTCTTTGGCTGAAGGCGGTTCTACGGCGGATGAAGAAAAAATTAGCGGCGGCAACGCTATTTCTGGAACCGTGGTTTGCGCCATGACCAGGGGAACTGTTCTGGCGGGTTCAGGAACAGGAGTAACTGGCGCTACGACCGGGATGACTGGCTTGGGTGGCGGCGCTTGCGTCTGCGAGGTAGGAACGTGCGCTTCATCCGTTCGCACCAAGGGAGGAATCGGCAGGGACGGAATTTCCATCGGCTGAACTTCATCCAAGGCGGAGGTCTCTTTTTCGACGAGGCGATTTTCCAAGTGCTCAATGCGCGAATTGAGTCCGCTGAGTTGCTGTCTCAACAACTCATGCAGTTGCTTTAACCGATCCAATTCTGAACGTTCCTGCTCATTCATAAAAGGTGTGCAGGACAACTATGCGCAATAGAAACGATCTGGCGAGAAAGGAATGCGCGTTTGTCGTGTAGTTTTCAAAACAGGACTTTTTTGTAGTTAGCAAAACAGGACTGGTTATTTTGGACGATTGGTAAAGAGGAGGACGGGTTTTTGCTTTGGA
>JAYVSV010000138.1:0-26583 GCA_043775015.1 Verrucomicrobiota bacterium
CGTTAAGAGGAAGGAGTTACTCCAACCCTCGAGCCTAGAGAGAGGAAGCGCCGCGACTCGTACCGAGGTCAGGTCGATAAGTTCAGCCGCAAGGTTGAATGAACTCACGCATATCAGCAGGATCAACCGTCGTTGATGGCGGCCGCTGCCAACTCCTCAGTCCATTGCGCAAGGTCGGAAAGAAAAGCTGTGAAGAAAAAACGGCAACCGAATCCAACTGCCCACTTGACATTTATTGAGCCATATCAACGGATAAGAACTGAGCCACAGCGGGAGGAACCGGCGGCGCGAAATGGGAGCAATTGGTTAGGCCGCGGCATGTCCACCTCTCTTCCGTCTAAACCAAAGCCAAAAGTGACGAACGCCCGCGAGTAGCAATGCGTAAATGAATCCAGGAATCCAACCAAACATCGCAACCACCGCGTTTGCGCCAGTGTCAGCAATCGAACCGTCAATATCGCCTCGCGCTCTGGCGTCACGCACTCGAATCATGCTCTCCTCAGAAGTGACTGTCATCGCAACAAACCAGACGATAATCACCGCAACAACGTATCGAAGATAAGCAAGCCATCTCGGCTCGTGCTGACGACGCCAAAAGATTAACAATGGCGGAGCGATCCAGCCTATGGCGATGAGAATACTCATGCGGTATTAAGTGGCCTGACATGTATTAGACGGCGGGTTTTGCAGCCTATCTAGTTTCATGGTTCAACCGTAATTTTGGGCTAACCTGTTGTCGATCAAGTTTTGATTCTAAAACGAATGATGAACACGTTCCGACAAAGACTGCAAAGTTTCTCTTCAAAATTGCACGAGGTTATTTCTGCACCGCTTCGAGTTTCTCGATCATCTTGCGCATTTTATTGAGCGCGATGTTTTGGATTTGCCGGACGCGTTCGCGGGTGACGCCAAATTTTTGGCCGACTTCTTCCAAGGTTTTTTCGTTGCCCCCATCCAGCCCAAAGCGGAAGCGCAATATCGTGGCTTCGCGCGGATCAAGCGTTTTGACCATCTCTTGCAACATTCGGGTGACGGTTTTGTCTTCCAGTTGTTCGTAGGGCGTGTCGGCATTTTCGTCCTGCACGACTTCGGAAAACGTGTTGGAATCGTCGTCGCCGATCGGCGCATCGAGCGACGCCGGGCGGATCGCCGCTGTCCGCATTTGCGCAACCCGTGTCGTGGACATGCCCATTTCCTCGGCCAACTCTTCATCCGTCGGCTCACGCCCGAAGATTTCCTGAAGTTTCATGGCGGTCCGGCGCATCTTGGAAATTTTATCCACCAAATGCACCGGCAACCGAATCGTTTTGGACTGATTGGCCAGGGCGCGCTTGATCGACTGTTTGATCCACCATGAACCGTAAGTGGAAAGTTTTCCGCCTTTGGATGGATCAAAGCGTTCGACGGCTTTCATCAAACCGATGTTTCCCTCGCTGATCAAGTCGAGCAAGGGCAGGCCATAGTTCTCGTAATCATGCGCGATTTTTACCACCAGCCGCAGATTGGCCTTGATCATCAACTCGCGCGCTTTTTTGTCGCCGCGTTTGATTTTTGCCGCCAAGTCAATCTCCTCCTGCGGCGTCAGCAATTTGACCTGACCGATTTCGCGCAGGTAAAGTTTAATGGCCGTATCACCGTCGTAAGGGGTGCGTTCCCTGATGGGCGGGGGCAAGTCGGGCAAAACCGCAACCAGTTCTGGAAGCTTCACCCGTTTTGGGACAAAAGCCTTCAAAATCGGGGCTGACGCTTTGCGCGCGAGGGTCTTCCGACGCGGCAATGAACCGAGTGGAACCGAGCGACGATTGATGCGCTTGCCAGGACGGGCAAGACGTTTTTTTGGTTGAGTCCTCACAGCCATAATGTTTTTAAAATGTTCAGGGTTCAATACTTCTGGACCGTCTCGCTAAACCTGACTCCTTTGTGCGGTTCTGACTTAAACACTCTCTCGGGTCGTCAGGTTCGATCAAGCCAAATCAAAAAACAGTATTTCACTTTCTTCGCTGGCCTTGATTCGAAGCACTTCAGCTAGTTCGACAGCGCTGGCATCGCCCGCGTTTAAAATTTGTTTATTTATTTTGACAGAGCCTCGCACCACTTGAACCCAGACACCTCTTTGCGCCGCGACCGGATGAACTAATTCAGTTTCTTCGGTCAAAATGGCGGCGTAAAGGCTCAAGTCCTGATGCACACGGACGGAGCCGTCGCGAGCGTCCGGTGATGCGATCAAGCAGAGTTTGTTCAACTTTTGCGCGCGCGAAAACGTTCGTTGTTCGTAGCCGGGCGGCAACCCTTTGCGCTCAGGCAAAATCCAGATCTGCAACAAATGAACTGGAGCCGTTTTGGAATGATTGAACTCGCTGTGCACAATGCCCGTTCCCGCGCACATGCGCTGGATTTCTCCAGGCTGAATGAGCGAACCGTTTCCCATGTTGTCTTTGTGTTCGAGCACGCCATCGACGACATAGGTCAAGATTTCCATGTCGCGATGCGGGTGAGCGCCGAAGCCGGAATCCGGTGCGACGTGATCTTCGTTGATGACTCGCAATGAGCGAAACGACATGTGGTTTGGGTCGTAATAATCTCCAAAGGAAAAAGTGTGGCGACTGTCGAGCCAATCGATTTTAACGTGACCGCGCTCTTCGGATTTTCGAATCGTAATCATAAGAAATTAAATCCTTTCTTCTTCTAAATCATAAACATCAAACCAATGATAAACCGGGCGATTGCGCGGGACGTATTGCTGGATGTAATCCTCCAGGTATTCCTGCAACTCGGGCGGCAAATCGCTCAAGCGCAAATCGCGCTGCTTGTTACTCCACTGAACAATTTCCACGCGCTCGCGCTTTTTGGCATTCGCTGCAATCCACTCGGCGACCGCTTCGTCCGACGCGCCAGTCGCAACAAAACCTTTCAATTTTTCAGCATCGATTTCGGCAAAACTCAGGAAGCGTTGATCCAGCGGGCAATTGAAGTGGAATTCGCCCTGGGTGTTGTTGAGAACAGCGCGGCATTTGTCCAAACAACGCGCCGCCAGAACGTAACCGGCGAGGGTTTCACGCGGACTGCGCGGGAATTCGCGCGCCAGGTCTTTTGCGAGCAATTTGATTTTTTCAGCATTCATATTTTTAGTTTTAATTTAATTTTTTGGAGAAATGCTGCCGCGACTCAGTTTGCGATGAATGAATGAATCCAACACCAGCTTTCCACCGTACTGGATCATCAATCAGCGCGATCGCGATCACCAGAGCTAAAATAGGGTATTCAAAGCCTTCGCCGACCTGTTTGCCGCTCCCATTCATGAAAAATCCGTTTGGCAAATGAACCATCAACACCGCAACGACCATGGTTGTGCCGATGCCGAATGCTGAAAGGCGCTTGAGCAATCCGAGGAACGATGCGATTGATCCGCCGAACTCAGCCAAAATCGCCAGAAACGCGAACGGCGCCGGAATAGGGCTGCCTTCCGTAAAAAATTTCATTGTTGGGGAAAACCCCTGTCCACCAAACCAGCCGGGAACTTTTTGCGCTCCATGCGGAAACATCACCGCCGCATGGCCAAGCCGCAGGATCAAAAGAGCCGTTTCATCATTTGTTTTGAATCGTTTTTGCATCATGCGATTCGATTTTATTTTTGTTTCGACTTTTGATTTTGAATTGAAATTCCTGCCGCGCCTGCGCTCAACGGGTGTGATTAAAAGTGGGTGACGGAGCGCGGACACTCCTGTCCACCCGCGCGTCCTTCCACCCAGAGCGCTTGATATTTTAGCCAAGCCCCGGCGGACAGGAATGTCCGCGCTCCGTTCCTTCACCCTCTTTTAATCACACCCGCTGATTCATTACCATTTTTAAGCCGGGACCATTCAATTGAAACCACGGATGGACACAGATGGACACAGATGGACACGGATAAAGCGGTGAGAATGGAAACTTCCGGTGGTAGAGGCAGGCGCACCGTTTAGTGGGAGACATCTTGAAACCGTTACGGCCTGCTGATCCGTGTTTATCCGTGTCCATCCGTGGTTAAAAGAAATCCCAACTGCATGGATTCGGTTAAGATCGCTTCGGCGGCGCATCGGCCGTCTGGAACAAAATTAAAATGTTCGCCGCTGTGATGAGTCCGCCGCCGATGAGAAGATTGGCCGTTACTATTTCATTTGCATAATCAATGCCCGCCAGATTGGAAATCCATTGCGGGATGAACAGCGCAAACAGGCTGGCGAACACCGGCTCCGCGCAATAGATGAGTCCAGCGCGGGTTGCCTCGATCTGTGGCTGCCAATAATTCATCATCGTGTAAGCCGCCAGCGTGCAAAACAGCGTCAGGGTTGCGTAGAGCAGCAGGACAGGCGTCGAGTTGCACACCAGCGCAACTTCCGGCCACGCCGGTTTCGTGAGAAAAAAAGTTGGCAGAACGGAAAGCAGATTGACGACAAACATGATGACCGTGACGTGATTGATGTTGTTCCGGGCAAACTTGGGTCGCTCCAGCCAAAGAATTTGCGCGGTGAAAAAAATCGACGCGACGATTACTTCCCCTTCGCCGCGACCCAGCCGCATTTCCTGCCAGTTGAATTTCGAAAGGACGGCGACTCCGGCGATAACCATCACGCAACAGAGCAAAAGTGTTTTCGCTGGCCAGCATCTTTTCCGGCACGCGACAAACAGCGGAATGAACAGGCAATAACTTTGCGTCAGAAAAGCGGCCGTCGAAGCCGAAGTGTAGTTGACCGCATCCATTTGCAGGAGGAGACCCACTCCGCCGACCAGACCGAGGCCAATGCCCTGCTGAAGCTCAAGGCGCGTCATTCCACGTAACGTTCGCATCGAACACAAGAGCAGGAGCAGCGCCGATATTCCGAATCTCACGACGAGTGAAAGCGAAGCGAAAAACCAACTGCTGCCGTCGGGCAAAAGCTTTTGTTGCGTGAATCCAAGCGCCTTCATCCCGAGAAAACTGAATCCCCAAAAAACCGTTGCCAGGAGCAAAATCCAGGAAGCTTTCAGCGCGTCGTTATGTTTTCCCAATGCCATGTTGTTTTTGTTTGTTGTTTTTGAACGTGACGAATTTATCGCAACGCAATTTAAATGCGAAAATTATCGGCGGCGGCGACATTGTCTTTGAACGCGCTCCTCAAGTTGTTAAAACTGCGATGTGTTTGAACGCTATTGGCCGGCTTTCGCGGATTTGATTCGCGTCCCATTTGAAAATCCCGAACTGATTTGGGGAATTGTTCCGCTCTATTTCGGCTGGATGCTCAACGAACTCACTTCGAGCAAAGCTTCATTTCGCACCGCGATTCAAACCGGATTTGGTTTCGTCTGGGCCGGAGCGCACTGGAGCTATCTTTATTTTCATCGCTCCGCACATGCCCCTCGAATCACACTGGACGCACTGATGGCCGTAAACGTTGCCGTGACTATTTTGATTCTGGCGTTCGGAGCGATCGCGCTCGTGAGTGGAATTCGCCGCCGCTATCCGCCGGGTTGCTCGTTCCTCGGCCATGCGCGATTTGCGAATTATTTCATGATCGCGATTTTCCCGATGCAATCGAATTACCGCGAATGGAGCTGGCATCGGCTGGCGGCAATTTTGATTTTTGCAATTCCCATCTGGATTCTACTCCACTTCGGCCTCAAGCCATTTCGCAAATAATGACGAGCGCCCTGCGGCATAGGCAAACCCACCATTCGCAAAACGGACACTTCAGCAAAACATATACGCCTTGACGCATTCGGGAACAGATCTTAGCGTGCATACGCTTAAGCAAATATGAAAACCCCATCTGATTCTGTTGCGAAGAAAATGTCGTTTCTCGACCGTTATTTGACGGTGTGGATTTTTGCGGCGATGGGATTGGGAATTCTTCTCGGGGCTTCGCTCATCAAGAATCCTGAGGCGTTTTTCGCGCCGATGACGGTGGGCACTACGAATATCCCGATTGCGATTGGCTTGATTCTGATGATGTATCCACCGCTCGCCAAAGTGAAGTATGAACAAATGGGGAAAGTCTTCGCCAACAAGAAAATATTAAGCCTTTCATTGATTCAAAATTGGCTGGTAGGGCCAACGCTGATGTTCCTTTTGGCCATCATCTTCCTGCGCAATTACCCTGAGTATATGGTGGGCTTGATTCTGGTTGGCATGGCGCGCTGCATTGCGATGGTTTTGGTCTGGAACGAACTGGCGAAAGGAAACAATGAATATGCTGCGGGTTTGGTGGCGCTGAACAGCGTGGCGCAAATTGTTTTCTACAGTTTTTATGCGTGGTTTTTTGTGACGGTTCTGCCGCCCTATTTCGGGCTGAAAGGAGCGGTGGTGGAGATTGCGATGCGGGACATTTTCTGGAGCGTCATGATCTATCTTGGCATTCCTTTCGCGGCGGGAATATTGAGCCGCCTAGTTCTAGTGCCCAAAAAGGGAGCCGATTGGTATGATCGAAAGTTTATTCCGCGCATCGCTCCGATGACGCTGATCGCGCTGCTGCTCACAATCGTGGCGATGTTTACATTCAAAGGAGAAAAAATCGTCCAATTGCCGCTGGATGTGCTGCGAATCGCGCTGCCGCTTGGGATTTATTTCCTGATTATGTTTTTTGTCAGCTTCTTTATGGGAAAGAAAATGGGAGCAGATTACAGCCGGTCCAGCACGCTCGCATTTACCGCTGCAGGGAATAACTTTGAGCTCGCCATTGCTGTCGCTATTTCAGTTTTTGGGATTAGTTCCGGCGTGGCCTTCGCGGCGGTGGTTGGGCCATTGATTGAAGTGCCGATGCTGATCGGGTTGGTGCATGTGGCTTTGTGGATGAAGAAAAGGTATTTCCCGAAACAGGGTCTTGCTGAGAATGCTGCAAACTCCTCGGATGCGTGCGAGGTGAGCGGAAAGGTCGCGAAGGCAACCGGAGAAAACTGAATACGAACAATGGAAAAGAATGCTACTCCGCTTTCTGCTCAGGCGAAGAAAAGCCGTAACGAGCGGGGCAACAACGGATTTCTTTGAGGCGTTTGATGTCTTTGGCGATTTGCGGTTCTTTTTCCACGCACTTCAATGTTTCCGAAAGAATGCGTTGCAACTCTTTCTCCTGTTTCTTTAAAGAGTAGTGCATCCATTTTCCGTCCTGCCGCGCTTCGACCAGTCCCGCGTTTCGCAAATAAGCAAGATGCCGGGAAATTTTCGGCTGATTGGTGCGCAATACGCCCTGCAGAAAGCAGACACAAATTTCCCCGTTCTTCATCAAATGCAAAAGGCGCAACCGCGTTAAATCGGACAAAGCCGCAAAAAAAGTTGAAAGATGCCGCATGACAAAACATATACGCCTTGACGCATCTGGAAACAAGTCTTAGCTTGCATACGCATAGGCAAATATGAAACCCTCTCCGACGAGATGAGAAAGCGACCGAAACCTTATGAAACTCTCTGAATTCAAAAAAATATTGGCTCAACATTCTGACAAGAACGTTCTTTTTATTCTCCCGACTGGAACGAAAATTCCGTCTCAGGCGCATGTCACGGACGTCGCTCGCATCGAAAAACATTTCATTGATTGCGGCGGGACGTTTCGTGCGGAAGTTTTGTGTCGTTTGCAAGTGTGGTTTGCGAATGACACCGATCATCGGGTCGGCGCAAAAATGCTGCATAAGATTCTGGATAAATCCGCGTCATTTCTCGAAACGGAAGACCTGGAAGTTGACATTGAATATGAAGCTCCATTCATTTCTCAATTCCCCATCTCAGCGGTTGAACCCGAAGGTGAAAACCTCGTGGTGCGGTTGGGGATTAAACACACGGCTTGTCTGGCCGAGGACAAATGTCTGCCACCTGCTCTCATCAAGGAACCCATTTTATTCAGGCCGCTCCCGAATCTTCGTCCATCCAAGTGTTGTTCCTAATCTGACCGGCAAACTCTCATGCAAACCAACAAGCCAATCGTGTTGATTTTATGCACCGGCAATTCTTGTCGCAGTCATTTGGCTGAGGGAATTTTACGCGCGGCCGCGGGCCACATTCTTGACGTGCAAAGCGCCGGTTCAAAACCGGCGGGATACGTTCATCCGCTCGCCATTAAAGTGATGCAGGAAATTGGCATCGACCTTTCCAAACATCATTCCAAGCACATGGATGAATTTTTGAAACAAAAAGTGGAAACGGTCATCACGGTTTGTGGTAATGCGGATCAGGCCTGCCCGCTTTTTCCGGGTCAAGTGAACCGCCATCATTGGCCGTTTGCCGACCCGGCCCACGCGCAAGGGAGCGAGGAAGAGCTTTTGAAAATATTTCGCACGGTGCGCGATGAAATTAAAAAAGTTTTTGAGGCCTACGGAGCGGGGCGGCTGGATGCAACCAAGAGCAAGCCTTGAAAACTATTTCGCCATGAATAAAGCCATCTTTCAGTTCACTCCGGAGCGATGCTGAATCGTTCGGCAGGCGTTGCTCTTGGTCCTTTTATCCCTGCCGGAAAATCCGCCTGACCTTCTTGGCCGCAACGTTTCGGGAATAATTAGTTTAACCTGTTACTTGCTCTTTGGCGTGATTTGGAAGAAAAACAGCCAGTAATTTTATGCTGTTTCTTTTAATCGTCCTGGTTTCCATTTTAATTTTTGAATACATCAATGGCTTTCACGACGCCGCCAACGCCATTGCCACGGTCGTTTCCACCAAAGTTCTCAGGCCACATCAAGCCGTCCTCCTCGCGGCGGTTTTTAATTTGATTGGCGCATTATCGGGCGAAGCCGTCGCAAAAACCGTCGGCGCCGGGCTGGTCGATACAACCTATGTAACAACGCTGACGATCCTTGCCGCGATGATCGGCGGAATTGTTTGGAACCTCGTGACTTGGTGGGTGGGATTGCCGAGCAGCTCAAGCCATGCGCTCATCGGCGGATTGTGTGGGGCGGCTTTGGCTTCGGCGCAAAACAACTGGCAGGTCATCAAATGGTCGTTCCCAAAAATGGACGGCAAGACAGGCAAAGTGGTGATGGACGGGATGCTGCACAAAGTTGTTTTTCCAATGATTTCTTCGCCCATCGCAGGGTTGCTGGGAGGATTTTTGCTCATGACCATTCTCTATCTGGTCGTTTCTCGCTGGCGACCCATGACGGTTCACAAGGTTTTTGGCCGGTTGCAAATCGTGAGCGCCGCCTACATGGGATGGGGCCACGGTTTTGCCGACGCGCAAAAAACGATGGGCATTCTCGCGCTGACACTCTTTACCGCAACGCAAGCCGGGAAGCTGGATAACCTGCCAGGCTGGCTGCATTTTTTATACACGCCAAAATTTGAAATCCACGTTTGGATCAAAGTGCTCTGCGCCATGGTGATGGCGGCGGGAACCTGGGCGGGCGGTTGGCGCATCATCAGGACTTTGGGACACAAACTGGTCAAATTAAAACCCATTCACGGGTTTGCGGCGGAAGCAACCGGGGCCACGATTCTTTTGATCGCAGGAAAATTGGGAATGCCGATTTCAACGACGCACACCATCACTACTTCCATCATGGGCGTTGGATTGGCCAAGCGGTTTAATGCGTTAGACCTGACGGTGGTGGAAAGGATCGTTTGGGCATGGGTTCTGACCATTCCAGCCAGCGGTGGAATTGCGTATGGCTCTTTCCGATTGCTCAAGTATTTGGGCGTAAATTGAACGGGGGCCTTCCGATCAGCCTCAAACTTCCACGCTGCCCGATTGGCGCAGTGCGGCCGCTTTTCGATTGTCACACAATTGTAACGTGACCGTCTTTTGTTCGTCATAATGATTTTATAGCTTCGCCATGAACAAGAATTTCATGGCGAATGAAAAATAAAATAACGATTGCGATAATGGGTGGAGTAGCAGTTATCACCCTAGCCTTTTGCGGAACGGCTTCAGCACAATCCTCGGATGCTTTGCTGGACAAACTGGTTGAGAAAGGAATTCTTTCGACCAAGGAAGCAAACGATTTGCGCGAAGAAGCTGACAAAGGTTTCAATCAAGCCTATGCCGTGAAAAGCGGAATGCCGGAGTGGGTTAACAGCTTGAAATTCAATGGCGACATTCGGCTGCGCTACGACGGAATTTACAACAGTGATCCAAGTTTTGATGACCGGCCGCGTTACCGGTATCGCCTGCGTTTCGGAGCGACCGCGATGTTGACCGACCAGTTTGAAACGGGCTTGCGTTTGATGTCCGGCGAAAATGCCAAAGGCGGTTATTCGAGCGGCGATCCCATTTCGGGCAATTCTACTTTTCAAGATAACGGCTCCAAGAAAACAATTTTCATCGACCTTGCCTACTTGAAATGGTCGCCGATCAACACGCCCGCTTGGTCCGGCGCAGTCATCGGCGGTAAAATGGAGAATCCTTTTGTTTTCTCCGACATGATATTCGATCCAGATTACACCCCGGAAGGATTGGGGGAACAATTTGCCTATTCACTCACTGACCGCCACTCCTTGAAATTTAATGCGGGCGAATTCGTTCTGGATGAAAGCAGTGCAAGCAGCCACGACCCATTTCTTCTGGGCGCTCAAGTGCGGCTTGATTCAATATGGAATACAAAATGGCAAAGTTCGTTTGGAATTTCGGGCCTGATGATTTCAGGAACGAAAAATCTGAAATCATCCGATGTGCCTGATCAAAACAAAGGCAACACGCGGGAGAATAGCAACGCTGGCACGACCAACAAACCGTCTTACAATGCACTGGCAAACACGTTTAATCCCGTCGTCGTGGATGGAGCGGTGATTTACACGATGGAAAGTTTCCCGATGTATGTCGGTGCTTTTCCGATCCGCCTGGGTGCAGATTATGCCAACAATCCAGCGGCGCGTGAAAATAACCAGGCTTTTTCGGCGGGAATTACGTTTGGTAAATCCGGCAAAAAGGGGACATGGGATTTCACCTACAAATACAAATATATGGAGTCGGATTTCTGGTATGAAGAACTGGTCGATTCCGACACGGGCTCTTTTTACAAAACCGGCACAGCGCAATCGGGTGGCTCGACCGGTTACCAGCCAGGAACGAATCTACGCGGACATTATTTTCGAGCGGCCTATTCGCCCTATGATTTTCTCACACTGTCAGCGAACTATTTCCTTTTCGATTTAATCGAAGGGGACACAAAAGATTCTCAAACAGGCCGGCTGCAAATCGATGTCACTGTAAAATTCTGATTCTACTGGACACGAAATGACACCAAAACGTAACTAACGCCTCCTAAAAAATTCAGTCATTTTGAAAATGGAAAATTTATGAAAAATATCATCACAAAACTCGGTATCGCCGCAACAGCAGTCGCTTTCTCTGTCCCGGCTTACGCTGGAAATATCACGGTCAAAGGATCGGATACAATGGTCATTCTCGCGCAGAAATGGGCTGAGGTTTATATGCACCAAAATCCAGGAAAAAAAATTCAGGTCACGGGTGGCGGCACCGGGACCGGTTTTGCCGCGTTGCAAAATCAGACGACCGACCTATGCAATGCCTCGCGTAAAATAAAGGTCAAAGAAATCGAAGCGTGCGTGAAGGTTTTTAGCAAACGCCCAACCGAATATAAAGTCGCGCTGGATGGCCTTTCGGTTTATGTCAACGAAGCCAATCAGGTGCAGGAACTCAACCTCGAACAGCTTGAAGGAATTTTCACCGGACGGATTAAAAATTGGAAGCAGGTCGGTGGCAATGACGCGCCAATCACGATTTACAGCCGCGAAAACAGTTCCGGCACTTACGAGTTTTTCAAAGAAAATGTTCTAAAAGGAAAAGACTTCGCAGCGACCGCACAAACGCTTCAAGGCACCGCGCAAGTCATTCAAAATGTCGCCAAGGAAAAAAACGGGATCGGCTACGGCGGCGGGGCTTATGGCTCGGGTGTGAAACATTTGAAGGTGAAAAAGGATGACAGATCCCCCGCGATCGAACCGACCGGGGAAACGGTCGTCAATGGCACCTATCCGATTTGGCGCCACCTCTTTATTTATGTGAACCCGGCACTCGATAAAGGCGAAGTCGCGGCCTACCTGGGTTGGATTCGAAGCGACGAAGGACAAAAAGTGGTGAAGGACGTCGGGTATTATCCGCTGCCCGCGAACTTGCGGAAGTAGTCGTAGCCGCGTGCTCACGAGGCGCAGCGACAAAAAGAATGCCACAAACTCAACAATCAAAACGAAGCATCGGCTGGATGGGACTGCATCGCGGTCACAAGGCGCGACCGATCGAGTGGCTGGCCGAGAGATTTATTTTTCTCGTCTCGCTCTCGGCCATCGTGATGGTCTTTTTAATTTTTGTTTTTGTTTTGCGCGAGGCACTCCCGATTTTTCTCGGCCAAGCGAATAGTTCGGCCGTCCAACCTGTGATTCCGCCAGATCAGATGGACAAGTTGCCGCCTGAAAAGCTCCGCGACTATTTAGGACTGACGAAACAAGAGTTCGCCGCAAAAGATCGTGAGACGTTGCAGCTATTGATGGAACTGAAGGTGGAATCCGCAGCCGAAGCGCCCAATGATAAAGACGCCAAAGTTAACACGACTGGTTGGCGTTACATTCTGTCGCCCTATCAATGGAGCGGTTACACCAAGCCTGAGAATATCTGGCAACCCATTTCCCAGATTCCGAAATACAACATCATCCCGCTTTTGGTCGGCAGCTTAAAAGTCACTTTGGTCTCTTTGCTGTTCGCCGTGCCGCTCGCACTCGGTGCAGCGATCTATGTGTCCCAGCTCGCGAAACCACGATGGAAAGAACTCATCAAGCCAACCATCGAATTGCTCTCGGGAATTCCTTCCGTCGTGCTCGGTTTTTTTGCGCTGATTGTCATGGCGGGCTTTTTGCAATCGGTCTTTGGTTACGAATCGCGACTCAACACCTTCGTCGCCGGAATCGCGCTCGGCCTGGCAATTATTCCCGTGGTTTTTTCCATCGCGGAAGATGCGCTCACGAGTGTGCCGCACAGTTATGTTCAAGCGGCCCTCGCGCTCGGCTCCACACGCTGGCAAGCCGCCTGGAAAATTGTTCTGCCAGCCGCCATTCCCGGAGTTTTCGCCGCCGTCGTCCTTGGCTTTGGCCGCGCCGTCGGCGAAACCATGATCGTCCTGATGGCCAGCGGCAATGCGAGCATCATGTCGTGGAATTTATTCGATTCGACTCGCACTATCACCGCGACCATCGCCGCCGAACTCGCCGAAGCCGTTTTTGGCGGCCATCATTATCGACTGCTGTCCATGATTGGAACACTGCTGTTCGTCGTAACCTTCGTTTCCAATCTGGCTGGCGGATTGGTCATGCAACATTTGAAAGCGCGTCTCGAAGGGAAGAAATGAACCTGCGCTTTCAACGAAAACATTTCGATTACGTCTCGTTCCTTTTTACGGGACTAACGGGGGCGGCGACGTTTTTGATCCTCGCCATCCTCGCCATCATTCTCGGCAATGTGATCTACAACGGTTGGAGCAGTTTCTCGTGGCGATTCGTCACCGGCGGAACCGAACGCGACATGTTCAGCGTCGAGAACGCCGGGATTCTTCCGATGATCGTCGGCACATCCATTCGCGTTATCCTGATGACCATTTTCGTCGTGCCGGTTGGCGTCATCACCGCGATTTATTTAACAGAATACGCTCACGCCACTTCACTCTTCACCCGAATTATTCGTGGCGCAGTCAACAATCTCGCGGGCGTGCCCTCCATTGTCTTCGGACTTTTCGGCCTTGGATTTTTCATCAATTTTGTCGGCCAGAATATGGACGCCGTTTTTCATCCCCAAAATTCCGCGCCTCTCTGGGGAAAACCGGCCCTGATTTGGGCTTCGCTCACCTTGGCAGTGATGACGTTGCCCGTCGTAATCGTCGCGACCGAGGAATCGTTAAAAGCGATTCCATCCGGTTTGCGCGAAGCAAGCCTCGCTCTTGGCGCAACCAAACTGGAAACTATTTTGAAAATCGTTTTGCCGCAAGCGTTGCCGGGAATTTTAACCGGAACCATTCTGGCGGTCGGTCGTGCGGCGGGTGAAGTCGCGCCCATTCTGTTCACCGGCGCGGCCTATTATATGGCGAGTTTGCCGAAATCGTTGACCGACCAATTCATGGATCTGGGTTATCACGTTTTTATTCTTTCGACGCAATCGCCGAACATCGAACAGACGCGTCCGATTCTTTACGCCACGGTTCTCGCACTTTTGGTTTTAACATTCGCATTGAACATCGTCGCGGTTCTGGTGCGCGCCCGGATGCGTGCCAGGATGCGATTGCTTCACTAAGATTCTTGTATGACTGACATTCCCTTGCAAAAAATTGTCGTTCAGAAATCGGATGAGCCGGGGCTTTCCGGGCAAGCGCCGTTGATTGAAACGAAAAATCTTTCCCTGTTTTATGGCAAATCGCAGGCGTTGAAGAATATCAGCTTCGACATTTCAGAGCGGATCGTGACGGCCTTCATCGGGCCATCGGGCTGCGGTAAATCCACTTTGCTGCGCTGCTTCAATCGGATGAACGATTTGATCGACAGTGTGCGCGTGGCTGGAGAAATCAAGATTGGCCGCGAGAATATTTACAGCAGGGACATTGATGTCATTGAGCTGCGAAAACGGGTGGGAATGGTGTTTCAAAGATCGAATCCGTTTCCGAAATCGATTTATGAGAACATTGCCTACGGGCTGCGTTTGCACGGGACAAAACAGAAAAGCGAATTGGATGGAATTGTGGAAAAGAGCCTGCAACAGGCCGCGCTTTGGGACGAAGTGAAAGACCGGCTGCACGGCAGCGCGCTTGGCTTGTCCGGCGGCCAGCAACAGCGTTTGTGCATCGCCCGCGCCATCGCGATTCGCCCGGAAATAATTTTGATGGATGAACCGGCTTCCGCTCTTGACCCGATTGCCACGGCCAAAATTGAAGAGTTGATTTTTCAACTGAAGCGCGAATTCACCATTGTGATTGTCACTCACAACATGCAGCAGGCGGCGCGCATTTCGGATCGCACTGCGTTCTTTTACCTCGGCGAATTGGTCGAGTATGGCCCGACGGGGGAAATTTTTACAAAGCCGGCGAAGAAACAAACGGAAGATTATGTAACGGGGAGATTTGGATGATTCTTAATCTTACTCTTTATCATAATCTTAACCCTTCGGAGATTAAGATTAAGAGTAAGATTATGAGCGGATAAAAATATGCAAACACACTTCGAGCAGGAACTCGCCGAATTAAAAAACAGGTTGCTCACGATGGGAAGCCACGCTGAAGCCGCTGTGACCAACGCCATCAAAGCATTGGTGGACCGTGACGATTCGCTGGCCCAGCGCGTCGAGGACGACGACACGATCCTCGACCAGTTTGAAATCGTAATCGATGACATGGCGATCCAACTCCTGTCCAAAGCTCCGCTGGCCAGCGATCTTCGCCTGATTGCCGTGGCCATGAAAATTTCGAAGGATCTGGAACGGGTCGGCGATGAAGCGACGAAAATTGCGCGGCGCGCGCGCGAGTTGAATGAAGAGCCGCAACTTAAACCGTACGTCGATATACCGAACATGGCGAAAACGGCTCTGGCCATGCTGAAAACCGCGCTCGACAGTTTTGTGAATCGCGATCCGGAAACCGCCCGAACGGTCATTCCACGCGACAAGGAAGTGGATTTGTTGAACAAGCAGCTTCACCGCGAGTTGGCGAGTTACATGGTGGAAAAGCCGAGCACGACTACGCGTTGTCTGAGTTTGATGGTGATTTCAAAAAGTTTGGAGCGCATTGCCGACCATGCGACCAATGTGGCTGAGGAAGTGGTTTACCTTTGCGAAGCCCGCGACATTCGGCATGGAGGTTGATTGTGAATCTTTATATTTTGCGACACGCCAAAGCGGAGGTGCTCGACCAGGGTTTTCCCAACGACAGCAAACGTCCGCTGACAGCGGGAGGAGAGAAGGAGATGTTTCGCGTAGCCAAAGGCATGCGCGAGATGGATCTGCGTTTTGATTTGATTCTCAGCAGCCCGTTTGTGCGCGCCAAACGAACTGCCGAAATCGTCGCCGAAGTTTTTAAATCCGACAAATTGCGGATGTCCAAAAACCTGGAGAGCGGTGCGGACGCGCGAAATCTGTTCGATGAACTGAAGGATGATTATTCCTCGTTGGAAAATGTTTTGCTGGTGGGGCATGAACCAGATTTGAGCAAGCTGATCTCTCGATTAAGCACTGGCGACGAAAAATTATCTCTAAACTTTAAGAAAGCCGGCTTGTGCAAATTGACGGTGGGGGAGTTGCGGTTTGGCCGCTGTGCCACTTTGGATTGGTTGCTGACACCAAAGCAAATGACAGCACTGGGTAAAAGTTAATTTCTGAGTTCTGTTCGGTGAAATACAGGGAAACGCAATTGTAACTTTGATGTAACCGTCCCGCCTTTGAAACTTTACGAAGCTCATGTTAACCAGAGAACATGCAAATAAAAATTCTGGTCGTGGACGATGAACCGGCTGTGATCGAGTTGGTTGGCTTCAACTTGCGCATGGCGGGATATAAAGTGGACAGCGCCGAAACGGGCCTCGAAGCGCTCAATAAAGCGCGCTCCATTTTGCCGGACTTGATTATTTTGGATCTGATGCTGCCCGAACTGGATGGCACCGCGATTTGTGAAATTCTCCGCAAGCTGCCGTCCACCGCGTCGATCCCTGTCCTGATGTTGACCGCTTGCGCCAGCACCACGGCCAAAATGGTTGCACTCAAAGCAGGCGTTGATGATTTTATCACCAAGCCTTTCAGCCCGAATGACCTTGTTTCGCGCGTGGGACAAGTGCTCGAATTGCGAAATCCACTCCTGAAAATCGAAGGCGAAACAGTTTAGTGCGCTTCCAACTTTAACCACTTTGTAACCGTCCCGCCGTTGTGCTGGCACTTGCGGGTGATAAAAGCTACGCCGTGAAACAGAAAATTCTGATCATCGAAGACGAGCCTGACGTTTTGGAGTTGATCAGATACAATCTGTTGGAAGCGGGCTACGCGGTCGAATCTGCCATGACCGGCGCGGAGGGTTTGCGGATGGCGAGAACAGCTTCACCGAATTTGATCCTTCTCGATCTCATGCTGCCGGAAATTGATGGCCTGCAAGTTTGCAAACTGCTTCGACATGATTCAAAAACTTCGAGTATTCCAATTATTATGGTGACTGCGAAATCATCGGAGATTGATCGTGTTCTTGGCCTGGAGTTGGGCGCGGGTGATTACGTCACAAAACCTTTTAGTCCGCGAGAACTGTGTCTGCGGGTAAAAAAAATGTTGGAGCGAACGCGTTTTCCCGATGCGCAAGCGGAATCCTTTCGTTTGATGATTTATCGGTGGATATTCCGCGTCACATTATCAGCGTCAAAAGCAAGCGCATCGATTTAACGGCCACTGAATTCAAACTTCTCCTCACGCTGATCCAACGGCGTGGCATTGTACAGTCACGCGATCAATTGTTGCGCGATGTTTGGGAATACGATCAGGAGATCGATAGCCGTACGGTGGATACACACATGCGCCGCCTTCGCGAAAAGCTCGGGGCGTCAGTCGCGAAGTATTTAAACACCGTGCGAGGGGTCGGTTATCGATTTTTGGATAATTAAATTTACGCACGGTGACGGATATGTCGCCAATTTAAAGGAGCGACACAATTTAAAGGAGCGCGCCGCGAACGCCGCGCTCCTTCTGCATTTTCCTCCCCTGCCAGTTCATACAAAAAAAAGAGAAGCCCTTTCGGGCTTCTCTTGTAACCGCTGTTGTCAGGGTGACTGACTACTGAACCAAGATGCGATAAAACGTGTTCGTAGCACTGATCGGTTGAACGAAATCGAGGTTCGATCCCGTTCCCGCCACCGATGCGCCTGAATTTGTCCAGTCGGGCAGTGTTCCAAAATCATTTTCAATCTGGAGTTGGTAAGTGAAGCCGTTTTGCGATGAGCAACTCAGTGTAATTGAATTGCCAATGGCATTGAAGGTTATCACTGGTGCGGACGGAATGATGGCTATGATTCCGTATTGCGAAAGCGCGGTCCAGCCAGTGAGCCAAAGATCGTTCGCGTCAAACGCTCCCTGGTAACTCACTTGAGTGTAGAAACCATTGTTGGGAGGAGTGAGACCACCGGTCAGCGCAGGACTTCCCGGCAACGGGCGCGGATCAAGTCCGCCGGTGACATTGCGGCTGATGCCGCGCAATTGCGGGTTGACGATGGAGTTGCTGCGCGTCGCATCGGTGAACAACACGCTACCGTTATCAATCACCAAGTTCGTCACCGTGTTCGCTCCGGGGCTTGTGCCGAAACCCCACCAGAGATTATTTCTCATGTCCAACGAACCGGAGTTGAGGTGATTGGCGGAGCTGGCGCTGATCGAAAGACCGCGTTGTGAATAGTCGGTGAAGATGCAGTTGTAAAAACTCGGCGAAGCGTATTCACGAATCGTGAATGCGTTGTTGCCCGCACCGCCGCCGTTGGTTCCCGCGCCGATGGTCGTCGCGTTATAGACTTCCATTTTCATCGTCGGAGAATTGCTCACGGCGATGCCGCTGGGTTCACCGTTGAGTTCCCAACCTTTGTCCCGCGCGCCCGATTCCTGGATGGAAAACAGAAATTGCAGTTTGCCAGAGTAACCTTGGTCGGCATCAAACGTGTCGTCGTCGTTAAATGCACTGACCAGATGTTTGCAATTAACCGTGCCACCGAAAAATTCAAAGCCGTCATCCGCGATGGCGTAGGCTTCAACATATTCAATCGTCGTACCACGACCGACTGCGCCGAGCGAAAGCCCGTTGATTTCCTTGTTCGACTCCAAAACTTTTCCGCCGTGACGAATCGAGACGTAACGGAAGACACCGGAACTATCGTCATCATTCGTCCCGCCGAAACGATTGATAAACTGACCGCTGACTTGCGTGTCGGTCAGTCCTTCATACAAGTCGTATTTCGGACTGGCGTTGTTGCCCGCTAAGAGACTGGCCGTGTTGATCTGGGCATTTCCAAAAATCACGATGCCGCCCCATAATCCGCGCTGATAAATATTCAGATCAAGCGGATCGGTCACATCATCCAGAACCGACGTAAAAATAATCGGGCTGTTTGCCGTGCCATTCGCAAAGATTTTTGCGTCGCGAGTAATGATGAGCATCGAAATGGTGGCTGCCGTGGCGTTGGTCTGGCCCTTGATCACCGTTCCAGCCTCGATGTTCAACACCGCGTTGCTCATCACATAGACGGGTCCAGTGAGTATGTAAGTGTTGGTTGAGAGCCAATTGTTTGTTCCGGTCAAATTGCCGGAAATAGTATTTGTGCCGGCACTGGCGTTTTGGATCGCCAGCGCAGTTAGGAGCGAGAGGAGTATTTTTTTCATGTTTGAGTTGTCAATTTTAGTAACGATTCTTTTTACGCGGACAAAGCTGACACAGAAACGTAACGATCAAAGGTCAGCGGAGTTACAAATGCGTGAAGTTTTTTCCACAGGTTATTTCCGCCGGATGTATTTCTTAAAATGGCGAAACGCGGGTGAACGTGCTGCCGACTGAAAGTCGGCAGCACGTTCAGACTAAAAATCGTAGGCGAGAGAAATTCCAAAAGTGACGCCGCGTCGATGTGACAAGTACACATACTTGTCCGGCTTATCATCATAGGTAACCTGGTAAAGAGGATTGAGTAGATTTTTCGCGGAGAATTTCATTCTCAGATTACGTCCCAGCCGTTGTCCCAAGGTGAAATCCAGAGTCGTTGGCGGATGTTCGTAGAGGTCGGGTCCGGTTGGATTGACGATGAAAATGCGCGGGCCTGCGAGCGTAAAAATCAACGCAGCGGACGTGCCGAGATACGGATTGTCGTAGTTCAAATCTGCGTTGAAAATATAGGGAGATTGATCATAGAGCGAACGGGTCGCCGACGTGTTTGGGTAGAGTTGCCTTTTATTGGCGAGTTCCGTAGCGGTGAGTTTCACTTCCGATTCGATAAGCGACAGATTCGCGCCGATGCTGAAATCGCTCAAAAGCGGATCGATGATACGGAGCGATTGTCGCGCTTCAAATTCCACGCCGTAGAGCTTTGCCTTGTCGCGGTTGACGTAAGTGAGAATGGTTGATTCCTGATTCAGAGAATACTTCTCGATCGGCTCTTTAAGGTCCTTATAAAAAACACTGACTGCAAAAACTTCTCCGGGGTTGGGAAACCATTCCAGCCTGGCGTCGTAGTTTTTTATCGAGGTGATTTGCAAATTCGGATTACCATCGAGCAAGGTGTCGGTCGGCAGATCGTAACTGCGGACTGCGGCGATCTCGCGGTAAGTCGGACGCGCGATGGTCTGCGAATAACTCAAGCGCAAGGTCAAGTTTGAAGTAATATTTTCGATAAAACTTGCCGCCGGCAACAGATCAGTCTGGCGAAGTTCCGTGTTGGTGGAGGCCAATGCTCCGCTGGTCGAGGAGATGCTCAAGTCGGTGGATTCAACTCGCACCCCGCCCACCGCACGTAAACTTGAAGTGAAGGGCAGCGTTGCCATCAAATACGTCGCTCGGATTTCTTGGCGGCCATCATAGGTGCTGTTACCATATTCAGATGAGATATAGCGCGGAAAAATGTAGTTCGTGCCCCGTGGGTTGACCGTGGTGGTGTAGTCCAGGTTCGAAGAATTGAGGTAAGTGTTTGGGTCGAGTGGATTACTGAAGCCGGAGTCGCCGGTTTGCGACTGGTAAGTATATGTTTGTTCATCGTAATTACGATCAGACTTGCTGTAGAATACGCCCATTTTCAGTTCACCGCCCTCCTCGTTGAAAAAACTGAATGGGATCGAAGCATCCAACTTGGTGTTCAAATTATTCTCTTCCAATGTGCGAAAATAGCGGCTGGGACGGCGCGGCTCAGGCAAGGAATTGTCAAAGGTGAATGCGCTGCCGTTGGTCGTGTGATAATAATTAAAGTAACGCAAGTCAGGCTCGTCCTGGGAAGTATTGGAGAGCGCGGCCAGCGAATCAATTTTCAGACCGAGCGTTTCTGGCAAGAACTCATGTTTGCTTTTGAGTTGAAACGTGTGCAACTGGCGCTCGATGTATTGCAGTGTGTTTAAGTCACTAACGACGTCAGGGTTGCCGGTTGTATAATCCGATCCGACACGTCGACGCGCGATATTTTCGCTGTTCTGGTTGTAAAGAAAACTAAATCCAATCTCGTGATGTGGAAGCAGTTGGTAAGCGAGATTGACCGCGCCCGCCCAGTTCACTGTTTCACTGCCGAGTGTGTCCGACCAGGTCTTGCTCAAGTCCAGGGAATTATTGTAACGCGCGGAAACGCCATCATCATAAAAATTGTAATCACGCTTGTAGCTGAGACTGGCAAAAATGCCGAGCGGACGTTCAGCGAAAAGAACGGTGTTGCCCAGTGCCACGGAAAAATTTTGATTCAGCGGAGAAGTGCTTTCTGTCCCGGCGAATTGCGTGGAATGAAATGATTTCGTCAGTTTCTGCAGCAAATCGGCCTGCTCTTGTCTGGCCGCAGCCTGTTCCGTCGTTTGATTTCGTGGCGCGTTTCGGGGCGGCGGGGGAATATTTGCGTTGTCCAGATCACCCGGCAATGCACGCGAACCGTCATCCATGCCCAGCCAATCCTTTGAGCCGCTGTCCGAACTTAAAAAATTATTATTTAAACTGGATTGCGTGTTGTATTCAGCGCCGATAGAAACCGATGCGAACGGTTTTTCCGGAAATGATTTTGTCACCACATTCACCGCGCCACCGGCGAAACCTCCGGGCTGATCTGGCGTAAAAGTTTTGTTCACAATGATTCGGTCAATCATCGCTGTAGGAATCAAGTCCAGTTGCGCGGCCTTGCGATAAGGATCGGCCGTGGGAATGTCCGCGCCGTTCAATGTGGTGGTGTTGTAACGGTCGCTCAAACCCCGCACGACCACGAATTTTCCTTCCACGATGGATGCGCCGGAAATTTTTGATACTACAGTGGCGGCATCCGATGCCCCCGATTTGCTGATCTGTTCAGAACTGATCGAATCGTGCGAAACCACCGCCGTCTTTCGCTCTTCCAATACTGACGCGACGGTACTCGGCTTGGTGGATTTATTTGAAAATAACGATGGCGTTCCAGTCCCTGTTCCACTTCCCGCACCAGTGGTTTTGCCGCTGCGAACTTGTGGTTGAAACGGAGTTGGCTTGGCGTTCGGGGCACGCTTTTCCGCCTGGAAAAACCCCGGTGTTTGTGACGGCGGTGCGTTCGGGTTCGGCGCCGAAGTGGTCAGAGCTTGCGTGGCAGGCGGTGGCTGATTTTGAGCTTCCTGGGGTTCAACAATCTCTTTCGGTTCCGCCATTTTTGGCTCCGCCGGTTTCGGCTTTTCTTTTGGTGGTTCCGGTTTTTTTGTTGGAACAAGATTGAACACGCGCAAAACCGGATCAAGTTTTCCGGTCTTCGCAGCCCAAACGAAAATCACCAGAAAAACCAAAACGTGCGCGACAATCGCAATCGTCAGGCTGGATTTGGTCGAATCCTTTTTTACACGAGGCATTGGCTGAAAGTCCGGGAAGCGGCTATTGCGGTTCCGTCGCCAAACCAACTTTAGTGACGTTGGCCTGCGAAAGCGTGTCCAACACTTCAACAATTTTTTTGTACTGCACGGCGCTGTCTCCTCGGACAACGACGTTCAAATCGGGATCGGCTTTTCGGAAATCGACGAGGAACGCCAGCAGTTCACTGTTGCTGACTTCCTTTTGGTTGAAATAAATTTTCCCGGCATTATCGACGCTCACATAATTGATTTTGGGCGGCGCATCTTTGGGAACGCTCTGTGCGCTGGGCAGATTGATCGAGATGTCGCTGACCGTCGGTGCGGTCGTGATGATAAAAATCACCAGCAACACAAACGCGAGATCGAGCAACGGCGTAATGTTCAATTCGCTCAGAGAATGATGGGACGTTTTGGAATATTTTTTCATCGGAGGAACGCCTTAAATCTAAGCATTCAATTCCTCGAGCCGTTCAAAGTTACGAGGCGCGGATCTTTCTTTGCGCATCATATCCTTCAACGCATCTGCGATCTCATCCGCGAGCGCGCGATTGTCGACATAGCTGTGCTCGATCGCCGTCGCGTACTCCGTGGCGAAATTATCCAACTCCTGGGTAATGCCACGAATGCTCGTGACCATGAAGTTGTAGGCAAACATCGCGGGAATGGCGACGAGCAGCCCAATGACCGTTGCGATCAAGGCGCCCGCCACACCCGGAGCCATAACGGTCAGGCTGGCGGTGTTTGCCTTGGCAATGCCTGAGAAAGTTTCCATCACGCCCCAAACAGTTCCAAGCAATCCGATGAACGGCCCGCCCGAAACCGCCGTCGAAAGCACGATCATTCCTTTTTCCAGCGAGAGTGATTCGGCGCTCACACTTCGTTCGAGTACAACTTTCACCGATTCAAATGACGCGCTGCTGATCTTGGTCGTGATGGTGCGCGCCAGGAGTCTGTCTCTGCTCCGGGGACGGGGTTGCTGTTGGCGCTGCTGATCCGTGTTACTTGCACTGGATTATTTTTGAGGTGATACGCCAGTTCCTCGCCGCCAGCGTAATAGACTTCATAGGCTGGCGAGCCATCGAATTCTTTTTGCCCGCGAAACAGTTCCTGCGGGTCACGTGTGGCGCGATAAGCTTCAAAAAATTTCTTCGCCATTTTGCTCGCCCGAATGAGTTGCCGGAACTTCGTGATCATCACCGTCCAACTCACCAGTGAGACGATGGCTAAAAGCGTGATGGTGATTTTCCCTTCTACGGTGGCTTTTTCGAACGCGAACGAAAGCGCGTTTGCGAATATGGGAGAACAATAATTTTCCATGCGCTTCAGTAAACAGAAGGAACATTACGATCCAATGGCGGAGCCGTTACGTTTGTGTGAACATTTGCTCGCACTTTATTTCCCAATGTTAAATTCCTGTGACAGCGCGTTTCTCTTTTGACTTCGATTTTTCTCTGTGCGATTGGATGCCCGATGAAAAATATTTTAATCCTTTTCTGCGCGCTGCTGTTTTGCGGTTGCGCCGGTCATCTCGGAAAAATCGGTACGACTTTCGACAAAATGGAAAACGTCGAGGTGAATCAACTCACTGGCAATAATCTGGCGAGAACACCGTTTGAGCAGAAGGTTGTTTACTTGAACGCTCGCTGCGATACAAAGCGTGACGGTCAGAAAAAATATTATTTATTTACCGAAATGATTGCGCCGCCAGAGTTCGTGCTCCAATCCGGCGACTCGCTGGTTCTTAACATCGACGACGAAGTAGTGAGCCTCACGGCGACGAACTTTCCGTCGTTCAACGGACGCAAACGTTTCATCACGACTTTCTACCCGGTTCAACCCGAAGTGCTGACGAAATTGGCGAAAGCAACGGCGGTGAGCATTCGCATCAAAGGCACAAGCGCCTTGATCGACAAACAGTTTTCGCGACAAAACATCATGCTCTTTTGGGATTTTGCGGAGAAGTGTTCGCTTCTCGCCAAAACTCAGCCCGCGAAAGTTGGCGGCTAATTTTAATCTGGCACACGTCCGTAACCTGTTTGTAACCGTTCCGTGGTTGCCTTCATTACCACGACTGGTAAAAACCTTTTGTGAAATCAGGAATCCAAGGCGTGTTCGCAAATTTCGATCATTAGAAACTGAATGAAACCAATTATTCTCGTAGTGGACGACGAGCCCGATGCCGTCGAATTGATTGAATTCAATTTAAAGGGCGCGGGGTTTCAGGTGAAAACCGCGAGCGACGGCGCAGAAGCTTTGACAAAGGCGCGTTCTGTTTTGCCCAGCTTGATTGTGCTCGATGTCATGTTGCCAGAACTCGATGGCTTCACCATTTGCAAACTTTTACGGCGCGATCCGAACACGTCGGCCATTCCGATTATCATGCTCACGGCGAAGGCGGCGGAAATTGATCGCGTGCTCGGACTGGAATTAGGCGCGGACGATTATTTGACCAAGCCTTTCAGCCCACGCGAATTGGTACTCCGCATAAAAAAACTTTTGGAAAGGCGACAGAACACTTCTGAGGAAAAAGAATTTTTCCAATTCGGAGATTTGTTTATTGATGTGCCGCGTCACATCGTGAAATTCAAAAGCAAAAAAATCGAGCTGACTGCCACCGAGTTCAAGTTGTTGACGGTTCTGGCGCAACGCCGGGATGTGGTGCAATCGCGAGACCGCTTGTTGCGCGACGTGTGGGATTACGACAGCACGATGGACACGCGCACCGTGGACGTTCACATGCGGCGGCTGCGTGAAAAAATGGGGTCTGCTGCAAAATTTTTGGATACAATCCGGGGCGTGGGTTACAAATTCAAAACGGACTGAATCACATGTGGATCTTAGTCGCACTCCTCGCGGTGGCGGTGGCAATCGTTCATCTCACGTGGCAAAAAAAATTCACCACTGTCGTCGCGCGGAAAGAGAAGGAACTGGCCCAAGCGCGCGCAGAGCAACAGGTGTTGGTCAACCAACGTGAGACGCAGCAACAATTGTTGCTCAACAGCATGGTGGAAGGATTGCTCCTGCTCGGTCGCGATGGAAAAATCCAATTGGCCAATCATGCGTTGGAAAAGCTTTTCGGAGCCACCTCCAGTCTTCAGGGCAGAACCATCATCGAAGCGTTTCGGAATCACGAATTGTCCGCGCTGTTTGAGCGTCTTCAAACCGAGAAGCGCATTCTCGGTTTTGAAATCCAGCTATCCGAAGTCGAGCCTCGCTGGATTCAGGTGAACGCTGCGGCCATCTCGAATCAAGGAGATGACGCCCATGGAGCGATTTTTGTTTTCCACGATTTGACGCGTTTAAAACAGTTGGAAAACACGCGGCAGGAATTCGTCGCGAATGTGAGCCATGAATTACGCACACCGCTTTCCATGATCAAAGGCTACGTTGAGACCCTGCTCCAAGGCGCGAGGGACAATCCTGAAGTCGCCGTAAAATTTCTTAACATCATCGATAAACACACCGACCGCCTGACCTTTCTGATCGAGGATTTGTTGACCATTTCAAAATTGGAATCCGGCCAGATCATTTTGAACCGCAACTCGGCTGAACTACGACCCGCCGTTCAAAAAGTTGTGCAGGATTTACAAGCACGGGCAGATGCGAAAAGCGTAACGCTCGAAAACAAGGTCCCGTCCGACCTCTGCCTTGAAGCGGACTTTGATCGGTTGGAACAAGTTTTCTGGAACCTGATCGACAACGCAATCAAGTACGGGAAAACCAACGGTGTCGTGGTGATTGCGGCCAGGACAAACCAAAACGGCGAAGTAGAAGTTCGGGTGGAGGATGACGGTCCGGGCATTCCACCCGAGGCGCGCGAACGGATTTTTGAACGGTTCTATCGCGTGGACAAGGCCCGTTCGCGGGAACAAGGCGGCACCGGGCTGGGACTGGCGATTGTTAAACACGTTGTCCAAGGTCATGGCGGAGAAGTTTGGGTCACCAGCGAACTCGACCGGGGCACCGCATTCCATTTCACCCTTCCACAGAAATAAAAGGCGTGCCTCGCCGCGTGTGATTAAAAGTGGGTGACGGAGCGCGGACATTCCTGTCCGCCCGCGCGTCCTTCCGCCCAGAGCGCTTGATATTTTAGCCAAGCCCCGGCGGACAG